>NZ_JAFBBR010000001.1:1272480-1590600 GCF_016907295.1 Microbacterium dextranolyticum
GGCCGACGCGCGTCGCATCGGCGGTGCTCTCTACCGCGGGGTCCTGGACGAGCTGGCGGAGGTCCCGCAGGGCAGGCTCGCCGCCATCGGCATCGGTGTGGCACTGTCGGGCATCGTCGGGCACGACCCCGATGTGCTGCTGCGGACCGCCCGAGATGCCGCGCACCGGGCATCGCAGACGGCGGAGGCCTCGGTCATCGTGGCGAGCGCCCCCGCTGCGGCGGACGGCGGGTCCGGGACCGTGGCATCCTTCTAGGCATGCCTCTCGTCGCGCTCACCGGAGGAATCGGCTCCGGCAAATCCACGATCGCCCGCCGGCTCGCCGAGCACGGTGCCGTGATCGTGGATGCGGACGCCATCGTGCGCGACGTCCAGAGCCCCGGCTCGCCGGTCCTGAGCCGGATCGCGGATGCCTTCGGTGCCCACCTCATCGGTGCGGGCGGGGTACTCGACCGGGCCGGTCTCGGGTCGATCGTCTTCGGCGACGATGAGGCCCGAGCGCGCCTGAACGCGATCGTGCACCCTGCCGTCCAGCGGGAGTCGGCGCGGCGGTTCGCGGATGCCTTCGCCGCCGATCCTGCGGCGGTCGTGGTCTACGACGTGCCGCTGCTCGTCGAGGCGCGGGTCGAGGACCCGTGGGACCTCGTGGTCGTCGCCGACGCCCCGGCGCCGGTGCGCGCGCGGCGCCTCGTCGAGCTGCGGGGGATGAGTGTCGCCGACGCCGACGCGCGGATCGCCGCGCAGGTCAGCGATGAGCGCCGGCGGGAGGTCGCCGACATCGTGATCGACACGTCGGGCACGCTCGATCGCACACTGTCGCAGACCGACGCGCTGTGGCGCCGCCTCGCCTCATCGACGACGTCCGGGGCGTCGGATGCGCTCGGTTCGGGCGGTCGGTAGCCGCCTCGCATTCCGGCCGACGGCGAACACCGCGCCCGGTGTCTGAGGCCCCGCCTACGCTGGGTGCATGCAGACCACGCGATCCGTCCGTCCGTTCGAGGTCGTGAGCGAGTACTCTCCGAGCGGTGACCAGCCGAAAGCGATCGCCGACCTCGCGGCGCGGATCAACGCCGGCGAGACCGATATCGTGCTGCTCGGCGCGACGGGAACCGGAAAGTCCGCCACGACGGCGTGGCTCATCGAGCAGGTGCAGCGCCCGACGCTCGTCCTGGCGCACAACAAGACCCTCGCGGCCCAGCTGGCGAACGAGTTCCGCGACCTCATGCCGCACAACGCGGTCGAGTACTTCGTCAGCTACTACGACTACTACCAGCCCGAGGCGTACGTCCCGCAGACGGACACCTTCATCGAGAAGGACTCGTCGATCAATGCCGAGGTCGAGCGCCTGCGTCACTCGACGACGAACTCGCTGCTGAGTCGCCGCGACGTCGTGGTGGTCAGCACGGTCTCGTGCATCTACGGACTCGGTGCGCCCGAGGAGTACCTGCGTGCCATGGTCGCACTGCAGGTGGGGGAGCGCTACGACCGCGACGCGCTCATCCGCAAGTTCATCGCCATGCAGTACAACCGCAACGATGTGGATTTCTCGCGCGGGAACTTCCGCGTGCGCGGCGACACGATCGAGATCATCCCGGTGTACGAGGAGTACGCCGTGCGCATCGAGCTGTTCGGCGATGAGATCGAAGCACTGTACATGCTGCATCCCCTCACCGGCGACATCGTGCAGAAGCTCGACTCGGTGCCGATCTTCCCCGCGTCGCACTACGTCGCGGGCACCGACACGGTGCACCGCGCCATCGGAACGATCGAGGAGGAGCTCGGGGGGCGTCTGAAAGAGCTCGAAGGCCAGGGCAAGCTGCTGGAGGCCCAGCGCCTGCGCATGCGCACCACCTTCGACCTCGAGATGCTCCAGCAGCTCGGCTTCTGCTCGGGCATCGAGAACTACTCGCGCCATATCGACGGACGGGAGGCGGGCGAACCCCCGCACACGCTCCTCGACTTCTTCCCCGACGACTTCCTGATGGTCATCGACGAGTCGCACGTGACGGTCCCGCAGATCGGCGCGATGTACGAGGGGGATGCCTCGCGCAAGCGCACCCTCGTCGACCACGGCTTCCGGCTGCCGAGCGCGATGGACAACCGTCCGCTCCGCTTCGACGAGTTCAAGGAACGCGTCGGCCAGACGGTCTACCTCTCGGCGACCCCCGGCCGGTATGAGATGGGTATCGCCGACGGCGTCGTCGAGCAGATCATCCGTCCGACGGGCCTCGTCGATCCGCAGATCATCGTGAAGCCCTCGAAGGGTCAGATCGACGATCTGCTCGAAGAGATCCGCATCCGTGTGGGGCGTGACGAGCGCGTGCTCGTCACGACGCTCACCAAGAAGATGGCGGAAGAGCTCACCGACTTCCTCGGCGAACACGGTGTGCGCGTGCGCTATCTGCACTCCGACGTCGATACGCTGCGGCGCGTCGAGCTGCTCACCGAGCTGCGGCAGGGCGTCTACGACGTGCTCGTCGGCATCAACCTGCTGCGCGAGGGGCTCGACCTGCCCGAGGTCTCGCTCGTCGCGATCCTCGACGCCGACAAGGAGGGGTTTCTGCGCAGCGGCACCTCCCTCATCCAGACGATCGGTCGCGCCGCCCGCAATGTGTCGGGCGAGGTGCACATGTACGCCGACAACATGACGGACTCGATGCGCGCCGCGATCGACGAAACCGACCGCCGCCGAGACAAGCAGATCGCGTACAACCTCGAGCACGGCATCGACCCGCAGCCGTTGCGCAAGAAGATCGCCGACATCACCGACGCTCTGGCCCGCGAGGCATCCGACACGCAGGATCTGCTGGGCGGGCGCGCGACCGCGAAGAACAAGTCGGGCAAGGGCAAGAGCCCCACGCCCCAGCTGCGCCGCGAAGGTCTCGCCGCCGAGGGCGCCCAGCAGATCGAGGCGACCATCGAGGACCTCACCGCGCAGATGCTCGCTGCGGCGTCCGAGCTCAAGTTCGAGCTCGCGGGGCGCCTCCGCGACGAAGTGCAGGATCTCAAGAAGGAGCTGCGGGCGATGGAGCGTGCCGGGCACGCCTGATCCGAGGCTCCCGGGGCTCCGGGCGCGACTCGCGCGCTGCGGACCGGACGCCGAGTGGGGGGACACGGGGCCGGTCGCGGGGCGCGTGGTGTGCGTGCTTGGTAAAGTCACGGAGTGAGTGATCCGACCCAGAACGATGCACGACCGCGGCGCGAGACTCCGCACGGCCTGGGCGAGATCGCTCGAGAAGTCGGTGCCTCCGACGTGCGCGGAGGGGCGGTCGCCACCGGTGTCGCACTGAGCACGCAGACCGTCGTCCCGGGCGATCTGTTCATCGCGTTGCCCGGTGCACGGACGCACGGGGCCGCCTACGCCGATGAAGCCATCGCCCACGGTGCTGTCGCGGTGCTCACCGACACCGCCGGTGCCGCCCTGCTGCCCGACGGTGTGCCGACCGTGGTGGTGGCCGACGTGAGGCCCGTCCTCGGCCCCCTCGCCGCCTGGTTCTACGGCTTTCCCGCCGACACGCTGAAGACCATCGGGATCACTGGCACGCAGGGCAAGACCTCCACCAGCTACCTGGTCGATGCCGCGCTGGGCTCCCGGCACAGCGGCGTGATCGGATCGATGGGGGCCCGCATCGACGGTGAGCCGCTCCCGTCGAAGCTGACGACGCCCGAGTCGGTCCAGTTCCAGGCGCTCCTGGCCCGAATGGGCGAGCTCGGCGCGCAGGTCGTCGTCTCGGAGGTCTCGAGTCATGCGATCGCGATGCACCGGCTCGACGGCATGGTCTTCGACGTCGGGATCTTCCTGAACCTCGGCCACGACCACCTCGACTTCCACGGCACCCAGCAGGCCTACCGTGACACCAAGCGCGAGCTGTTCACGTCACGGATGTCGCGGCGGGGGCTCGTGAACATCGACGACCAGACCGGGCGTCGGTTCCACGCCGATCCCGAGTTGAACGTCGAGTCGTTCTCGATCGAGGGGCGCGACGCCGACTGGAGGGCGATCGACATCGACCTCGGGCCCGACGGGTCGTCGTTCACCGTCGTCGGTCCGGAGGGACAGTCGGCTCGATTCACGACGCCCATTCCGGGCACCTTCACCGTGAGCAACATCCTGTCGGCCGTCGCTGCGCTCGACCGCGTCGGACACCCGCTGGAGGCGTCGGTCGCCGGTATCGCGCGCTTCACCGGGGTGGAGGGGCGCGTGCAGTTCGTGCCCGTGGATGCGGATTTCCGTGTGGTGATCGATGCGGGGCACAAGCCCGAGGCGATCAACGCACTGCTGTGCGCGCTGCGACCGTCGGTGCCCGGCCGCCTCATCACCGTGATCGGATCGAACGGGGATCGCGACGCGCACAAACGGCCGCTCATGGGTCGCTTCTCGGCCATGGCATCCGATGTCGTCATCGTCACCGACGACAACCCGGCCAGCGAGGATCCGGCTCTGATCCGGCGCGCCGTCGTACGGGGAACGCGTGGATCGAGCGCCGAGGTGCATGACGTCGCCGGCCGGGCGGAGGCCATCCACGTCGCCGTCGACCTCGCGCGGGCGGGCGACATGATCGTGATCGTCGGCAAGGGCGACGAGCGTCACCAGATCATGGCCGACGGCATCGTTCCGCACAGCGACCCCGACGAGGTCGAATGGGCTCTGGCGCGTCGCCGCGCCGCCGCCGACTGACCGCGAGCGGCGTCGCGTTCGTCGGCGGCTGTGCGCCGCCGACGAGGCTGTCACGGACAGTGCATCAGAGGCTTCGGTCCGGATCGGTCGAACTCGTGCGCCGACATCGGATGACCGCACAGCGGGCAGGCGCGTTCGGTGCGCACGGGTTCGGCGTCGGTCTCGTAGGGGCCGACCGAGGCGGGACCGGCGAAACGGATGAGGCGGGTGTTGAGGTAGGAGTACCAGCCACCGGCGTCGCGCACACGCTCGCGCAGATGAGGTCGCTCCGGATCGCTTCGTGTCATGATCATTAGTGTACTAAATAATGACTAGGATGGATGCGTGGACCCCCGAGACGATCTGTTGAAGCTCGAGAACCAGCTGTGCTTCGCTCTGGTGACGGCTGCCCGCAACGTGGTGTCGATCTACCGGCCGGTTCTGGAGCCGCTCGGGCTGACCCACCCGCAGTACCTGGTGATGCTGGCGCTCTGGGAAGACTCGCCGCGCTCGCTCGGCGAGCTCGCCGAGGAGCTGGCGATGGAGCCGGCCACGCTCTCGCCGCTCGTGAAGCGTCTCGAAGCGCAGGGCAGGGTCACCCGATCGCGTCGACCGGACGACGAACGCGTGCTCGACATCGCCCTAACGGAGGAGGGGGCGACGCTGCGGGAGCGCGCCCTCGAGGTTCCGGAGCAGATCATGGCGCGTGTCGGCATGGACGTCGCGTCGATCGCGGGTCTGCGCGATGCGCTGGCTCCTTTCGCCGGTCCTCGTCCGGCGTAGCTCTGCTCGCAGCCCCACCGGGCCCCGTGTCGGAGGCCCCGCCTAGACTTGTCGGGTGCCTATCGTCCCCGTCGCAGCCTCGAAACTCAGCGTCCGCGGAGCCCGCGTCCACAACCTGAAGAACGTCGATCTCGACATCCCGCGCGACTCGCTCGTCGTGTTCACGGGACTGTCCGGATCGGGCAAGTCGAGCCTCGCGTTCGACACGATCTTCGCGGAAGGGCAGCGGCGCTACGTCGAGTCGCTGAGCGCGTACGCTCGCCAGTTCCTGGGCCAGGTCGACCGCCCCGACGTCGACTTCATCGAGGGGCTGAGTCCGGCCGTCTCGATCGATCAGAAGTCGACCAACCGCAACCCTCGGTCGACGGTGGGCACGATCACCGAGATCCACGACTACATGCGACTGCTCTGGGCCCGCATCGGGGTGCCGCACTGCCCGGAGTGCGGCGCGGAGATCCAGCGCCAGACGGTGCAGCAGATCGCCGACCAGCTGATGGAGCTGCCCGAGCGCACGCGCTACCAGATCGTGGCACCGGTGGTCACGCAGAAGAAGGGGGAGTTCGTCGACCTCTTCAAGGAGCTGTCCGCGAAGGGGTATGCGCGCGCCGTCGTCGACGGTGACCTGATCCAGCTGTCCGAGCCTCCGACGCTGAAGAAGAGCTACAAGCACGACATCGCCGTGGTCGTCGACCGTCTCGTCGCGGCCCCCGACATCCTCAGCCGCGTGACCGACTCCGTCGAGACCGCGCTGGGGCTCGCCGGCGGCATCATGCAGGTGAACTTCGTCGACGAAGAAGGCGACGACGCCTGGCAGAGTTTCAGCGAGAAGCTCGCGTGCCCGAACGGTCACCCGCTGCAGCTGACCGAGATCGAGCCGCGGACGTTCTCGTTCAACGCCCCGTTCGGTGCGTGTCCGGCCTGCTCGGGCCTCGGCACGCGCATGTCGGTGGATGTCGAACTCATGCTCGGCGACGAGGACCTCTCGATCAACGAGGGTGTCATCATTCCCTGGACGACCCAGGGCAAGGGCCTCTACCAGTACTACGAGCGGCTTCTCGTCGGTCTCGCCGACGACCTCGGGTTCTCCCTGGACACGCCATGGCGCAAGCTCCGCGCCGAGGTGAAGGACGCTGTCCTGCGCGGAGAGAACTACAAGGTCACCGTCAAATGGCGAAACCGCTACGGACGCGAGATGCGCTACTCGTCTGGCTTCGAGGGTGTCGTCCCCTACATCGAGCGCCAGTACACGCAGGCGGAATCCGATGCACAGCGCCAGCGCTGGTCCGAGTATCTGCGCGAAGTGCCGTGCCCCGTCTGCCACGGCGATCGCCTCAAGCCCGAGGTGCTCTCGGTGCTCGTCCACGGCCGGTCCATCGCGGATGCCTCGCGCATGAGCCTCGGCGACGCGCAGGTCTATTTCGCCGACCTGGAGCTCACCGATCGCGAAGCGAAGATCGCCGCCGCCGTCCTGCGTGAGATCCGCGCGCGCCTCGACTTCCTGATCCAGGTGGGACTGAACTATCTGAGCCTCGGACGCGCGGCCGGTTCGCTCTCGGGCGGTGAAGCCCAGCGCATCCGTCTCGCGACGCAGATCGGCTCGGGCCTGACGGGTGTGCTCTACGTGCTCGACGAGCCCTCGATCGGCCTGCACCAGCGCGACAACCGTCGCCTCATCGAGACCCTCGTGCGTCTGAAGAGCCTCGGCAACACGCTGATCGTCGTGGAGCACGATGAAGAGACCGTGCACGCTGCGGACTGGATCGTCGACATCGGGCCGCGAGCCGGCGTCGATGGCGGCGAGGTCGTGCACTCGGGCCCGCTCGCCTCGCTTCTCGAAGAGGAGCGCTCGCTCACGGGTGCGTACCTCAGCGGACGCCGACGGATCGAGACACCGACCACCCGTCGCAAGATCGACAAGAAGCGGATGCTCACCGTCGTCGGCGCGCGCGAGAACAACCTGCAGAACGTGACGGCCGAGTTCCCGCTGGGGGTGCTGACCTCGGTGACCGGCGTCAGCGGATCGGGCAAGTCGTCGCTCGTCAATGGCATCCTCTACGAAGTCCTCGCGACCAAGCTCAACGGCGCCCGTCGCGTGGCCGGCAAGCACACCCGTGTGACGGGGCTCGACAACCTCGACAAGGTCGTGCACGTCGACCAGGCGCCGATCGGCCGCACCCCGAGGTCGAACCCGGCGACCTACACGGGTGTCTTCGACCGCATCCGCACCCTCTTCAGCGAGACGGCCGAAGCCAAGGTGCGCGGTTACCAGCCCGGCAGGTTCAGCTTCAACGTCAAGGGCGGGCGCTGCGAGGCGTGCTCGGGCGACGGCACCATCAAGATCGAGATGAACTTCCTGCCCGACGTGTACGTCGACTGCGAGGTGTGCCACGGCAAGCGGTACAACCGCGACACGCTGAGCGTGCACTACAAGGGCAAGAACATCGCCGAAGTGCTCGAGATGCCGATCTCCGAGGCAGCCGAGTTCTTCGAACCGATCCAGGCGATCCACCGCTACCTGAAGACCCTGGTCGACGTCGGTCTCGGCTATGTGCGACTCGGGCAGTCGGCGACGACGCTCTCGGGCGGCGAGGCGCAGCGCGTGAAACTCGCCACCGAGCTGCAGCGGCGTTCCAACGGTCGCAGCATCTACGTGCTCGACGAGCCCACCACCGGACTGCACTTCGAAGATGTCTCCCGCCTGCTGCAGGTGCTCAACGGGCTCGTCGACAAGGGCAACACCGTCATCGTGATCGAGCACAACCTCGACGTGATCAAGTCGTCGGACTGGATCATCGACCTCGGCCCGGAGGGCGGTGCCGGCGGTGGCCGCATCGTGGCGACGGGAACGCCGGAGAAGGTCGCGACGGTCGAGGGCAGCCACACCGGCGCCTTTCTCGCCGAAGTGCTCGCCGACGGGTCTCGGGTCGCTGTGGAGGCCATCGCCGCGGCGGCAGACAAGAGCGAGGCTCGGGAACAGGTCCGCAAGGCGGGCTGATGGCGAACGCACTGCCGTACAAGCCGAAGCCGGGGGAGATCCCGACTCAGCCCGGCGTCTACCGTTTCCGCGACGCGGACGGGCGCGTGCTGTACGTCGGCAAGGCGAAGAACCTGCGTGCGCGGCTCTCGAACTACTTCGCCCCGCTGCACACGCTGCACGAGCGCACGCGTCGCATGGTCACGACGGCGACCTCGGTGGAGTGGACCGTCGTCGGCAGCGATGTCGAGTCGCTGCAGCTCGAGTACATGTGGATCCAGGAGTTCTCGCCTCCGTTCAACGTGCGCTACAAGGACGACAAGTCCTATCCGTACCTGGCGATCACGCTCGCCGACGAGGCGCCGCGCGTCATCGTGACCCGCAACCGCCGGATCCCGGGTGCGCGCTACTTCGGTCCGTATCCGAAGATCTGGGCCGTGCACGACACGATCGACCTCATGATCAAGGTGTTCCCGATCCGCACGTGCTCGGATGCCTCGTACAAGAAGGCCATGGCGACCGGGAGACCCTGCTTTCCCGGGCAGATCGGTCGCTGCGGCGGCCCGTGCTCCATGAAGGTCACGATCGAGGAGCACAGGGCCATCGTGAACGACTTCGTCTCGTTCATGGCGGGCGGCGACGCCCGCTTCACGCGCGAGCTCACGTCGCGCATGCGCGAGGCATCCGCGGCGATGGACTACGAGTCCGCGGCGATGTACCGGGACCGGCTGCACGCGATCGACGCGGTGCTCAGTCGCAGCGCCCTGGTGCTCTCCGACGACACCGACGCCGACCTGTTCGGCATCGCCGAAGACGAGCTGTCGGCAGCGGTCCAGCACTTCGTCGTCCGCGGCGGGCGGGTTCGCGGAGTGCGCGCGACGACGATCGACAAAGAACTCGACATCTCGGGTGCCGACCTCGTCGACCAGGTGATCCAGCGCACCTACGGCGGGGCGACGCCGGCCGAGATCCCGCGCCAGGTGCTCGTGCCCACGCTTCCCGATGATGCCGCCGAGCTCGAACTCTGGCTGCAGGAGAGGCGCGGCAAGCGCGTCAGTCTGCAGATCGCCCAGCGCGGGCCGAAGGCCGATCTGCTGCGTACGGCCACGCTGAACGCGCAGCAGGCGCTCCTGCTGCACAAGACGCGGCGCACCTCCGACTACACGGCGCGCACCAAAGCGCTCACCGATCTGCAGACGGCACTCGACCTCGACGAAGCGCCGCTGCGCATCGAGTGCTACGACGTATCGCATCTGTCGGGGACGAACGTCGTGGCATCCATGGTCGTCTTCGAAGACGGGCTGCCGCGCAAAGACCAGTACCGCTCGTTCGGGGTTCCCGAGACGACGGACGACACCGACTCGCTGTATCAGGTTCTGATGCGCCGCCTCGCCCACGTCGACCGCGACGACGCCGTGGCCGACGGCGACCCGCCCGGTGACACCCGTGGCGACGAATCGTCCGGCGCAGCGGCCTCCGGCGCTTCCGATGGGGATCCGGATGCCGCGTCCGATCTCGACGAGGCCCCTGTCGTGACCGAGCGCAAGCGTCCGCGGTTCGCCTATCGTCCGCAGCTGCTGGTCGTCGACGGCGGTGCGCCGCAGGTCGCCGCGGCCGCGCGCGCCCTCGAAGACAGCGGCCACACCGAGATCGCGCTGTGCGGCATCGCGAAGCGTCTCGAAGAGATCTGGCTGCCGGGGGAGGAGTACCCCGTGATCCTTCCGCGCACCTCCGAAGCGCTGTACCTGTTGCAGCGGCTGCGCGACGAAGCCCACCGATTCGCGATCACGCACCAGCGCAAACGTCGCAAGCGTGACATCACGACGGTCCTCGGCGAGGTGCCCGGACTCGGCGATGCCCGGATCAAGGCGCTGCTGAAACACTTCGGCTCGGTCGCCGCCCTCAGCAAGGCAGGTGCCGACGAGATCACCGAGCTGCCGGGGATCGGTCCGAAGCTCGCGGCGGCCATCGAACAGCGACTCGCGGCCCGCTGACGGCGCCCGGGGGTGCCTCGCGACGCGCACGCGGGCATCTGTAGGCTGAGAGAACACCACCACGCGCGACGGCTCTGGGGAGAACACGTGACAGAGGACCAAGCGCCCGGCGAGATCCTGATCGTGACCGGTATGTCGGGCGCCGGCCGGACGACCGCGGCCAACGCGCTCGAAGACCTCGACTGGTACGTCGTCGACAATCTGCCGCCGCAGATGCTGCGTCCGCTTCTCGAACTCAGTGAGCTCGCCGCGGGCGCTCTACCGAAGATCGCCGCCGTCGTCGACGTGCGCGGTCGCGACCTCTTCGGGGACCTGCCGGCGATCGCCCTGTCACTGCGGGACGGTCGTTCGCTGCACATGCTGTTCCTGGATGCCTCCGACGACGTGCTCGTCCGGCGGTTCGAGGCGGTCCGACGGCCGCACCCGCTGCAGGGCGACGGCACGATCCTCGACGGCATCCGACGAGAACGAGAGCGCGTGGCGGTCATCCGGGAGAGTGCCGACGTCATCATCGACACCAGCTCGCTGAACATCCATCAGCTCGCGACCCGCGTCGTCGACATGTTCAGCGAGGAAGGGCAGGCCCGGCACACCGTCACGGTCATGAGCTTCGGGTTCAAGTACGGGCTTCCCACCGATGTCGACCTCGTCGCCGACATGCGCTTCCTGCCGAACCCGTTCTGGATTCCCGAGCTGAAGGGGCGCACCGGCGAAGAGGCACCGGTGCGCGACTTCGTGCTCGCGCAGCCGGGTGCCCTCGAGTTCATCGACGCCTACGCCCATGCCCTGCGCCCCGTTCTGGAGGGGTACCAGCGCGAGAACAAGCGCCACTCGGTGGTCGCGGTCGGCTGCACGGGCGGCAAGCACCGCTCGGTCGTGACCGCGATCGAACTCGCCGGCCGTCTCGCCGACGTGCCCGGCGTCGCCGTGCGAGTGAAGCATCGCGACCTCGGACGCGAGTAGGCTAGACGTTCGTCCCTATTTCGCTTCGACCGAAGGATAGCTGTGTCGCCTACCGCTGACGTGAAGTCTGAGCTGGCCGCGGTTCGCGACCCTCGTCCCACGGCACGGGTGGCCGAACTCACCGCGATCCTGCGTTTCTCGGGTGGTCTCCACTCCATCGCGGGGCGCGTCGCCGTCGAGGCAGAGCTCGAGTCCGACCTGCTCGCGCGTCGAGTGGCCCGCGACATCATGGAGCTCTACGGCGTCCGTCCAGAGCTTCACCGGGTGCAGGCATCCGGTGGTCGCACCGGCGGGTCGTTCGCTGTCCGTGTGATCGATGGGGGAGAGACCCTGGCACGTCAGACGGGCCTCCTCGACCAGCGCCGCCGCCCCGTGCGCGGCCTTCCCAACAAGCTGACGACCGGCGCCCGTCCCGATCTCGCTGCCGTGTGGCGCGGCGCGTTCCTGGCGGCGGGAAGCCTCTCCGACCCGGGCCGCTCCGCAGCCCTGGAGATCGCCTGCCCGTCGGGTGAGGCCGCGATGGCTCTCGTGGGCGCTGCCCATCGCCTCGGGATCGCCGCGAAGGCGCGCGAGGTGCGCGGCGTGCCGCGCGTCGTCGTGCGCGAGGGCGAGGCGATTCGGGTCGCCCTGGCCGAGATGGGTGCCGTCCGCACCGCGCATGCGTGGGAGGAAATGCGCCAGCGCCGCGAGGTGCGCGCCGGTGTGAACCGCCTCGTGAACTTCGACGATGCGAACCTGCGCCGCTCGGCGCAGGCCGCCGTGGCCGCGTGCGCGCGCGTCGAGCGTGCGCTCGAGATCCTCGGCGACGACGTGCCCGCCCATCTGCGCGAAGCCGGCGACCTGCGTCTGTCGCACCGCGACGCGAGCCTGGACGAGCTCGGCCATCACGCCGATCCGCCGCTGACGAAGGATGCCGTGGCCGGCCGCATCCGTCGCCTGCTCGCCATGGCCGACAAGAAGGCCGTCGCCGCGGGCATCCCCGGTACCGAGTCGGCCGTGCCTGAGGGCTTCGAGGACTGACGCACCCGCGGTCCGGCTCGCCCGGAGCGGTCTGAGCGTGTCCCGGGACGGGTCCGTTTCGCCCGACCCTTCCCATGTCTGCGCGGGCGGGGGCACTCGCGCCGCCGCATCCGCGGCGCTGCGTCGGCCTGTCTCGCCGAGACCGCCGTTTCGCGTCGAGACCGTGACTCGTGCCCCGAGGTTCGACGCATGGGCGTGGTTTCGGCGCGCCGCGTGAGTCGGGGATGCCGGCCCGCAACCGCCGTGTTGGCGCCCGCTCCTCGCCGGCCTGTCGTCCCGAGACCGCCGTTTCGCGTCGAGACCGTGACTCGTGACGTGCGTTTCGACGCGTGGACGTGGTTTCGGTGCGCCGCGCGCGCGGACGGGCGGCGCGGCGCGAGAGGGACGGTGCAGGGCACGGGGTGGGAGGCTCGCCCCCTGGGAAGCCGCGTCGGCGATTGTGGCGTGGCGTCAGCGGGGCGCGTCGGCGCCGCGCAGCGCGGCGGCCAGGGTATGCAGCGGAGCCGTCGAGGCGGGACGTATGATCGGCAGACCAGCCGCGACGAGCGCTGCGCGCAGCTGTGCGGATGCCGCCACATCGCGCCATCCCCAGTGCGCCGTCGCACGCACACCCCGCGACAGCAGCACCGCATCCCGGGCGTTGCGCGCGGCAAGAGCCTCGCGGGCGTCACCGTACGCGCCGCTGTACTTCACGACACCGTCGCTCTCGCCGGCGACGCGCCAATCGTCCCACCAGAAATCGACGCGCGCGTCGTCTGCCGGCGTCGGGCCGCGAAACCACGGCTGCAGGTCGGGGGTCGGGAAGCCCAGCCACTCGATCGCGGCCGCGCTGACGCTCTCCAGCGCCGTCTCGCGCGTGCCGTCGGCGCGAGCGAGAACCCAGCGCGCCGATCGGATGCCACGCCGACTGGGCCTGTCTGCGGCGAGTTCGATCAGATCATCCGTCCTCACGCCGTCGTCTGCGCGCAGCGCCGCATCGGCGACGGCGAGGGCGACGGCCGCATGCCGCGTATGCGCGATGTCGACCGCGAGCTCGTCGAGCGCCGCGACGCGGATGCCGCCGATCTCCTCATGCCGCGGCATCCGGACACTCGTGTGCACGCGCATTCCCTGCGCACGTCGCGACGTGGCGGGTGCAGGCAGCATGACATGCACGTCAGGCGGCTCGCCGAAGACCGGCAGCCCGCGCAGAGCGCACCCCGATTCGCCCACGAAGATCGCGTCGGGGTAGCTCAACGCGACGGCATGCACCCGGGCCAGATACCGTTCCCCGGGGCTCAGCGCGGTCCATGCGTCCGTCGGGGAGTAGATGCCCCGCGCCACGCGCACGAGGATGCCGCAGCGCACGCGCCGCGCCGCGTTCGTGTCGTCCGCGCGCCGGAAGAGCGGCACCGGCACCGGCCTGACGTCGGATCTCGGTCAAACGGGCATGCTTCAGTCCACCGGGTCGTGCCATCCCGCCGGGCATCTTCAGGCCCAGCTGTGGACGACTCGCACGATTCTCGTTCCTGGGGAGGGGCGGAAGCACTCGGCATCCGCCGCACCCGCCACCGCCCCGCTCCCGTCGAGACCGCGCTTTCGCGTCGAGACCGTGACTCGCATCCGCGGTCTCGACGCGTGATCTCGGTTTCGGCGCCCCAGCGGTCGGCGTCGGCGCCGGCGTCGGCGCCGACCGCAGCCGGGCGGCGCGCGACGGCACGAGGGCAATCGACGGGGGAGACACGCACGAGCGGATGCCACAGCGCACGACCGGGAACAACCCCCTGCCGCGGGCGTTGGACCTCAATAGGATGAAAGTCGTCCCCTCGCCGCGTGCGCAACGCGGCGCCGACAGGAAGAAGAGATGATGGCGAAGTACACCCTGCCCGACCTCCCCTACGACTACTCGGCTCTCGAGCCGTACATCAGCGGCAAGATCATGGAGCTGCACCACGACAAGCACCACCAGACGTACGTCACCGGTGCCAACACCGCCCTCGAGCAGCTCGCCGAGGCCCGTGAGTCGGGCAACCTCGCGAACGTCAACAAGCTCGAGAAGGACCTCGCGTTCAACCTCGGCGGTCACGTCAACCACTCGATCTTCTGGACGAACCTCGCCCCGGCGGGCAACGGCGGCGGCGGACAGCCCGAGGGCGAGCTGAAGGCCGCGATCGACGACAACTTCGGCGGCTTCGACAAGTTCCAGGCGCACTTCACGGCGGCGGCGACCGGCATCCAGGGCTCGGGCTGGGCCGTGCTCAGCTGGGACTCGATCGGCGAGCAGCTGATCATCCAGCAGCTGTTCGACCAGCAGTCCAACACGGCGCAGGGCACGGTGCCGATCTTCCAGCTCGACATGTGGGAGCACGCCTTCTACCTCGACTACCTCAACGTCAAGGCCGACTACGTCAAGGCGGTGTGGAACATCGCGAACTGGGGCAATGTCGCAGAGCGCTTTTCGACGGCGCGCGACAAGACGGCGGGCCTGCTCAAGTAGTAGTGTCGTGACCAGGTGAGGATGCCGGGTCCCGCCCGGCGACGGGGGAGACCCGGCATCCTTTTCTCATCAAGCGTTCGCGTCACGGTGCGTCCACACGGCGACTCCGGCGCGACAGGAACCGGGAGACAACGTGTCTGTCAAGATCGGAATCAACGGCTTCGGCCGCATCGGACGTAACTTTCTCCGCGCGGCCCTCGAGCAGGGTGCGGACCTCGACATCGTGGCGGTGAACGACCTCACCGACAACAAGACCCTTGCCCACCTGCTCAAGTACGACTCCGTGGGCGGCCGCCTCGACGCCGAGGTCTCGTACGACGCCGACTCGATCACCGTCAACGGCAAGGCCATCAAGGTCTTCGAAGAGCGCGACCCCGCCAACCTCCCCTGGGGCGACCTGGGTGTCGACATCGTCATCGAGTCGACGGGCCGCTTCACCAAGGCCGTGGACGCCAAGAAGCACATCGACGGCGGCGCCAAGAAGGTCATCATCTCGGCTCCCGGCACCGACGTCGACGGCACGTTCGTCATGGGCGTCAACGACGGCGACTACGACGCCGAGACGATGCACGTCATCTCCAACGCGTCGTGCACCACGAACTGCCTCGCGCCCCTGGCCAAGGTCTTCAACGACGCGTTCGGCATCGAGCGCGGCTTCATGATGACGGCTCACGCGTACACGGCCGACCAGAACCTGCAGGACGGCCCCCACGGCGACCTGCACCGTGCCCGCGCCGCCGCGCTGAACATCGTCCCGGCCTCGACCGGTGCCGCCAAGGCGATCGGCCTCGTGCTCCCCGAGCTCAACGGCAAGCTGTCGGGCTCGTCGTACCGTGTTCCGATCCCCACGGGCTCGATCGTCGACCTCACGATCATCACCCCGACCGAGGGCCTGACCGTCGACACGATCAACGCCGCCTACGAGAAGGCTGCGGCCGAGGGCGAGCTCGTCGGCTTCCTGAAGTACAACACCGACCCGATCGTGTCCACCGACATCGTCCACGACGCGCACTCGTCGATCTTCGACGCCGGTCAGACCAACGTCTCGGGCAACCTGGTCAAGGTGTCGGCGTGGTACGACAACGAGTGGGGCTACTCGAACCGCCTCGTCGACCTCGCCGAGCTCGTCGCCGACAAGCTCTGAGGTTTCACCATGGCTCTGCGTACCCTCGATTCTCTGGGTTCGCTGGCCGGTAAGCGTGTCATCGTCCGTGTTGACTTCAATGTCCCTCTCAAAGAGGGCGTCATCACGGACGATGGCCGTATCCGGGCGGCTCTTCCCACTCTCAACCACCTGATCAACCAGGGCGCCCGCGTCATCGCGTGCTCGCACCTGGGCCGCCCCGACGGTGCTCCCGACCCCAAGTACAGCCTCGAGCCGGTCGCCCAGCGACTGTCCGAGCTGCTGGGCAAGCCGGTCGCGTTCGCCCGTGACACCGTCGGCTCGTCCGCTCAGGACGCGGCCGCGGCGCTCGAGGACGGCGAGATCGCGGTCATCGAGAACCTCCGCTTCAACGCGGGCGAGACGGCGAAGGATGCCGGTGAGCGCCGCGCCTTCGCCGAGCAGCTCGCCGCGCTCGGCGACGCTCTCGTGTCGGATGGCTTCGGTGTCGTGCACCGCAAGCAGGCGTCGGTCTACGATCTCGCCGAGATCCTGCCGTCCGCGGCGGGCTTCCTCATCGAGAAGGAGGTCGATGTCCTCGACCGCCTCACCGAGAACCCGGAGCGTCCGTACGCGGTCGTCCTCGGCGGTTCGAAGGTCAGCGACAAGCTGGGCGTCATCGAGCACCTGCTGCCGCGTGCCGACAAGATCCTGGTCGGCGGCGGCATGCTCTTCACCTTCCTCGCGGCCCAGGGCCTCAAGGTCGGCAAGAGCCTGCTCGAAGCCGACCAGATCGACACCGTCAAGGGCTACGTCGCCGATGCCGTCGAGCGCGGGGTCGAGCTGATCCTGCCGGTGGATGCCGTGATGGCATCCGGCTTCGCCGCCGACGCCGACCACGTCGTGGCCGCCGCCGATGCGCTGGAGGACACCCCCTTCGGTGCGGACGGCATGGGCCTGGACATCGGACCCGAGACGGCGAAGATCTTCGCCGACGCGATCCGGGGATCGAAGACGGTGTTCTGGAACGGCCCGATGGGCGTGTTCGAGATGCCGGCGTTCGCCGCGGGCACGAAGGCCGTCGCACAGGCGCTGACCGAGGTCGACGGCCTCTCCGTCGTCGGCGGCGGCGACTCGGCCGCGGCCGTGCGTCAGCTCGGTTTCGCCGATGACCAGTTCGGTCACATCTCCACCGGTGGTGGAGCAAGCCTGGAGTTCCTGGAGGGCAAGAAGCTCCCGGGTCTCGAGATCCTGGGATGGGAGAGCTGATGGCGCGCACACCGCTCATCGCCGGCAACTGGAAGATGAACCTCGACCACCTGCAGGCGGTCGCCTTCGTGCAGAAGCTGCACTGGACGCTGAAGGATGCCGGTCACGAAGACGGTTCCGTCGAGGTCGCCGTCTTCCCGCCGTTCACCGACATCCGTACGGTGCAGACTCTGATCGACGCCGACAAGATCCCGTTCGCCCTGGGCGCACAGGACCTGTCGACGCAGGACTCGGGCGCCTACACGGGCGAGGTCTCGGGCGTGTTCCTGAACAAGCTGGCGTGCAGGTACGTCATCATCGGGCACTCCGAGCGTCGTCAGTACCACCACGAGACCGACGAGCTCGTCGCAGAGAAGGTCCAGGCGGCCCTCCGCAACGGACTCGTCCCGGTCATCTGCGTCGGCGAGACCCTGGAGCAGCGCGAGGAGTCCGGTCCCACGGCCGTCTCTGTCGCGCAGCTGCGCGCCGCGCTGGAGAGTGTGCCCGCCGATGCGGACATCGTCGTGGCCTACGAGCCGGTGTGGGCGATCGGCACCGGTCAGGTCGCCTCGCCCGAGCAGGCGCAGGAGGTCTGCGTCGCGCTCCGCGAGGTGCTCGCCGATGTCCTCGGCGCCGACGCCGCAGCCCGCACGCGCGTGCTGTACGGCGGCTCGGTGAAGTCGGGCAACGTCGCGAGCTTCATGCGCGAGCCCGATGTCGACGGCGCCCTGGTGGGCGGCGCGAGCCTCGTCGCGGACGAGTTCGCGGCGATCATCCGCTACCAGAAGCACGTCGGCGTCTGACGCCTTCTCGACGGGCTCGGGGACCGCACGTCGGTCTCCGAGCCCGTCGTCGTCTTCGGGGGAGCGGGGGCGACGCGGCATCCGCAACGTCACACGCGACATGACGCGGAAGTGAACGTACGCAGACCGGTATACTCGACTCGGTGCGCCCGTCGACGGCGCCACGAAAGGCTTCATCCACTGTGGACATCCTCGAGTTCGTGATGCAGGTGGTGCTGGGCATCACCAGCCTCCTGCTGACGCTGCTGATCCTGCTGCACAAGGGCCGCGGAGGCGGTCTGTCCGACATGTTCGGTGGTGGCATGAGCTCCGCGATGGGCTCATCCGGTCTCGCAGAACGCAACCTCAACCGGTTCACCGTGGTTCTCGCCCTGGTGTGGTTCGTCGCCATCGTCGCACTCGGCCTCATCACGAAGTTCCAGGGCATCTGATGGCGACCGGCGGCAACGCGATCCGCGGCACCCGTGTCGGTGCCGGCCCCATGGGCGAGCAGGACCACGGCCACCACGCCGAGCGTCTCGCCGTCTCGTACTGGGACGCTCTCGGCAACGAGACCGTCCGCTACTTCGCCGACGAAGAGATCCCCGAGACGATCGACTCGCCGCACTCCGGCCTCCCCGCCGGTCGCGACAAGGAGAACCCTCCGGCGATCGCGAAGAACGAGCCCTACAAGACGCACCTCGCCTACGTGAAGGAGCGTCGCACCGAGGAAGAGGCGGACGCCCTTCTCGACGACGCGCTGCAGCAGCTGCGCGAGCGCCGCGGCCAGGCCTGAGCCGAGTCCTCCCCGCGCGCGTCGCGGTATCGGCTCCGCGGGCGCGCGGAGCCTCGCTGCGGGCGCGTCCGGGCGAATGCGCACGGCGCGAGCGCCGAGCGGGAGGACACACCCCGGAGGACGGCGCCCGGGAAACCCGAACCCCGGTGCGGATCGCTCCGAACGGCATTCTTTCCGCGCGCGCTCAGAACTCCTGATCGATGAGCTCGAGCGGCACGTTCGTCGCGGCATCCTGATCGACGAAGAACATCGTGCGCCGACGACCCTTCGCGCCCGCCGCCGGGACCGTTTCGTAGCTCGCTCCCGCGAGGGCGAGGCCGAGCGCGGATGCCTTGTCGACGCCCGAGACGACGAGCCAGACGCAACGCGCCGAGTTCAGCACGGGGCGGGTGAGGGTGATCCTGCTCGCCGGGGGCTTCGGGGCGTCGCGCACCGGAACGACCGAGCGATCCGTGATCTGGATCTCGGCGCGATCGGGGAACAGCGACGCGATGTGGCCGTCGGGACCGACGCCGAGGAAGCAGAGATAGAACGCCGGCCAGTCATGCTCGTCGTCGCCGTACCGGGCCAGCTCGGCCGCGTAGGCCGCCGCGGCGGCGTCCATATCGGGCGCCTCGTCGACGGTGGCCATGGCGTGGACGTTCTGCGCCGGGATGTCGATGTGGTCGATCAGCGCACGCCGCGCGGCGAGATCGTTACGATCCTCGTCGTCCGGCGCCAAGAAACGCTCGTCGCCCCACCAGAGGTGCACGGTCGACCAGTCGACCTCCGCGCGCCGCGGATGCGAACCGGCCGCTCGCAGCACCTCGGTGCCGATCCCGCCGCCGGTGAGTGCCAGGTGCGACACCTTGCCCACCGACGATCGACGGATCAGCCGTACCAGCAGTCGCTCGGCGACATCGTGCGCCAACGTCTCGGCGTCGGAGCTGATCACGACCCGCTTCTCTGTCCACAAGTGCGCCATCGGAACTCCTACGACGGGGAAGTGGTGGGCGGTCCGAGGAGCTCCCAGCCTTCCGTGATCACTCGACCATACAGGACGTCCGGGTCGAGTCTGCGGAGCTCTTCGGCGAGGCATTCGCGCAGCGTCCGGCGCGGCAGCACGATGTCGTGCGAGGGCTGCCCGGGCTGCGTGAGGGTGGCGTCGATGTCGTTGGTGCGCTGCAGCAGGATGTCGCCGCTCGCCCGGCCCAGCCGGACGCTCTGGATGCCGTGCTCCCACTCGTCGCGAGCGGAATACCGCCAGACGACGGGCACCCCGAGCTCGAGGCGCAGCCACGCCGCGAGCAGGCCCGTCGAGGGGGACGTGCCGGCTCCGACGACCTCGACGGTCGTGATCGGCTCGTACGGTGGCTGGTCGAGCACCGCCGCGAGCTGCTCGCGCCAGTGGGTCAGTCGCGTCCACGCGAGGTCGGTGTCGCCGGGTGCGTACGAGGAGCCCAGCTGCGACAGGCGGTCCTTCGCGAAGGGGCGCGTGGAGGCATCCGTGATGCGACGCTGTGCCATGCGGCCCACATCGGATGCCGCGGGGTGGGCCGGGGGATAGTCGGGCCACCAGGCGACGACGGGGGCGTCGGGCAGCAGGAGCCCCGTGATGAGGCTCTCCTGGTTGCTTCCCGCCGCGCCGTGCGCCCGCAGGACGACGACCTCGCTCGCGCCGGCGTCGCCGCCCACGCGGATCTGGGCGTCGAGGCGTGCATCGCCCTCATCGTCCGTGATCAGCACGATGACGCGCATCGGGTGCTCGCGGGAGGCGTCGTTGGCCGCCTCGATGGCTTCTTCGTGCAGACCGTGCGTGGTGACGATGACGAGCGTGAGCACCCGGCCGAGGGCGACGGCGCCACCCTCTTCGCGGACGCTGACGAGGGAACGGGCGATCTTCGACACTGTGGTGTCGGGCAGGTCGACGATCACGGGCGCCTCCAGACGCGGCCATCGCGGGCCAGTAGTTCATCGGCAGAGGGGGGACCCCACGAACCGGGGGAGTACTGCTCGAGCGGGCCGCCCTGAGCGGTCCAGTACTCCTCGACGGGGTCGAGGATCTTCCACGACAGCTCGACCTCCTCGTGTCGCGGGAACAGCGGCGGGTCGCCGAGCAGAACGTCGAGGATCAGGCGCTCGTAGGCCTCGGGGCTCGATTCGGTGAACGCGTGACCGTAGCCGAAGTCCATCGTGACGTCGCGCACCTCGTTCGCCGCGCCCGGCACCTTCGAGCCGAAGCGGATCGTGACGCCCTCATCGGGCTGCACGCGGATGACGAGGGCGTTCTGGCCCATCTCCAGCGTCTGGTTGCGCTGGAAGAGATGCTGCGGAGCACGCTTGAACACGACGGCGATCTCCGTCACGCGGCGGCCCAGACGCTTGCCGGTGCGCAGGTAGAACGGCACCCCGGCCCAGCGGCGGGTGCCGATCTCGAGCTTGACGGCCGCGTAGGTCTCGGTGGTGGACTGCGGGTTCATGCCGTCCTCGTCGAGGAACCCGGTGACCTGCTCACCGCCCTGCCACCCTCCGCCGTACTGCCCGCGAGCGCTGGCCGTGGACAGGTCCTCGGGCAGGCGTACCGCCGCCAGCACCTTCTCCTTCTCGGCGCGCAGGTCCGTGGCATCCATCGAGATGGGCTCTTCCATCGCGGTGAGGGCCAGCAGCTGCAGCAGGTGGTTCTGGATGACGTCGCGCGCGGCGCCGATCCCGTCGTAGTAGCCGGCGCGGCCGCCGACGCCGATGTCCTCGGCCATCGTGATCTGCACGTGGTCGACGTAGTTCGCGTTCCAGATCGGCTCGAACAGCTCGTTCGCGAAGCGCAGCGCCAGGAGGTTCTGGACCGTCTCCTTGCCGAGGTAGTGGTCGATGCGGAAGATCGAGTCGGCGGGGAAAGCCACCTCGAGGGCCGCATTCAGCTCCCGAGCGGTCTGCAGATCGGAGCCGAAGGGCTTCTCGATGACGACGCGACGCCAGGCATCCGGGTTCGTCGACTTGTCATCGACGAGCCCCGACTCCTTGAGCTGCTTCGCCACGATCGGGAAGTCCCGCGGCGGGATCGACAGATAGAACGCGTGGTTTCCCATCGTGCCGCGTTCGACATCGAGCTCGTCGACCGTCTCGCGCAGGCGGCGGAACGCGTCGTCGTCGCCGAACTCGCCCGAGACGAAGCGGATGCCCTGGAGCAGCTGCTTCCAGGTCTCCTCCCGGAACGGCGTGCGCGCGTACTGACGCACCGCGTCGTGGACCACGTTCGCGAAGTCCTGGTCGGCCCAGTCGCGACGGGCGAACCCGACGAGCGCGAATCCGGGCGGCAGCAGACCGCGGTTGGCGAGGTCGTAGACCGCGGGCATGAGCTTCTTGCGCGACAGGTCTCCGGTCACGCCGAAGATGACCAGCGCGCTCGGACCGGCGATGCGGTTCAGGCGGCGGTCATCGGCGTCGCGCAGCGGATTGTGTCCGCGCGAGATCTCGACAGGCATCGGTGAGGACTCCTATTGGGCTGCTTCGAACAGTGCGAGCACGTCCGACTGCGGGTCGGTGAGGGTCAGGGTCACGACGGGACGTCCATGCTCGACGAGCACGGCGGCGTCTCCGGCCGCCTGCGCGGCGATGAGCTGACCGAAGGTGAAGGGGCGACCGGGGATCTCGAGGTCGACATCGTCCGATCCGAGGATCTGGAGGAAGACGCCGACCGCCGGGCCGCCCTTGTGGTACTGCCCCGTGGAATGCAGGAACCGCGGGCCCCAGCCGAAGGTCGTCGGACGGCCGCTGTCAGCGGCGACCAGTTCGCGCAGGCCCGCGAGCTGCGGGACCGCGACACGGTCGACGTAGGCCTGGATGGCGACGTACCCGGTCGGTCCGAGCTGTGCCCACAGAGCGTCCAGGACCCCCGCGAGGGTTCCCGACGAGGCCAGAGCGGGGTCGGAGACGCGCACCTCGACGTCGCCCTCGACGAACGCGGGCGAGCCGCTGTCCGGGCGGGCGTCGAGCAGACCGCGCGCGGCCTGCTTCGCCGACTCGACGTCGGGCTGATCGAACGGATCGATGCCGAGCAGGCGCCCCGCGATCGCGGTGGCGTACTCCCACACGACGAACTGCGCCCCGAGCGAGCCGCTCAGGAGCACCTCGTCGGGGTTCTGCTCGATGAGACGGAAGTGCTCCGCATCATCGACGAGACGCACGATCTGCAGATCCGAGGGCGTCTCGTCCAGCTCGGGCGAGACCGGCAGCAGCACGACGGGCAGGATGCCCGTGCCGTTCTTCCCCGTCGACTCGGCGACGAGCTGTTCGATCCAGTCGGGGAGCCCCACGATGTGGGTGCCGTCGGAGACGAGGCCGATCTTGTCGCGGCGGGTCGCGCCGGGTGCGGTGCCGGCGATCGCGGCTGCCAGCACCAGCGCAGGATTGCGCGGGTCGTCGATCGCGACCTCGAGGAGCGTGGCCTCCGCCTCGTCGAGGAGCTCACCGATGTCGGCTCCGGCGAGGCCGGCGGGGACCAGCCCGAAGGCGGTCAGCGCCGAGTAGCGACCGCCGACGGTCGGGTCGGCCGAGAAGACGCGGTAGCCCGCCTCGCGGGCCGAGGTTTCGAGCGGCGAGCCCGGGTCGGTGACGACGACGATGCGCTCCGCCGGATCGATCCCGAGGTCGCGCCAGGCCGCCTCGAACGCGCGACGGGCGGAGTCGGTCTCGACGGTCGATCCCGACTTGGAGGAGACGACCAGGACCGTGTTCTCGAGGTCGCCCTGTTCGGCGTCGCCGTCGATCGCGGCGAGCACCTGGCCGGGTGCGGTCGAGTCGAGCACGACGAGCGGAACTCCCGCCGTCGCGGCGATGACCTCGGGCGCCAGCGATGAGCCGCCCATGCCCGCGAGGACGACACGCGTGATGCCGCGCTCCACGAGCGTCGCACGCAGCTGCGAGATCTCGGCCACCAGCGGGCGGGAGACGGTCACTGCATTCACCCAGCCGAGGCGGCGAGCCGCCTCGGCGGCCGCGTCCGGACCCCACAGGTCCGCGTCGCCGGCGGTGATACCGCTGGCGACGAGGTCGCCGACGAGCACCGGAAGGGTGTGCTCGACGACGACCTCGACGTGACCCGAGACGTGGATCTCGAAGCTCACCGGGTGGTCTCCGCGAGTGCCGCGGCGACGGTCTTCTGCAGGTCGTGCCAAGAAGCGATGAACTTCGCGACGCCCTCGTCCTCGAGCAGTTGGGTGACATCTGCGATGTCGATGCCGAGGTCGGCGAGCTGGGCGAACACCAGGCGGGCGTCCTCGTAGCCGGTCGTGATGGTGTCGCCGGTCACGACGCCGTGGTCGAACGTCGCCTCGAGCGTCTTCTCCGGCATCGTGTTGACGGTGCCGGCTGCGACGAGCTCCGTGACGTACAGGGTGTCGGGGAGGGCCGGGTCCTTGACGCCGGTCGAGGCCCACAGCGGGCGCTGGACGTTGCCACCGGCCGAGATGAGCTCCTGCGCGCGCGGCTCGGCGAAGCGCTTCTCGAACAGCTCGTAGGCGAGGCGGGCGTTGGCGACGCCGGCCTTCGACTTCAGGGCCTCAGCCTCTTCGGTCTCGAAGGCCGAGAGGCGCTTGTCGACCTCGGTGTCCACGCGCGACACGAAGAACGAGGCGACGGAGTGGATGCCGGACAGGTCGTGCCCGTTCGTCTTGGCCTGCTCGAGGCCCGCGAGGTAGGCGTCGATGACCTCGCCGTAGCGCTCGAGGGAGAAGATCAGCGTCACGTTGACGGAGATGCCCTCGGCGAGCGTCGCCGTGATGGCGGGCAGGCCCGCCTTGGTGGCGGGGATCTTGATCAGGGCGTTCTCGCGGTCGACCTTCTGCCACAGCTTCTGGGCCTCGGCGCTCGTGCCGTCGGTGTCG
Source organism: Microbacterium dextranolyticum (assembly GCF_016907295.1). Classification (NCBI taxonomy): domain Bacteria; kingdom Bacillati; phylum Actinomycetota; class Actinomycetes; order Micrococcales; family Microbacteriaceae; genus Microbacterium; species Microbacterium dextranolyticum. Next base: position 1,297,137 of record NZ_JAFBBR010000001.1, read on the forward strand.
TGGGCGAGGTCGGGGGAGACCTCGATCGACACGCGGCCGTCCACACCGCCGGTCGCGTCGTAGACGGGACGGAAGATGTCGGCCGCGTCGCGCACGTCGGTGGTCGTCAGCTCGAAGATCGCCGTGTCGACGTCCGCGCCGTCGGCCGCGAGGGCGGCGAGCGGCGCGTCGTACGAGTCGTCGTTCTGGTTGCCGATGGCCGCCTGGAAGATCGACGGGTTCGTCGTGACACCGGAGACGTTGCGCGACTCGATCAGCTCGGCGAGGTTGCCCGAGTCGATCCGCGAGCGGGAGAGGTCATCGAGCCAGATGCTGACGCCGGCCTCGGTGAGCTGCTGAGTGGGGGTGCTCATGATGTGTGTTCTCCTCAGTTGTTGTCCGCGTCGGCGGACACGGCGGCGATGGTTGCGCGGGCCGCGTCGACGACCGCGTCGGCGGTGACGCCGAACTTCTCGAACAGGGTCTTGTAGTCGGCGGAGGCGCCGAAGTGGTCGATGCCGACCGAGCGACCGCGGTCGCCCACGATGCTGCGCCACAGGGGCGTGGAGCCCGCCTCGATCGACACGCGCGCCGCGACGGATGCCGGGAGTACCGACTCGCGGTAGGCGTCGTCCTGCTCGGCGAACCACTCCAGCGACGGTGCCGAGACGACACGCGCCTGGATGCCCTCGGCGGCGAGGGTCTCGCGCGCCTGCACGGCGAGCTGGACCTCGGAGCCGGTCGCGACGAGGATGACGTCCGGGGTGCCGTCGGCGTCGACGAGGACGTAGGCGCCCTTGGCGACACCGTCGGTGGTGGCGAAGCCCTGCTCGCCGCGGGGGAACGTGGGCACGTTCTGACGCGTGAGCGCGATACCGACCGGCGAGCCCGAGGTGCGGCGCACGATCTCCAGCCACGCGGCCGAGGTCTCGTTCGCGTCGGCCGGGCGGACGACGGTGAAGTTCGGAATGAGACGCAGCGTGGAGAGCTGCTCGATCGGCTGGTGCGTGGGGCCGTCCTCGCCGAGGGCGACGGAGTCGTGCGTCCAGACGAAGATCGACGGGATGTCCATGAGCGCGGCCAGACGCACCGGCGGGCGCATGTAGTCGCTGAAGATCAGGAACGTGCCGCCGAACGGGCGGGTGTGCCCGTGCAGCTTGATGCCGTTGACGATCGCGCCCATGGCGTGCTCGCGGATGCCGAAGTGCAGCACGCGACCGTAGGGGTCACCCGACCACTCGTGGGTCGACCACTCGGCGGGGATGAAGCTCTTGGCATCCTTGATCGTCGTGAGGTTCGACTCGGCGAGGTCGGCCGAACCGCCCCACAGTTCGGGCAGCTGGGCGGCGAGGGCGTTGATGACCTGACCCGACGCGGCACGCGTCGAGACGTCCTTGCCGGACTCGAAGACGGGCGCCGCGAGGTCGGTGGGCAGCTCGCCCGCCTCGAGGCGATCCAGCAGCGCCTTGCGCTCGGGGTTCGCCGACGCCCACGCGTCGAAGTCCGCCTGCCAGGCGACGCGCGCCTCGGCGGCGCGGTCCTTCAGAGCGCGCGTGTGGGCGATGACGTCGTCGGCGACGGCGAAGGAGCGCTCGGGGCCGAAGCCGAGGACCTTCTTGGTCGCGGCGAGCTCGTCGGCACCGAGAGCGGAGCCGTGGATCTTGCCGGTGTTCTGCTTGCCGGGGCTCGGCCAACCGATGATCGTCTTGAGGATGATGAGCGAGGGCTTGTCGGTCTCGCCCTGGGCGGCCTCGATCGCGGCATACAGCTCCGCGGCGTCCTCGACGTACTCGCCGGTCTTCTTCCAGTCGACGGTCTGCACGTGCCAGCCGTACGCGTCGTAGCGCTTCGCGACGTCCTCGGTGAAGGCGACGTTGGTGTCGTCCTCGATCGAGATCTGGTTGGAGTCGTAGATCGCGATCAGGTTGCCGAGCTCCTGGTGGCCCGCGAGGCTCGATGCCTCGGAGGTCACACCCTCCTGCAGGTCGCCGTCGCCGGCGATCACGTAGACGAAGTGGTCGAAGGGCGAGGTGCCTGCTGCCGCCTCGGGGTCGAAGAGGCCGCGCTCGTAGCGCGCGGCGTAGGCGAAACCGACCGCGGACGCCAGGCCCTGGCCGAGGGGGCCGGTCGTGATCTCGACGCCCTTGGTGTGCCCGTACTCGGGGTGGCCGGGGGTCAGCGATCCCCACGTGCGCAGCGCTTCGAGGTCGGACAGCTCGAGGCCGAAGCCGCCGAGGTAGAGCTGCACGTACTGCGTGAGCGAGGAATGGCCGGCCGACAGGATGAAGCGATCACGACCGAGCCAGTCGGTGTCGGTCGGGTCGTGGCGCAGCACCTTCTGGTACAGCAGGTAGGCGGCGGGGGCGAGGCTCATCGCGGTACCCGGATGCCCGTTGCCCACCTTCTCCACAGCGTCCGCCGCCAGCACGCGAGCGGTGTCCACCGCGCGCCGATCGATCTCGTCCCAAACCAGTTCCGACACGAAGTGCCCTTTCATACGAGGGGGAGTGCGGCGAACATGTGCACCGGATCCGCGATGTTCGATCGGGGAGGGCCGGCGCTCGGGCCGCATACGAAGTCAGCTTATCGAAACGGGATGCGCGCGCGGCCATGTGACGGTGATGAGACGCGAAATTATGGCGAAGCCGGCAACAAACCGTGTGCGCGGGGACCACATCCTTACGGCGGGGGGGTCGACGCCGCCACCCGAAAACGGTGGCCTACACTGAATGGGGCCGAAAAGAGGGGGACCCGGGCATGGTGCAGACGAGCGTCACGGGATCCGCCGTGCACTCCCGCCGGGGTTCGGTCACCCGCAAGGTCCGCGCCTACGTCGAGCTGACGAAGCCGCGTGTGCTGGAACTCCTGCTGGTCACGACCGTGCCGGTGATGATCCTCGCCCAGGGCGGCGTGCCGAATCTGTGGCTCGTGCTGGCCACCGTCGTCGGCGGCGCGATGAGCGCGGGCTCGGCCGCGGCGTTCAACATGTACCTCGACCGCGACATCGACGCCCACATGCGGCGGACCGAGAAGCGTCCCATCGTCACCGGTGAGGTGTCGCCGCGCGCGGCCCTCGTGTTCGCCTGGACTCTCGCGGTGGCATCCACCGTATGGCTGCTGCTGACGACGAACTGGCTCGCGGCGACGCTGAGCGCCGTCGCCATCTTCTTCTACGTCGTGATCTACACGATCATCCTCAAGCGCCGCACCGAGCAGAACATCGTGTGGGGTGGGATCGCAGGATGCTTCCCCGTGCTGATCGGCTGGTCCGCGGTGACCGGATCGCTCACGTGGACGCCGTTCATCCTGTTCCTCCTCGTCTTCCTCTGGACGCCGCCGCACTACTGGCCGCTGTCGATGAAGTACAAGGGGGACTACCAGGAGGCGGACGTCCCGATGCTCGGGGCCACGCGCGACGGACTGCAGGTGGGCCTTCAGGTGATCCTGTACGCGTGGGCGACGGTGGCATCCTCGCTGCTGCTGATCCCGGTGGCCGGCATGGGGATCGTGTACACCGCGTCGGCGCTCGTCTTCGGCGGCTGGTTCATCGTGGAGTCCCACGTGCTCTACAACCGGGCCGCTCGGGGCGAGCAGATCCGTCCGATGCGCGTGTTCCATGCGTCGATCACGTACCTGACGCTGCTGTTCGTCGCGATCGCGGTCGACCCGCTGCTGCCGTTCTGAGGCGTCGCACCGATCGAGCCTGAGGCATCGCGCCGATCGACGTCACGGTGACCGTACTCGTGCTCGTCGTGACCTCGGAAGAGTGATGAGTGGGTCCGCCGCACGCGCCCGCCGGAGCCGTGCCCCGTGGGCGAGCGATGCGCGCGCACAACGCAGAAGCGGAGACCTGCGAGGGCAGGTCTCCGCTTCTGCGTTGAGATGAGGCGGTGCGGCTCAGCGCTGCGTCGGCGCCTCGGGGCTCGTCGGCTCGGCGGCCGGGTCGACTGCCGCCTCGAACGCGACGGTCGGCTCGGCGGACTCCGTCGCGGCGGCGCGGGCGGACGCGCGCGTCTCGGGTGCGTCGACGACCTCGGGGGCCGGCGCGGCGGCCGGGGTGTACGCGGGGGTGTCGACCACCTCGACGACCTCTTCGGCCCAGACCGGCGCCTCGACGATGGTGGCCGCGGGAGAGACCACGGCGCGCAGGGCGCCGAGGGTCAGTGCGAGGGCGAGACCGATGACGCCCGCGCCGATGAGGATCGCGCCGAGCACGGCCCAGATCTGACCGGCGTAGACCTCGACACCGGTGGCGGTACCGTCGGTGAGGGTCGACGCCATGAGGGTCAGCTTCGAGATGAGCAGGTAGGCGCCGCCGGCGATGGTGACGACGGATCCGCCCACGAGCACCCAGAACGGGGTGCTGCGGATGAGGCGGTTGGTGGGCATGCGGGACTCCTTCTGTCGTGCCGACGCGCGCGCGACGGCTCTTCGACTATCTGCGAACCGCCCGAGTGCGAGCGATGCGCTACCTATGATCCCGCTGTGCGCCCTTCATCGGAAGTCGATGACGCGCGAGTCCTTCAGACGCAGGACGACCACGGTCATCAGCGACGCGGTGATCGCGGCGAGGATCATGTGCGCGCCGACGGCGAGCGGTGGCACGCCGTTGCGGGCCTGATAGAGGCCGAGCGCGATCTGCACCAGCTCGACCACGAGCAGGGCGGTGATCCAGCGCCGGGTCGGCAGAGCGCTCCGCCACGCCACCGCCGTGAGCACGATCGTGAGGGCGAACAGCGCGTAGCCCGGCCAGGCGTGCACGTGCTCGAGGATCGTCGCGTCGAATCCGTTCCGCCCGGCGGTGGCGTCGCCCGAGTGGGGGCCCGCACCGGTCGTGAGCACACCGAAGGCGATCGTGGCAGCGAGGACGAGCGTCGTCACATGCGTCGTGATCGCGTACCACCGCGGCACCGCCCGCGCCCGGAGGCCGGGTGCCGTGTACAGGCGCACGACCAGGGCGGTGCACACGCACACGAGGATCAGCGAGGCGACGTAGTGGAAACCGACGATGAAGGGGTTGAGCCCCGTCCACACCGTGATCCCGCCGACGAACGCCTGGGCGAGGATGCCCGCCATGACGATCCACGCAAGGACGAACAGGTCCTTGCGGGCGCGCCGCTCACGCCACACCAGGACCAGCAGCGCGAGAGCGAGCAGCCCGAGCACCGGGCTCATCATCCGGTTGCCGAACTCGATCAGGGAGTGGAAGCTCTCGCTCACCAGCGCCGGGGTGGGGGTCAGCGAGCCCGCCGTGCACAGCGGCCACGTGTCGCAGCCGAGTCCCGACCCCGTGAGCCGCACGGCGCCACCGGTGCCGATGATGATCACGTTGCCGAGCAGGTTGAGCCACGCCACGACGCGCAGCACGCGGCCGGGGGCCGTGGGGGTCGTCGTCGGGGCGGGGGAGGACGTGGTCGTGCCGGACATGGGGAGAGGACCTCCTGGGACGCGCCTTCGACGGGCGCCGGCCGCGCCCGAGGGGAGCGTTGCCTGTAGACTCGGATGGTGGGACCGGCTCCGCGCTGCGGGCCGGATCCACTCACAGTCTAGGCGCGCGAACCGCGCGCGAATCCCTGACGCACACGGCCCTGAAAGCGGCATCCCACCCCCGTGCACGACCCTCCATCGTGAGTCACACGAGGTCCTGGGAATGCCGGAGCGGATGACACCGCCGGGCACGAAGGAGGCAAGCGATGTCGGATGTGCTCATCGACCGACCGGAGCTGGACGGACTCGGCGTCTACGAGTTCGGCTGGCACGACCCCGACGCCGCGGGTGCCAGCGCCAAGCGCGGGCTGTCCGAGGCGGTCGTCCGCGACATCTCGGCGCTGAAAGCCGAGCCCGAATGGATGCTGAAGACGCGCCTCAAAGGCCACCAGCTCTTCGGTCGCAAGCCCATGCCCACGTGGGGCGCCGACCTGTCGGAGATCGACTTCGACAACATCAAGTACTTCGTGCGCTCGACCGAGAAGCAGGCGCAGTCCTGGGAGGACCTCCCCGAGGACATCCGCAACACGTACGAGAAGCTCGGCATCCCCGAGGCCGAGCGTGCGCGCCTGGTCGCCGGTGTCGCCGCCCAGTACGAGTCCGAGGTGGTCTACCACCAGATCAACGAGGAGCTCGAGAAGCAGGGTGTCATCTTCATGGACACCGACACGGCGCTCCGTGAGCACCCCGAGTTCTTCCAGGAGTACTTCGGCACGGTCATCCCGGCCGGCGACAACAAGTTCGCCGCACTGAACACCGCCGTGTGGTCCGGCGGCTCGTTCGTCTACGTGCCGCCGGGCGTGCACGTCGAGATCCCGCTGCAGGCCTACTTCCGCATCAACACGGAGAACATGGGCCAGTTCGAGCGGACGCTCATCATCGCGGACGAGGGCTCGTACGTGCACTACATCGAGGGCTGCACGGCCCCGATCTACAAATCGGACTCGCTGCACTCGGCCGTCGTCGAGATCATCGTGAAGAAGAACGCCCGCGTGCGCTACACGACGATCCAGAACTGGTCGAACAACGTCTACAACCTCGTCACCAAGCGCGCCGTGGCCCACGAGGGAGCGACGATGGAGTGGATCGACGGCAACATCGGATCCAAGGTCACGATGAAGTACCCGTCGATCTTCCTCATGGGCGAGCACGCCAAGGGCGAGACCCTGTCGGTCGCCTTCGCCGGTCCCGGTCAGCACCAGGACGCCGGCGCGAAGATGATCCACATGGCGCCGTACACGCAGTCGTCGATCGTCTCGAAGTCGATCGCCCGCGGTGGCGGGCGCGCGGGGTACCGCGGCGAGGTCCGCGTCGCTCCGGAGGCGCACCACTCGGCCAACACCGTGCGCTGCGACGCGCTGCTCGTCGACACGATCTCGCGGTCGGACACCTACCCCGCGATCGACATCCGCGTCGACGACGTGCAGCTCGGGCACGAGGCGACGGTGTCGAAGGTCAGCGAAGAGCAGCTGTTCTACCTCATGAGCCGGGGGATGCCCGAGGACGAGGCCATGGCGATGATCGTCCGCGGCTTCATCGAACCGATCGCGCGCGAGCTGCCCATGGAATACGCCCTCGAGCTCAACAAGCTCATCGAGATGGGCATGGAAGGATCCGTCGGCTGATGACGACAGCGACCCAGACCCCCGCCGGGACATCGGCGGAGGGTCACATCGACCCTGCGGCCACACTGACCGGCGGCGGCTTCGTCCCAGTGCAGACGCGCTCGGAGCGACCCACGTCGTTCGAGCCGGCCGACTTCGGCGCACCCAGCGGGCACGAGGTCAACTGGAAGCACACCCCGCTCGCCCGCATCGCGCACCTGCTGCGCGACGAGCCCGCCCCCAGCGACGTCATCGGCGTCGAGGTGAGCGCCCCCGCCGGCGTCGAGCAGGCCCGACTGGCGGCCGGCGAGGCCCCGCGCGGCGAGGTGTTCCGGCCTGAAGACGTCGCGAGCGCCATCGCCTGGTCGCAGGAGGCGGAGGCGCCGCTCATCCGCATCCCGGCCGGTGTCGAGCTCGACGAGCCCGTCATCGTCCGTCTCACCGGCCGCGGCGGCGTCGCGCACGCGCACGTCGTCATCGAGGCCCAGCCGCACGCCCGGGGCACCGTCATCCTGCGCCACGAGGGTGCGGCCGAGCAGCTGCAGAACGTCGAGATCATCGTTCGTGACGGCGCGGCCCTCACCGTCGTCTCGGTGCAGCGCTGGGACGACGGGGCCGTGCACCTGGCATCCCACCAGGCCCGCGTCGACCGTGACGCCTCGCTGACCCATGTGGTCGTCAGCCTCGGCGGCGGCGTCGTGCGCGTCAACCCGTCGGTGGAGCTCGCCGGCGCCGGCGCCTCGGGCAAGCTCTACGGCCTGTCGTTCGCCGACTCGGGGCAGCACCTCGAGAGCCAGGTGTACCTGCACCACAAGGGTCCGCACACCGTCGGCGACGTCCTCTACAAGGGCGCGCTCCAGGGTGCGGGCGCACGCAGCGTCTGGATCGGCGACGTGCTGATCGGCCCGGATGCCACCGGAACCGACTCGTACGAGGCGAACCGCAACCTGGTGCTCACCGACGGCGCACGCGCCGACTCGATCCCGAACCTGGAGATCGAGACGGGCGACATCCTCGGCGCCGGCCATGCGAGTGCGACCGGGCGTTTCGACGACGAGCAGCTCTTCTACCTGCAGGCGCGCGGCATCTCCGAGGACGAGGCGCGACGCCTCGTCGTCCTCGGCTTCCTCTCCGAGATCGTGCAGAAGATCGGCATCGACGAGCTGCACGACGAGCTGATCGAGGCGATCGAGGCGGAGCTCGCCCTCACCCAGGGCATCGTGGAGGCATCCGCATGACCGCGCAGAAGGTGCTGAACCTCAGCGAGCTCGAGCAGGACACTGCCGTCCGCGTCGTCGTTGACGACGTGCCGATCGCGGTCGTGCTCGACGCGGAGGGCGAGGTGCACGCGATCGGCGACACCTGCACGCACGGCGACGTTTCGCTCGCCGACGGCTTCGTCGAGGGCGACACCCTCGAGTGCTGGGCGCACGGATCGGCGTTCTCGCTGCGCACCGGTCGCCCCCTGAACCTGCCGGCGTACGAGCCGGTGCCCGTCTACGAGGTCGTGATCGACGGGGACGATGTCCTCATCGACCCGGCCGTCCGCAAAGAAGTGAACTGAAGAGGTATCTGACATGGCTGTTCTCGAGATCCGCGACCTGCATGTGACCGTCGAGACCGAGGCGGGGCAGACCCCGATCCTCAACGGTGTCGACCTGACCGTCCGCACGGGCGAGACCCACGCGATCATGGGCCCCAACGGGTCGGGCAAGTCGACGCTCGCCTACACGATCGCCGGACACCCGAAGTACACCGTGACGTCGGGCTCGATCACCCTCGACGGAGAAGACGTCCTGGAGATGTCGGTCGACGAGCGTGCGCGCGCGGGCCTGTTCCTCGCGATGCAGTACCCCGTGGAGATCCCCGGCGTGACGGTCACGAACTTCCTGCGTACCGCCAAGACCGCGATCGACGGCGAAGCGCCGGCGATCCGCTCCTGGACCAAGGACGTCAAGGAGTCGATGAAGAACCTGCGCATGGACCCGAAGTTCGCCCAGCGCAACGTCAACGAGGGCTTCTCGGGTGGCGAGAAGAAGCGCCACGAGATCCTGCAGCTCGAGCTGCTGAAGCCGGCGATCGCCGTGCTCGACGAGACCGACTCGGGCCTCGACGTCGACGCGCTGAAGATCGTCTCGGAGGGCGTCAACCGCGCCAAGGACGCGACCGACCTCGGTGTTCTGCTGATCACGCACTACACGCGCATCCTGCGGTACATCCAGCCGCAGTTCGTGCACGTGATGGTCGCCGGTCGCATCGTCGAGGAGGGCGGACCGGAGCTCGCCGAGCGCCTGGAGAACGAGGGCTACGATCGCTTCGTCGACCCTGCCGCTCCCATCGAAGCCTAGGATCGAGCCATGACCGCGACTCTCACTCCCGAGAAGTACGACGACGTCACCGAGGCGCTCAAAGACGTGATGGATCCCGAGCTCGGGATCAACGTCGTCGACCTGGGACTCATCTACGACCTCTCCTGGGACGAGGAGAACGACGCCCTCGTCATCCATATGACGCTGACGTCGGCGGGATGCCCGCTCACCGACGTCCTCGAAGAGCAGACCGCGCAGGCGCTCGACGACGTCGTGGAACGCTTCCGCATCAACTGGGTGTGGATGCCGCCGTGGGGCCCTGAGCGGATCACCGACGACGGGCGCGACATGATGCGCGCACTCGGGTTCGCGATCTGAGATCCTCTGCACAGTGCCCACCCGCTTCGGCGGGTGGGCACTGTCGTGTCAGCGGCCGAGCGCGTCGGCGGCCAGATCGACGTCGCCGCTGTCGTTGAAGACGTGGAACGCGACGCGTGCGCATCCGTTGCGGCCCGAGGCGACCACCCCCGCGGCGGTGAGCCGGGCCAGGTCGCATCCCGTGGCATCCGGCCAGGTCACGATCGCGCTGGGGCACTCGGGCTCGGCGATGCCGAGGCGGGCGCGGAAGGCCGCGGCGAGCCCGGTCGCGTGCTCGTACAGGGCGTTCAGGTCGGCCTCGGCGAAGGCGCGCAGCGCCGGTTCCGCGCCGACGAAGGCCTGCCACGCGGGTGAGACGTCGAAGCGGCGGGCGCACGCGGCGAGATCGGCGCCGCCGCCGTAGCACGACTGCCACGGGTCGCCCCCGGCGTACCAGCCCGCCTGCACCGGTCGGAGTGTGCGCGCATAGTCGCGGCCGACCGCCATGAAGGCGACTCCGCGGGGGCAGCAGAGCCACTTGTACGCGTGACAGAGGAGCGCGTCGACCCGGGCGGCGTCGACCGGCATCCAACCGACCGCCTGGGTCGCGTCGCAGACCGTCCGCGCACCGACGCGCTCGGCCGCATCGCACACGGCGTCGAGATCGGCGACCTCACCCGTCGCGGACTGCACCAGCGAGAACGCCACGAGGGTCGTGCCGGGGCGAATCGCCTCCGCGAGACGCGAGAGCGGGGCGGAGCGGACGCGGATGCCGCGCCCGGCGTGCACGAACGGCAGGACGAGGGACGAGAACTCATCGTCGGGCACCAGCACCTCGGCGCCGTCGGGGAGGGCGGCGGCGAGGGCCGAGACCTGCACCGAGGTCTGCGCCCCGATGGCGACGCGATCGGCACCGACGCCGACGAGTCGCGCGAAGTGGGCACGCGAATCCTCGACGGCGACGCTGAAGGACGCGACGTCGGGTGCGGCGGAGAAGGCGGACACGATGGCGTCGCGCGTGGCGGCGAGGGGGAGTCCTGCGGTGCAGGCGGCGAGGTAGCCTCTCGGCGCGTCGAACTGGCGCCGGAGCGGGGCGAGGGCGTCGAGCGTCGCGGTGAGCATGGCATCCAGCCTCGCGCGCGATGATTCATGCGTCTACGGCAAGTATCGCATGAGAAACATGCCGTGAGATGATGAGTGAATGGATGACCTGGCCGCCGATCTCGATCTGCAGAGCCTGCGGATCGTTCGCGCGATCGGCGACACGGGCTCGATCACGGGCGCGGCTGCCGTGCTCGGATACAGCCAGCCGACGATCAGCCAGCACCTGCGTCGGCTCGAGTCGCGCCTCGACATAGCGGTGGTCGAACGGGTGGGGCGCGGCGTGCGTCTCACCGAGGCCGGGCGGATCCTCGCGCGCCACGCGGTCGAGGTGATGCTCGCGGTCGAGGCGGCGGCGGAGGAGCTCGCCCAGCTGCAGGGACTGCGCACCGGTGTCGTGCGGCTGGTCGCCTTCCCGTCGACATCGCCGGTCATCGTGCCGCGCGTGATCGCCGCACTCGCCGCCGCGCACCCGGGGCTGACGCTCACCTACGTCGAGGCCGAGCCCCCCGAGGCCGTCGAGGCGATCCGTGAGGACCGCGCCGACATCGCCCTCACTTTCAGCTATCCCGGAGACCGTGCCGATCCCCATGGCGCGAGTGCCCGGGGCTTGTCGGTGCGGGGCATCGGCAGCGACGACCTCATGCTCGTGTTGCCCTCCGGTCACCCGGCGGCGCGGTCGCTGCCGGGGATGATCGACGTCGCGGCGCTCGCCGATGAGACCTGGATCGCCGGGTGCCCCCGCTGCCGCGGGCACCTTCTGGAACTGTGCGGCAGAGCGGGATTCTCACCGCGCATCGGCTTCGAGACCGACAACGCCGTCGCGGTCGAAGGGCTCGTCGCGCAGGGCATCGGCATCGCCACGCTGCCGCGCATGGCGGTCGAGTCGTTCCCCCCGCTGGCCGGTGTCGTCGCCGCTCCGCTCCCCGCGGTCGAGGCCCGCCGGCTGCACCTGGTGACGGCGCGCGACGCCGAGCGCGTGCCGTCGTTGCGGGCAGCCCTTGACACGGTGCGCGCGGTGCTGGGCGAGCGGCTCGGCGCGGTGGCGCCGGGTCGCGCCGAACCCGGAGAGTCGACGGACGCGGCGACGCGGGCCACGGGGCATCCGGCCGCCGCGAACTAGACTGCAAGGGATGTCTGCCGCGATCCATCCCCGAACCACCACCGCCTCCGGAGCCGACGTCCGCGTGCGGTTCTGCCCCTCGCCGACGGGTCTGCCGCACGTCGGCATGGTCCGCACGGCCCTGTACAACTGGGCCTACGCGCGCCACACCGGCGGCAAGCTCATCTTCCGCGTCGAAGACACCGACGCCGCCCGCGACAGCGAGGAGAGCTACCGCCAGCTCGTCGACGCTCTCACGTGGCTCGAGATCGACTGGGACGAGGGCGTGGAGAAGGGCGGCCCGCACGGGCCGTACCGCCAGTCGCAGCGCTGCGAGGTCTACGCCGAGGCGCTCGACAAGCTCATCGCGTCGGGTGCGGTCTACGAGTCGTACTCGACGGCGGAGGAGATCGACGCGCGCAACGAGGCATCCGGCCGTGCGAAGCAGCTCGGCTACGACAATTACGACCGCGATCTCACCGACGAGCAGAAGGTCGCCTTCCGCGCCGAGGGCCGCGAGCCGGCGTGGCGTCTGCGTGTTCCCGAGCACGACCTCACCTACGTCGACCTGATCCGCGGCGAGGTGACCTTCCCCGCCGGATCCTTCCCCGACTTCGTCGTGGTGCGTGCCGGTGGGCAGGCCCTCTACACGTTCACCAACCCGGTCGACGATGCGCTCATGGGCATCACCCACGTGATCCGCGGTGAAGACCTCATGCCCTCGACCGCCCGGCAGCTGTCGCTCTACGCGGCACTGATCGAGGCGGGCGTGACCGACTTCATGCCGCGCTTCGGACACATGCCGCTCGTGCTCGGCGAGACCGGCAACAAGAAGCTCTCCAAGCGCGACCCGCAGGCGGACCTGTTCCTGCTGCGCGACCGCGGTTTCATCCACGAGGGACTGCTGAACTACCTGTCGCTGCTCGGCTGGTCGCTCGCCTCGGACCGCGACGTCTTCTCGCGCGACGAGCTCGTTGCCGCGTTCGACATCGCCGATGTGAACCCCAACCCGGCCCGCTTCGACCAGAAGAAGGCGGAGTCGATCAACGGCGACCACATCCGCATGCTCGCGCCCGCGGACTTCGCGGCGCGTCTCGTGCCGTACCTCGCCGCGGCGGGTCTCGTCTCGCAGCCGCTCACCGAGAGCGAGCAGGCGATGCTGGATGCCGCCGCGCCGCTCGTCCAGGAGCGGATGCAGCTGCTGGGCGACGCACCGGGCCTGCTCGGTTTCCTCTTCCGCGACGAGGTCGCCTACGAGGACGACGCTCTCGGCGGGCTCCCCGCGAATGCCGGTGAGGTTCTCGTGGCATCCGTGGGTGCCCTCGAACTCGTACCCGAGCAGGGCTTCACCGCCGCCGCCGTGCAGGATGCCCTCGCCGCGGCGCTCATCGAGGGACTCGGTCTGAAGCCCCGCGTCGCGTACGGACCGTTGCGTGTCGCGCTCAGCGGGCGCCGTGTCTCGCCGCCGCTGTTCGAGTCGATGGAGCTGCTCGGCAAGGCCGAGTCGATCCATCGCCTCGACACGCTCGTGCAGCGCATCGGCTGACCGCACCGCGCGGGAGCGGCGGCCTCACGATCCGCAGGAGTACAGATCCGGGACGGCGGGGTCGTCGACGGGCGTGCACGACGCCAGCACCCAGGCGCGGATCTGGCCGGACGACGTTGAGGTGTCGGTCCCGCCCTGCCCACCGGACGGGGCTGCTGTGCGCGCACCGAACCCGTGCGTCGTGCCCGCACCTGTGGCGCCGGCGGTCCCGGCAGAGGCTGGTATCGCGGGGGACATGCTCGACCCCATGAGCACGTAGCGCAGGTGCCCCGACGCGACGAGCTGCTGGAAGGCGTCGAGCGTCGGCACCGGGTCGCGGTCGTCGAAGCCGCCGATCGGCAGGACCGAACCGCCGTCCGAGGCGATGATCAGACTCGCCGCGCTCTGCGCGCCGAAGGTCGCCGCGAGGTAGCTCGTGCCCTGCTGATGAGCGGTCAGCCAGGCGACCGTGCGGGCGGATGCCACGGTGTCGGACTCCATGATCGCGCCGAGGCCGCCGAACCGTGACGTCGATGTGGCACCGCCGGAGGATCCGCTGTGTGTGAGCGCGCCGCCCTGCGACCGGGCGGAGTCGCCGCCGGTGACGCCCTGCGCGGCGCCGCCCGAGCCGCGGGTCGTTCCGGTGCCGTCGCCCATCGTGTGCTCACCGGCGCCGCCCCGCGCTGCAGTGCCTGTCGGCGTCTGGCCGCTTGCGGAGGTACCGGGGGCCCCGCCGCCGCCCGCCGTCCCTCCGGCGCCCTGGCCGTAGGGAAGCGACCCGCGCGCCGAGCCACCGCCGAACCCGCCGTGGCCGCCCATCCCCATGCTGCCCATCGCGGCGACACCGGCGGCGGTCGGGTTGGTGGAGTTGGGTGACCACATGGTGACGACCGACCACGCGGCCGGCGTCAGCAGCAGAGCCACGACGCCGACGGCGGCGGTCACCGGCATCCGCCGACCGCGACGGCTCTCGATGATCAGCAGGACGACCACGCAGGCCTCGAGCACCACCTGCACGATCGCGACCGGCAGACTGAACGTCGCGGCCCCGTCACGCGCGAAAGCGATGCTGATGAGGAGCGCCGTGAGAGCGGCGACACCGGGCAGGGCGATCTGCGCCCACAGCACACCGGCGCGTCGAGCGAGGGCGAACGCCGTGCCGATCAGCAGCGCCATCGGGATCGCGAGCGAGGCCGTGTAGAACTGATGCATGCCGGCGACGACCGAGAACATCGCGGCGAAAGTCGCCAGCCAGACTGCGCCGAACACGAGCAGCGGAGTGCGGAAGCGGAGGATCGCCAGGATCACGATCGCGAGGATCGCGGTGGGGATCATCCAGCCGATCTGGTCGGCGAGCGAGGCGTTGAGCAGCCGCAGGGTCGACGCGCTGCCCGAGAAGGGCGGCGTGAACGAGCGGTAGGCGGTGGCATCCGCCGTGTCGTCGCCGAAGCGGCCGAGACCGTTGTAGCCGAACACCATCTCCCACGGGTTGTTCGTGAGGGTACTGCCGATGTACGGGCGGTCGGATGCCGGGACCAGCGACACCGCGACGATCCAGATGAGCGAGGCACCGAGGCTGAGCGCACCGGCGACCGCGAGGTGCCAGACGCGTCGCCACCAGCTCTGCCGGGTGCAGAGGTAGGCCGCCGCGAGGGCGGGCCACACAGCCCACGATTCCAGCATGTAGGTCTGGAATCCCACGGCGATGAACGCCCCCGACAGCAGCAGCCAGCCGAGACTGGCTCTCTGCAGCGCGCGGGTCGCCGCCCACGCCGTGAGCGAGAGGGCGAGTACGAAGAACGTCTCGGGCTGGTTGGAGCGTGCGACGGCGACGAGGATCGGGGTCGTCGCGACCACGGCGCCGGCGACGACCCCGGCGAGGGGGCCGGCCCAGCGGCGGGCGGTGACGGCGGTCACAACGGCCGCGGCCGCTGCAGCGAGGGCGTTCGGCACGATCACCGCGGCGGGCGAGAAGCCGAAGATGCGCACGGCCAGGGCCGGGATCCAGAAAGATCCCGGGATCTTGTCGAGGGTGACGGTGCCGGCCGGGTCGAACGAGCCGAAGAAGAAGTTCGGCCAGCTCTGGCTCATCGAGAGGGCGATCGACGCGTAGTAGGTCGACATCGATCCGCCGACGCTCCACGCCGTCATGACGAGCGCGACGGCCGCGATGCCGATCATCGCCCAGGTCCACCCGCCGCCGCGCCACCGCCGGACCGCCGAGCGCGCGTGCGCGGATGCCCCGGCGGAGGGGGAGGCGCCGGAGGAGGGAAGAGGAGCAGCGAGCGAGGTCACGTGGACACGGTACGAACCGTCGTCAAGCGCGAATCCAGCGGCGGCTATCAACTCGCCGTGATCGCCACGACCGTCTCGGTTTGGACGACGTCTGATCGTGGGCTAAGCTAGACCCTCGGTACGACTTCGGTCGAATCCCCATGGGGTATGGTGTAATTGGCAACACGGCGGTTTCTGGTTCCGTTGTTCTTGGTTCGAGTCCAGGTACCCCAGCAGTCACGACAAGCCCGGAAACACTGGTCAGACCAGTGGTCCGGGCTTTCGTCTTCTGCATTGCGGGAAGCACTTCTCGGGTCCTCGTGCGCGGGCGCCGACACGGTCGCCTGAGAGGATCGACCCATGCGGGGGAGCGGGCGCTTTCCCGAGGATAGGGGGAAGCATGACCATCCGCACACTCACCCGTGCACTCGTCCCGGCGGCCGCCGCGATGGCGGCGCTGAGCCTGGCCGCGTGCACGTCGTCGGGCTCGACGCCGGCATCGCCGGGCCCGATCGGGGGCACCGTCATCGCGCCGGTGACGATGGCGGCCGGTGAGCTTCAGGGCGCGACGGTCGACCTGATCGTCGGCCAGGTCCTCAACATCAGCACCGGCGACCTCGCGACCGACAGCTACTCCGGAACGGTCGCCGACACCGCGGTGGCGACCTTCACTCCTGGGCGCACCGATGCGGGAGCGGTCTTCAACCCCGGTGTGAAGGCGGTTGCCGTCGGCGCGACGTCGGTGACGCTGAAGAACACCCAGGGCGGCATCCAGCCGCTCGAGTTCACCGTCGTCGTCACGACCAAGAACTGACGCGCACGTCTCCCGCGCGGACGGCTCCGGATCAGAGCAGGGCGGCGAGGCGCTTCTTCCGCTGGTTCTCCCGCACGATCCACGCGACATCGGGGTCGGTCGTGTCGAGAGCCTGGAACATCGACAGACCCGCAGCGGGGTCGGCGGCGACGGCGATGCTCCAGCAGTAGCCGAGTGCCTGCCGCAGTGTGCGCACGTCGTCGGAGCGGCGCACGCTGGCGGGGATGCCCACGAGGTGCGCGGTCGCACGGCGGCAGCAGTCGAGTGCCGCCGCCGCGCCGTTCGGCGTGCGCAGCAGGCGAGGTTCGCAGATCGCGGCGATCGCGGCGCGCATCACCAGCGGATTCGGGTCGTCGACCCAGACGCCGACTGTCTCGATCAGCGCACCGAGGTCGCTGTTGCCGAGCAACTGCAGTCCGGTCGCCACGCCTTCGCGCACGCGCCATCGACCGTCGGTGGCGAGGCTGCGGGCGTGGGCGGCGTCGAGCGGGTCCTGCGCGCGGAGCGCGAGCGCGGCCGCAGCACACATCACGGGGTACTCTCCGCCGTCGTGCAGCAGCGCTTCGATCTCCGCAGGCCCCGCCGCCAGGGCGACATCGTGCAACAGTGCCAGGTTCGCCCGTGGCCCCGGAAGGCCCGAGTTCTCCGTGAGAAAGGCCGGCCACGCCGAGGGTTCGCGCACCGCGAGCTGTGCCGTCCACGGTGACCCACTCGCCATGAGGCGACGCTACTCTCGTGCGTCGACGTGCGGCGAGAGTCGAACCGGATCAAAGCTCCGTGATCGCATCAGGAATGCAGCGCCGTCAGCAGGCCGGTCAGCGCGAACGTAGCGACCGCCGGAAGGCGGGGACGTTGATCGCACTCGTGCCGCGGTGCTTGCGGACTCGCTACTCTCACGGGATGACCGAACGATCGGGGCGGGTCATCACACCCGTGATCACTGCGACTGCGGCATCCGTCGTGTTCGGACTGCTCCTGCTCGCCGTGATCGCGCGCTGGGCCCCGCTCTTCACGCTCGACGATCTCGTCGCGCGGACGGCGCACGACATCGGCGACGCACACCCGTCGTTCGTCGTGTTCTGGCGCGCCGTGTCGCTCGCCTGCGAGCCGCTCGTCTTCCGCATCGTGGCGATCGTCGCCCTCGTCATCGTCTGGGTGCCCGTGCGCCGCCATGGCCGCGGTCGTGCCCGCGACGTGCGGATGCCCGTGACGATCGCCGCGGCGACGGTGCTCGTCGGCGGCATCCTGCCCGTTCTGGTCAAGGCGATCGTCGGTCGCCCGCGACCGGTGGAAGCCCTCATCGCCGCGGCGCAGACGTCATTCCCGTCCGCGCACGCGTTCGGAATCACGACCGCGGCGCTGTGCGGGGTGCTCCTTCTTCGCGTGCTCGATGCGTCGCAGGTGGCTCGCCGATGGGCTGCGCTCGCCGCCGGGGCGCTCATCGCGCTCGTGTGCGTGGCGCGGGTGGCGCTCGCCGTCCACTACGTCAGCGATGTGGCCGCCGGCGTTGCGCTGGCCGTCGCGTGGGTGGCCGGCGTCGACGCGGTGACGAGACGGTGGATCGCGCCGGCACCCCGCCGCGGCTGACGGTGGGTCAGCGCGCCCGTCGAGCTGCGGGGGCGATGACGGTGAGCGCGCGGGGCAGCACGCGGGCATCGATGCGGTCGATCTGTTCGCCCAGCTCACCGTCGCGGGCGATGCGGTAGGGCCCGTCGGGAAGGTCGAAGTGGTACTCGGCGTCGGAGTACTGCTGGTACCGCCGGTTGCGTTCGATGCGCCCGGTCAACAGATCGAGCAGCACCCGCGCGCGCGAGCCGAGCCGACTCACTCCGAGCAGACGCAGATCGAGGCGGCCGTCGTCGAGCGTCGCGCGATGGACCGGCGCGAGTCCCCGTGGCTCGTATCGTCCGTTGCCGAGGAACATCAGGCTGAACCGGGCGTCGACGCTGCCGCCGTCGAGCGCACAGCCTGGGCCGGACCGAGCGTGCGCACCGCCGCGACGACGGCGGCAAGCGGCTTGCCGATCCGGTGTTCGTTCCGCTCGCGGATCGCCACGAAGTCGGTGTAGGCGCCGACCGACGCGGTGTTCACGAAGACCTTGCCGTTGACCTCGCCGAGGTCGACCTTCGCGACGGTGCCCGCCTGCACGGCCTGGATCGCGGTGCGCAGCGGGAACATCCCGAGGTCTTTCGCGAAGTGGTTGAAGGTGCCGGCGGGGAAGACGGCCAGCGGGATGCCCTGGTCTTTCGCCGCGGCAGCCGCGCGCTGCACGGTGCCGTCGCCGCCGGCCACGGCGAGCACTTCGCAGTCCGCCGCGGCCTCGTCGATCGCCGCACCGTAGTCACCGGTTCCGGCGCCGAGCTCCACGATCCGCATCCGAGGGAGCGCCCGTCGCACCTCCGGAAGGATCCTGCCCGCGTGACCCGACCCCGACGCCGGATTGATGACGAGGGTGATCCCGTCGCCGTCGGGACGAGCGGTGCCCGCCCGCACCGTGAGGTCGTCGTGCATCGGGTCGATCCGCTCGACGGGCACGAGCCGCGTCGTGAGCCACGCGACGGCCTCGCCGAGGGCGAAGCCGGCCGCGACGTCCGACGGATAGTGCGCTCCCGTCGCGACGCGCGAGAAGCCCACGAGACCGGCGAGGGCCCGGAGCGGAACCGACAGGATGGGCCATTCCGCCGACACCCCGGCGGCGAACGCCATCGCGCTCGCCGAGTGCCCGCTCGGGAACGAGGTCGACGTCGGGATGCGGTGCGCGAGGCGCTGCTGCGGGAACTGCGCGAGCGAGGGGCGGGGGCGTCGATGCAGGCGCTTGGAGACCTGATTGGCGATGAGGCTGGTGATCCCGATCGAGACGAGTCCGCGCACCGCGCCGCGGCGCGCGCGGGGTCGCCCGGTCAGAGCGAGAATGCCCGCGATCCCCATCCACAGCAGAGAGCGGTCCGCGGCGCGCGTGAGCGGCGGCATCGTGGCATCCAACAACGGGCTCTGCGTATGCGCCACCGCGTCGAACACGGCGATGTCGAGGGCATCGACCTGTCGACGCACGCCTCGCCACCGGCGGGCGTCCGCCGTCGGGGTTGAGCGTCTGCTGTTCTCGCGCCTGGTCGCCATCGAACCTCTCTCAGGGCATCGCGTCGCCGATGTAGCTGTACTTGAGGAAGACCTCAGACGCCCATCCTGCCTCGTCGAGCACGCCCTGCACAGCGGAGAGCATGTAGGTGGAATCCCAGCCCATATAGAGGTAGTGTCCCTCGGCGATCTCGTCCCACTGGCCGTTCCACGCCATCGCCGGGTAGACCGGACCACCGCGGCGCGCGCTGAAGTCGAGGACAGCCTGGCGCGACGGCTCGGATTCCGTCCACAGGCGCCGGAACACCCGGTTGAACAGGTAGCGCACATCGGGAACCTCCCAATGCTCGCCGCGGAATTCGACGTAGTCGAACTCGCGTTCCCAGCCGCGCGGCCACCCGCGACGCTTCTTGGCATCGAGGATGGGGGTGAGGTTGTCGTCGTCGATGCTCACCACCGCGGGCCGGCGCCACACCTCGAAGAAGCGCTCGGTGAGCAGGGCTGTGCGTGCGGCGATCGCCGCCGTGCTCCAGACGGATGCCGCGGCGACCTCTCGCGTCAGGTCTATGCCGCTGGCCGCATACGCGGTGCGCTTGGCGGGGAACGACGCGTCGAAGACACGCTCGGCGAGGTCCTGCTCGAGCACCGTGAGGTTCCCGAGAGTGCGTGCGAGGGCACGAAAGCTGTTCTGCTCGTCGTCGGAGAGCTCGGCCCACCGCCGCGATCCGTCCGGTGACCAGTCGTCCGACGGGGCGATCGGCACCACGTGCTCGACGTCGACGGGAGTCGAGGCGGACACACCCGCGAGCCTTCCCAGCACGTAGTGCGCGTGCGGGAGGTCGCCGTATTTGAGGCCCACGCGGGTGCGTTCGTCCGAGGGTGTGATGCGGGCGATCGCATGCACCAGCTCGCCGCGCCCCTGCTCAGCCGCGCGACACAGCCGCGCGACGAGCCGATCGGTCGTGGTGCCGACGATCTTCCGTCGCAGCAGCAGCGACTGCAGCTGCTCGAGCGAGGCGATGAAGTCGTCAGTCCCGAGGGCACCGTGCGCGTGATCGTGCGACAGCCGCAGCACGAGGGGGAAGATACCGCGACCGAAGGTGCCGACGTAGGCCAGCTGCTGCCCGATCTGCGGCTCGGATGCCGTCTGCGGGTCGAGCAGCACGCCGTAGATCTCCGCGAACTCGCGCCACTGGGCCGCGCGCTCGCGAAGGGTGTCGACGTCGAGGCGAGGGAACTCCTGACGGAACGCGTCGTACACCCCGCGCCCGCCGACCGTCGTGACCTCTCGCCCGGTCAGCATCACCAGGTAGTGGCGCCAGAACGCGCCGATCTGCTCGCCGGTGGCCTGTTCGATCGGCAGCCAGTAGTCGTTCTCGATCTCGCTCTGCTGATCGTGGGTCAGACCCATCAGCACGTAGTTGTGGATGAGCTCGTGATCGCGCAGCGGCTCACCGGTGGAGTTCAGGCTCTCGAACGTCTGCTGCGCGTTCGCATCCGGACCGAGCGTGATCGACACGTGCTCGAGCTTCTGCAGCCCACGCCAGATCGCGGCGGCTTCGCCCGGTCGGATCTGGCTGCGGAAGAACGCGTAGTTGTCGTCGAAGCGCGACTCGCGGGTCGCGTCGGCGGGGGAGCGGCGGTCGAGCACGACGCTCTCGAAGACCTCGGCCCAGGCCCGATGCGGACGCAGCTTCGTGCGGTCCGGATCGCCGGCGCGCACGAGCACACGTTCGAGCTCCGCGGCCAGCGTCGGGTCGTCTTCGCGCAGCGTGTGATGGAGTGCGGCGACGAGCAGCATGAGAGTGGTGAGACGCTGCTGGCCGTCGATGAGAACCAGGTGCGCCGTGGCATCCTCGTCATCGCCGGACGACGCCGTGGAGAGGATCGAGCCGATGAAGTGGGAATCGGTCGCATCGGCCTGGGATACGGCGCGGATATCGCTCAGCAGCTGTTCGCATCCGCCGATGTCCCACCGATACTGCCGCTGGTAGACGGGCACGACGATGGTGGTGTCGGATGCCGCGAGCCACCCGATCGTGTTGACCGCGGTGGCCTCGACGTTCGCGGCGCGAAGGGAGGCGGGGGAGGTGTCGGGGGCCGTTGTCACAGTGCTCATCGTCCGCATAACGCTCCTCAGGAAAACCTCGGTCGAGTCTAATGGCGTCTGCGGACGGCCTCTGTAGGCTTGCCTAAGTCGGGCCTGTAAAAACTTCGCTTGACCGACAGAAAGGGCATGATCCGTCATGGCATACATCAAGAGCGCCGCTCTCGAGGAGACCGGCTACGTCGTCCTCGACATGTACAACAACCCGATCGACCCCAAGGAATGGCTCGACGTCGAATACGTCGACTGGAAGTCCTCGGGCGACACCCGCTTCGCCCCGCTGGCCTCGGCCAAGGGCGAGATCGAGTGCAACGGCTTCTGGAACCACAAGCCGCCGCGCACCGACAAGGACGGCGTCTGGATCGACTCGCAGACCGAGATCGCGCCGACCCTCACCGCCCGCGCCAAAGAGCCCGGCGCGAACGTCGGCCGCTGCCGCATCATCGAACTGCAGCCCAACACCTACGCGGACTGCCTCTACAACCTGCACCAGGACGACAACAACCGTCTGAACCCGGATGGCACCGGCTGGGTCGTGCGCGGCTTCTTCAACCTGACGGACGACAAGACGAGCTACTTCGTCCTGCGCGAGAACCGCACCGACCCGAGCGAGGAGACCCGCATTGCCCTCCCCGCCGGCGCGCAGCTGATCGTCGACACGCAGCGCCTCTGGCACGCCGCCACCCACCCCGGCGACGAGCCTCGCTACTGCCTCATCACGTCGTGGGAGTCGGGCCCCGAGCTCGACGCCTACATCGCCAAGTACAACGGCGTGAACAAGGTCGAGAGCTACCCGGTCGACCAGGAGATCCTCGACGCCGGTCAGATCGAGCAGGAGCGCCGCATCGCCGCTCGTGCCGCTGCGCTCGCCGCCCGCGGCCAGCAGGAGGTCACGGTGATGAGCGAGGCCTGAGCCTCCTCCACCCCCACGAAGGGCCCTCGCCGACCGGCGGGGGCCCTTCGTGCATCCCGGACCCGGTCCTGAGGTTTTCTCCGGCGCACGAGCACGCGAATCTGTGAACTCTTGAGTTTGTCTGTGTTCGTGTTGTAATCTGTGGGCGTCTCAAGGAGGAACAGGTGTACGCGACGGAGCGGCAGCAGCTCATTCAGCACCTCGTCACGGCAGAGGGCCGTGTCGCGGTCGTCGATCTCGCGCGCCGATTCGGCGTCACCACCGAGACGGTGCGCCGCGACCTCGACCAGCTCGAAGGCCTCGGCACGATCCGACGGGTCCATGGGGGTGCGGTTCCCCGCACGCGTGCCAGCACGGCCGAGCTCTCGCTCGCCGAGCGAACCGGTCGTGCCGGCGACGCCAAGCTCGCCATCGCGGAACGCGCGCTTCGGGCGATCCCGGTCGACTTCGAAGGCTCCGTCTATCTCGACGCCGGCACCACGACGGCGGCGATCGCCCATCTGCTGGCCCAGCGCCCCGTCGGCTTCCGCCCCCTCGAAGTGGTCACCCACTCGATGACCGTCGCGCATCTGCTTGCCGGCGCTCCCGGGCTCAGCCTCACCGCGATCGGCGGGCGGGTGCGCGGACTCACCGCAGCCGCCGTCGGAGCCGACACCGTGCGCGCGGTCTCGCGTCTGCGGCCCGACATCGCCTTCATCGGCACCAATGGGCTGTCGACGGCCTTCGGCCTGAGCACGCCCGACCCGGACGAGGCGGCCGTCAAGCGGGCCGTCATCGCCGCAGCGCGCCGCACGTTCGTCGTCGCCGATGCCGACAAGCTCGACGCCGAGCTTCTCGTGTCGTTCGGCGACCTGAGCGACATCGATGTCCTGGTCAGCGACGCGCCGCCCCACGGCGACCTCGCCGACGCCCTGAACGACGCCGACGCGGAGGTCTGGATCGCATGATCGTCACATTCACCGCCAACCCTTCCCTCGACCGTGCGGTCGCCCTGCTCGAGCCGTTGCGCCCGGGCGAGGTGCAGACAGCCGGCTCGGTCCGCGAGGACGCCGGGGGCAAGGGCATCAATGTCACCCGCGTGATCCGCGCCGCCGGCGCCGACAGTCTGGCGGTGCTGCCCCTCGACGAGGGCGACCCCTTCGGGGCGGTCCTGCGCGCGACGCACGTCCCGGTCGTCGCCGTTCCGGTGCCCGGAGCCGCCCGGGCCAACATCACGCTCACCGACGGCGACGGTGTGACGACGAAGGTGAACCTGCCCGGGGTTCCGCGAACCGCCGCCGACGGCGCGGCGCTGATCGACGCGGTCGTCGCCGCGTCGGCCGCCGCGCGCTGGCTCGTCCTCGCGGGCTCGCTGCCGCCGGGCCTGCCCGACAGCTTCTATGTCGACGTCATCGAGGCCGTCCGTGCGACGCCCGATGCCCCGCGCATCGCGGTGGACACCTCCGGGGCCGCTCTGCGTGAGGTCGTCGCCCACGGAGCCCCCGACCTCATCAAGCCGAACGACGAAGAACTCGCAGAGCTCGCCGGCGTCACCCTCGACCCCGACGTGCCCCTCGCCGCGGCGGTCGCCGTCGTCGCCGCCGGCCTCGTGCCCAGCCGCGTCGGCGCCGCCTTCGTGACGCTCGGCGGAGATGGTGCCGTGCTCGTCACCGCCGACGGCGCATGGCAGGGAACACCGCCGCCGACCCGGGTGCGCAGCACCGTCGGCGCGGGCGACAGCTCGCTGGCCGGTTTCCTGCTGGCCGAATCCTCGGGCGCGGAACCCGGCGAATGCCTGCGCAACGGCATCCGCTACGGCTCCGCCGCCGCCTCGCTTCCGGGTACACAGGCACCCGGCCCCGCAGACCTCCTCCCCGGCGACGTGCCGGTGAGGTCGATCCCACGCAACGAAGCCTGAATCCGATACCGACCACTGGAGGTCACCGTGTCCGACATCATCACGCCGGCGCTCGTCAGCCTTGACGAACCGCTCGGCACCGACAAGCGGGCGGTCATCGACGCCCTCGCCGCGCGTGTCGCCCAGACCGGTCGCGCGAGCGACGCGGCGGGCCTCGCTGCGGATGCCTGGAAGCGGGAGCAGACCGATGAGACCGGCCTTCCCGGTGGCATCGCGATCCCGCACGCCAAGAGCGCGGCCGTCCGCGAGGCGACGCTCGCCTTCGCACGGCTGAAGCCGGGCGTCGACTTCGGCGCCCCCGACGGACCCGCCGACCTCGTCTTCCTGATCGCGGCCCCCGACACCGCCGCCGAGGAGCACCTCGCGGTGCTGTCGCGGCTCGCCCGCGCGTTCATGCGCGAGGAGTTCACGAACGGGCTGCGCTCGGCCGCGACGGCGGACGACATCGTCGCCCTCGTCCACGCCGCCGTCAGTGACGCGCCCGCCGCGCCCGCGGCGGCGGCGCCGGCGCCCGTAGCGGTCGACACCGCTCTCGTCGTCGACGGCCGCCCCGCGCGCATCGTCGCGGTGACCGCCTGCGCCACCGGCATCGCGCACACCTTCATGGCGGCCGATGCCCTGACCGCGGCGGGCCAGAAAGCCGGCGTCGACCTCATCGTCGAGCCCCAGGGCTCGTCGGGCTACAAGGCGCTCCCGCAGCAGGTCATCGACGATGCCGACGCCGTGATCTTCGCCGTCGACGTCGATGTCCGCGACCAGCAGCGGTTCGCCGGAAAGCCGGTCGTGCGCGTTCCCGTCAAGAAGGGCATCGAGCAGCCCGCCGAGCTCATCGACGAGGCCGTCGCCGCCGTCGGCAACACCTTGGCCCCCCGCGTGAGCGGCAACGTCGATGCGAGCGCGTCCCGCTCGGAGGCGGGCGGCGGATCGGTCGGCAGTGCCGTCAAGCGTTCGCTGCTCACCGGTGTCAGCTACATGATCCCGTTCGTCGCCGGTGGCGGTCTGCTCATCGCCCTCGGCTTCCTCCTCGGCGGGTACGAGATCGCCTTCAACGCCGACAAGATCCTCGGCGCGTCGACGATCTGGAACCTCGGCGACACCTCGCTGATCGTGTACCTCGGTGCGGTGCTGTTCAAGATCGGTGCGCTGTCGTTCGGCTTCCTCGTGCCGGCCCTCGCCGGATACATCGCCTACGGTCTCGCCGATCGCCCCGGTATCGCACCGGGCTTCGTGGCCGGTGCGGTGGCATCCTTCATGGGCGCCGGCTTCCTCGGCGGTATCGTCGGCGGTCTGCTCGCCGGTCTCGCCGCGTGGTGGCTGAACAGCCTCGATGTTCCCCGCTGGCTGCGCGGTCTCATGCCGGTCGTGATCATTCCGCTGCTCGGGTCGATCGTCGCCTCGGGCCTCATGATCCTCGTTCTCGGCGGCCCGATCGCGTGGCTGACGCAGGCGCTGAACACGTGGCTGGGCGGTCTCACCGGCGCCGGCGTCATCCTGCTCGGCATCATCCTCGGCCTCATGATGTGCTTCGACCTCGGTGGCCCGGTCAACAAGGTCGCCTACGCGTTCGCCACCGCGAACCTCGCTGCCGGCATCGCCGGTGACGTGCGCTACCTGCAGATCATGGCCGCGGTCATGGCTGCCGGTATGGTGCCGCCGCTCGCGATGGCTCTCGCCTCGACGGTGATCGGTCGCAGCCTGTTCACAGAGCCCGAGCGCGAGAACGGCAAGGCCGCGTGGCTGCTGGGCGCCGCGTTCATCTCCGAGGGCGCGATCCCGTTCGCCGCTGCCGACATCTTCCGCGTCATCCCCGCGATGATGCTCGGCGGTGCCGTCACGGGTGCGCTGTCGATGGCCTTCGCCGTCACGAGCAAGGCGCCCCACGGCGGCGTGTTCGTCTTCTTCGCGATCGACAACTTCTGGCTGTGGCTCGTCGCCATCGCGGCGGGGACGATCATCTCGGCGTTCTCGGTCGTCGCGCTGAAGAAGTTCGCTCACCGGCGCCCCACCGAGGCCGTTTCGTCCGGCGCGGCGGGTGTATCGTCCGCTGCCGTCAGCGCTTAGTCTCGAACTCGACCATTCACGAATCCAGGAGGATCTCATGGCAGAACGTCAGGCCACCGTCGCGAGCAGCTCCGGGCTGCACGCTCGTCCCGCGAAGCTGTTCGTGCAGGCCGTGCAGCAGACCGGCGTGCCCGTCACGATCTCGGTGGAGGGCGGTCCCGACCTGAACGCGGGCAGCATCCTCACCCTGATGGGCCTCGGCGCCACGCAGGGCACGGTCGTCACGCTCAAGGCCGAGGGCGAGGGTGCGGATGCCGCTCTCGACTCCCTCGTCGAGTTCCTCGAGACGGACCACGACGCCTGAGGCGAATCCTCGCCGAACGACGGATGCCGCGCACGCCCCGTGAGGGGGTGCGCGGCATCCGTCGTTCGCGGTGTGTGCGTCGCCGTCCTTCCCGTGGCGTCCGCTCAGACCTCGACGGACTCGCCCGGCTCGAGCGCGACGAACTCGCCGCCGTTCTGCTCGGTCGCCCAGGCGAGACGCGCCCGGTGCATGTCGAGGCCGATCCGCGAGAGGGTCATGTCGTGCGTGGCGAACGCGCGGTGCGGTTTCGCGGCCAGCACGAAGTCCATCGCCTCGCCGATCTTCAGCCAGGGGGCCCCGACGGGAGCCGCGAGAAGGCGGATATCGGTGTGGCGCGGCAGCTGGTACGAGTCGCCCGGGTAGTAGAACACGTCGTTGACCAGCACTCCGACGTTCTCGACCACCGGGATCGACTCGTGGATGACGTTGTGCGTTCCGCCGTGGAAGGTCACGGTGAACGGGCCCGCGGTCACGGTGTCGCCGGGCGAGACGACGATGACGTCCGCGCCGGCCGCGGCGACGCCCGCCGTGGCGTAGACGGGCACGTCCCGTGCGGCGGCCCGCAGACGCGTCAGGTGCTCCGGCGTCCAGTGGTCGCCGTGCTCGTGGGTGATGACGACGGCGACCAGGCCGTGCAGGTCATCGAGGGGGAGGGTGAACCCGCCCGGGTCGATGATCATCGTGCGGCCCTCGAGTTCCAGCCGCAGGCAGGCGTGCTCGTGCTTCGTGATGCGCATGGGGAAAGTCAACGCCGGGCGGGTGCGCGAGGCAAGCCGCAAACCCGTTCCGGGCTCGATTTTGCGTGGGGCGATTCGTCATGGCATAATCGAACGGTTGCTTACGCAGCGAAAAGTACGGCCCCATCGTATAGCGGCCTAGTACGCCGCCCTCTCACGGCGGTAACGCGGGTTCGAATCCCGCTGGGGTCACCAACAAGAAAACCCCCGGTCATCCGGGGGTTTTCGCATATCCGGCAGTGGGCCCTGGAACGGCGCTAAGCGGCTTTTGGCAACAGATTGGCAACATCCGATTTCATCGCTGCCTGGTCGAGCGCCGTGGCAACACCGTCGAGGTCGTCATCGAACAGGTCGGCGTACACATCGAGCGTCACGGCGGCCGAGGCGTGCCCGAGCATCCGCTGCACGGCCTTGACGTTCGCCCCGGCGCTGACCGCGAGTGACGCGGCGGTGTGCCGTAGCTCGTGGGGTGTCAGTCCTTTGAGGCCGATTGCGGTTGCGGCGGTGTCGAACCAACCGACGCGGTAGACGTGGTTGCGGAGCCAGGTGCCGGTGCGGATGCCGTAGAACACGGGAGCGTCGGTGTCGCGTCCGGCGATCTGTGCGCGGAGCAGGCGGACGAGGAACGCAGGGATCGGGATGCTCCGGTGCTCGTAGTCCTTCGGTGGCTCGATGCGCTGGTACCCCTTGTCGGCGACGACGGTCTGCGCAACGGTCAGCCGAGGGTGTTTCGCGTCGAGGTCGAGGTCGCAGATTCGCAGCCCGGAGAGTTCGCCCCAGCGCAGGCCGCAGTACGCGAGGGTGAGCACGACGAGGCCGTATCCGTAGTCTCGACCGTCTTTCATCTCGTCAATGGCCTGGGCGAGCGCCGCGACCTGATCGTGCGAGAGATACCGCTTGCGCGTCTTCGTCGGCTTGGGGAGTTTGAGGCGGGATGCGGGGTTCGATGGCAGGCGCTCGTCCTCGACCGCGAACCGTAGCGCTCCTGAAAGTACATTGACGATCTTCCGCACCGTTGCGGGAGCGCCTGGCAGTGCGGACGCCCACTCCTGTACTCGGAGCCGGGTGAGGTTGCCGATGGGAATGCTGCCGAGTTCGGGCGTGATGTGCTTGTCGATGATGTTCTCGACCCGGCTGCGCGTGGTTGCCCGCAGATCGCCTCGGGCGGCGAGCCAAGTTTGGAGCCAGTCGGCGACGCTCACTTTCGCGAGCGAGGGATCGAGGTAGCGACCTTGGGCGATGTTGACCTCGGTCGTTGCGAGGAACAGCTCAGCGGCCTTCTTCGTCGTAAAGCCGCGCTTCTGGGTCTGCTTCTTGTCGGGTCGGCGATAGAGGGCACGGTAACGACGACCTTTCGTCGTCTCGTACGCCTCGATGCTTCCCATGACTCTGTCGCCTACTTCTCCAGCCCGGCGAGGCGCTGCACGTCAATGCGACGGTAGACACGCTTGTGCGGTGTGAGCCGAACCGGTTCCACCGGAGCCTCCCCTGCGAGGGCGAGAGTGCGCAGCGTCGTGCGGTGGATGCCGAGCAGTGCGGCGGTTTCTTCCTCGGAGTAGAACAGCGGGGCACGCGGGCGCTCGTCTGTGGGTGCGGTGCTTTGACGCATCGTGTCCTCCGATCTAGCTCAGATGATAGCTGCCATCGCAGCGAGTATCTTAGATTAGATCACAACACGCCGATAACAGCAAGTGTTTTAGTTGCTCGTCTTGCTCGCTAGAATCGGAACATGCACGCCCCCTCCGGTTATCGCCCCGGCGACCAGTCCTATGACGGACTGCTCGTGCAGGACGATCTGCCAGACGGGTGGCATTTGCCTGACCGCTTTCCGGGGGAGCGCACCGAGGATGCGAGCGCGTTTCTGGATGAAGCGCTTGGCTATAACGATCAGGTCGTGACTGCGGAGGATCGGCAGGCGCAGCTCGACTCGGAGCAGAACGAGACGATCGACGGTCGTTGGCGTTACATCGAGCATTCGGCGACGGCGACGCGCGTGTTCATTCGGCTACAGCGTCAGCAGTTCGCGGTGCCGGAGGAAGTGAAGATCACGGGCGTTGTGTACCTTCCGTGGCGACCGGGCGATCCTATTTCCAGTCAAGACCTTCGCACGTTGCCGACCGCTCGGATCGAGGCGGCGATCAATGAGCGACTGTTCGCCATGAAACGGACGGTGACGATCACGGGCGGAAAGATCGTGTTGCCGTCTGGTCGGAAGATCAGTGAGCGGGATCTGCTCAAGCCGCTCGGGAACCCGAAGCAGACGCCGGACTTCTACGAACTCGTCGCGCTCCAGTACGGCAAGCTCTCATCACAGGGCGATGAGGCACCGGCGGTCACTATGGGGAAGATCAACGGTGTCGCTCACGCCACCGCGCAGGGCTGGCTCGTTCGCACTCGTGCGCGCGGGCTTCTGCCTCCCGGTCGCCGGGGATAGCTCGCTGCGCTGGCCGATTAGAGGTCTTTGAGTCGCTTCCGCCAGTATCCGGGGCGGCGTCTCTCGTGAGCGTACGCGACTACGATGACCTCATCGTCTCGAACGAAGTAGATGATTCCGTAGGGGAACACGTCAGTGCCCTTGCGTCGAAGACGAGGGATGCGCTGGCGGCCACGATAGAGCGGTGCGGACTCTGGCCACTCCCTGATGAAGTCCACGCCGTTATCGAGGTCATCGCCCAGTCGGTCGCCCAACCCGGCTTCCTGATCGTCGTACCAGGCCAGGGCGTCGAGATACTCCTCGCGGGCGGCCGGATGCTCGCGCCAGGGTAGCGCGCTCACTTGCGGCGAGCCGCCAGCATTGCTCGGGCCATGCGCCGGGTCTCTTCGCCGTCAACAAGTTCGACCTTGCCGGTCAGAATCTCATCCACTCGAAGGTCGATCTCTTCATCCCAAGCGGCATCGACTTCTGCCTGCTCCGTGTCACTGATCTGCTGGAGCGCGAGCGCAGCAATCTCGCGCTCATCGGCAGAGAGGGTTCGACCCTCTGCGATGTAGTCTGCGAGCTTCGGCGTCATGCCCAAAGTCTACCGCTGAGGTCTGACATTCAGGGGAAATCTCGCTACAGCCTCGGCACGTCGTCGTGCGGGCCGGTGCGACGACGACTCTCGCTGAGCAGATTATGGGAAGCGTGGAGCTTGTGCGCGCGGGCCTCTCGGGCGAGCCGTGCGCGTTCTACGGCCTCGCGCTGGGCCGTGATCCGGGCAGCGGCGTCTTGTGCCGACATACCTCGCAAGGCGGCTGCTTCTTCCCGTGCAATCACGGCGACACGGTTGGCTTTGGTGGTTTCTCGGTCGGGGTGGGTGAACTCGTACCGCAGTGGGTCGCGCCGTACTTGTTCGGCTCCGAAGATGTCGGCGTGGAGCGCGCGACGTTCGCTCCGGTGTCGCTTGTCCATCTCTGCCCCGGCAGTGCGGGCGGCTTCGGCGCGCTGTTCGGCTTCGATCACGAGCTGGTCGCGCGCGGCGGCCTGTTCTGCCGCGCGCGAGGCCCAGCCGGTGAGCGCGTCGGCGTCTCGGGGCGTTGTGCCCCAACGGTCTGCAATGCGGGCACGGCTTTCTCTCGCGAGCGTGGTCGCGGCCTGATGGTCTTTGCGTGCGGCACGTCTCCCGAACCTTCCGACTGTGTTGACCTTTGCCTGTGCTGCTGCCTCGCGGTCGAGCGTGGCCAGGTGCTCTGTGCCTTCCTGTATGGCGACCACTGTGA
Source organism: Microbacterium dextranolyticum (assembly GCF_016907295.1). Classification (NCBI taxonomy): domain Bacteria; kingdom Bacillati; phylum Actinomycetota; class Actinomycetes; order Micrococcales; family Microbacteriaceae; genus Microbacterium; species Microbacterium dextranolyticum. Next base: position 1,328,482 of record NZ_JAFBBR010000001.1, read on the forward strand.
GTGGTTCCTGCACCTCGGCGCGCACTCGTTCTGCTGCCTCTATCGCGGAATGGATCACTGCATCCTGGTCGTCTTTTTCTGCCTGCTGCTGCTCGTGCTGCGCGTCAAGACGTGCGCCAACGCGCTCCCACCATGCAGCGCGCTTCTCGGCTTTCTCGGCATGCTGGACGAGTTGCGCGATCCGGGTGTTCACGAGTTTCACGGGGCCGTTGTCTACGAGGCCGTGCACGGCCTCGGCCGCGCGTTCTGTCGCGTCTGCGAGGCCGCGGTCGGCGCGGTCGCGTTCCATCGCGTCGATGAACTGTGCCCGCGCCTCAGCGCGGGTCTCCGCGATGACGTGTAGAGCATTCTCGCCCCGCCCTCTCGTCATGCCGACATAGACCGCCGCGCCGTTGATGCTGTCGGTGAGGATCGTGTGCGAGCTGGGTGCGGTGACGCCTTGCATACCGTACGCGGTCGCCGCATAGGACAGGTGCGCGTGCTCGCTGAGGTATTCGGCGGGAAGGTGCCGCGTGCGCTCGCGCTTGCGTTCGTCATGTGCGTCGCGCACCCAGACCGAGCCATCCGCCTCGACGTGTTGCACGATCCACTGCTGCCGGTTCGCCACACCCAGGCTGGTGTCGTTACGACGAGTCTGGATCAGATCACCCGCACCGATACTCAGCCCGTCACTGCCGGTCGTCGTCGTGCTGTCATCGACCAGGCCGCGAGCGATCCGTTCCGCCCGGATGCGCTCGTTCAGCCGTGCGGCTTCCTTGTTCGAGGCGACGGTGATCGTTTCGCCGTCGCGGGCGTGCTGCGCAATGTACTCGCGCAGCACGTTGTCGTCCGCGTGCAGGCGGATGAGGCCGAGCTGGTCGAGTTGGTCGAATATTCGGTCGGGGTCGTGTCGGTCGCGCATCCGCGTGGTGAGGTTCGCGTATTCGGGGTCGGTGAAGCGGTGTACCTCGGTCATGTCGAAGGTGCGACCGCGAATCTGTGCGGCCATGTCGAGGACACCGCCGCGGCCGACTGCGGCGAGTTGCGCACGGTCGCCTATGAGTGCGACTGTTGCACCTGCTTCTGCCGCGACGGTGAACAGTGCGAGGGCTGTGTCTTGGTCGAGCATCCCGGCCTCATCGACCACAATCCGATCCCCACGCCGCAACACGGCACCGGGCAGCGGGCCAGGGAACGTCACTCCCGTGGCTGGATCAACCTCTCCCGGCGTGAGGCGTGTCCATACGCCGTCATCGTTCCACCGGTAGCCGTGCGCATGCACGAGCGCGGCAACCGACGCGGCAGGCACACCAAGCTCCTGCCGCGCGACATCGGCGGCGCGCTTGGTCGGCGCAACGACGCGGACGCGCCTACCGTGATCGTTCGCGGCGGCGATTGCGGTGGCGAGCATCGTGGTCTTGCCCGCCCCGGCCGCTCCTTCCACGATCACCAACGGATCAGTAGAGGCGACCGCTGCCGCCGCGTTGAGCTGACCCGCGTCGAGACGCTGCCCGAGGCGTGCCGCGACCGGGAGCACATCGGGGTGCTGAGTCTCGTGCTGGGGTGTGCGTTCGGTGAGCAGGTCGCGTAGTTCGGTCTCCACCTGCACGACGCGCAGGGAGGTGTAGTGCGCCACATGCTCCGGCGTCGGTGTGCCGGAGGGGAGGATCGAGAAGCAATCCTGCAACGCGAGCACCGTGGACACCTCGATCAGCTCACGCAACTCTTCCGGCGTCGCACGCACACCGTGCGCGGTGATGATGCGGGTGGCGCGCTCTTGCACGTCGTGCCGCGTCCACGCCGACGATCCGGCGGCGCAACGATCCAGGGCGCGCGATGCAATCTCCTGCACCGACAACTCATCAGAACGTGCCGGCGCAGGGATCGGGCGGCGTGTGAGGCTTCCTGGGTTGTAGCCGGCTTCCCGTAGCTCGGTCAACCAAGCGGCTTCTTCCCGCAGCGTCGTGGGCTTCTTCGCGGGCCGCTCGAACGCCCACGCCTTCGCCGTCAACCGCGACGACACCACCGGCCCCATCGCCTCACCCGGATGCGCCGCCTCCCATTCCTTTTCGAGGCGCTTCAGGTTCTCCTGCACCTGCGCGCCACGCTTACTCATCAGCGCGTTGAACCGCTCCAGCTCCCTCACCTCGCCCGATACCGGGTCGAGGGTGAGACCGTGCGCATCGAGCACTTCTGCAAGATGCGGGTTCGCCGCGATCACGGCAGTGCCGAGAGCACGGATCGCGCCCTGCTGTTTGAGCATCGCCCCAGTATCGAGAGCACGCCACTTACCTGCCGCCCAAACCCTGGTGCCGACCTGCATGTGAATGTGGCGGTGGGGGTCGCCTGCGCGGGAGGTGCGGTGCGTGATCCCGACGACCTGCATCTGCTCGACCGGCACCACCTTCTGCTCTCCGCGCGGGCCGACACGAGTCACCGAACGCTGGCCGAGCCACCGCTGAATCTCCGACAACGCGCCCTGCTGAGCCGCATCCAACGCAGCCGAGACTTCCGGGTGCAGGGCAGCGGCGATGGAAAGCGACTTCGGAGCGTTGATGGCCATCTCCGCGAACCGGGGCGATCCGCGCCGCACATCGCCCGCGTTCCTGGGCGTGCCCATCCGCTCACCCGTATCCGGGTTGAACCAATCCACCCAACCCGCATACTCCCCAGGCTCAAGCGCCCGACAGCTCATCACGCCACCGGAGGAATCGAGCACGCTGTACGAGACGGCGGCGGCATCCCCGAGGTAGTAGTCATCCGCGCGGGCACGGTCACGCTCGACATAGCGCATGGCGCCGGCTCCGGTGCCCCGGAACAGAACCACACCACCATGCATCTCGATTCCTACCTAAGATGACTGCTGTCATCGTAGTATACGTTCATTCGAAGAAACAGGAGGTGATGGTATTTGCTCGCGCAGCGTCTGAGTAGAGGGGGCTCGGAGGCAGGAGCGATAGGAGGGCGAGCGGGTCTGGAGCGGGAGCGCGGGTTCGGCGGGTAGCTCACCCACGCCGCTGTGATTCGGCGATGCGTTCCTCGGATTTCCTCGGTGTACCGAGGTCAAACGTGCGGTCACATCGATCTGCGACCCGGTGGTCGTGGGTGACGATCAGCAGCGTCTTGCCGTAGTCCTTCTGTAGGGCCAGCATTTCCGTGATCGCGATGTCTGCCAGGGCATCGTCGAGAGCGCCGGTCGGTTCGTCTGCGAGGATCAGCTCTCCGGGCTTGAGTAGGCATCGGGCGAGGGCGACGCGCTGCCGTTCGCCCCCGGAGAGCGTCATGACGTTGTTGTGGGCGACCTTGCTCAGTCCGAGTCGGGATAGGAGTTCCAGGATTCGCTTTTCTTTGACTGTGCGGCGTAGCTTCACGCTGTGCAGTCCGATCAGGATGTTGTCCAGCGCGGACGAGGAACTGATCAATGCGAAGGATTGGAAGAGGTAGTTGATTCGGTCGCGGCGCAGGGCGGTCGCGGCCCGGCTGTTGATCTTGGGCAAGGCCGAACCCTGCAGCCGCACCGTGCCGGTCGTCGGGCTGTCGAGCAGCCCGACGATGTTGAGGAGCGAAGATTTTCCCGACCCGGATTGGCCGACGATAGCGACGGACTCGCCGGGATCGACGCGGAGGTCGATGCTGTCGAGGATCGTGCGGGAACCGTAGGCCTTGGTGAGGTTCTCGATGGTGAGCAGTGCGGTCACGTTGGTTCCTATTCTTTGAGCGCCGTGCTGAGTTGCAGTCGTGCGGATCGGCGGGCGAGGAACGCGAGGAACATCGCTTGGAGCGCGAGCATGATGAGGTTGCCGATGATGGCACTGCGGGAGTGGGAGAGAGTGGCCACGATGACGGCGAGCATGCCGGTTGCTCCAACCGTGATGATGGCGGGCGCGAAGAGCCGGGTCAGCGGGTACCCGAGCATCCGTTTGACCGCGAGTGATTCCTGGTAGATGGTGGAGAAGAGTCTTGTGAGGGCCAGCAGGACGATCAAGGAGAAGACGCCGAGGAAGGCGATTACTCCGCCGAACAGTTGTAGGACGGACTGGACGGTCTTGGTGAGTCCGGCGACGAACTCACTGGCGGGCAGGAACTCGACGTTGTTGTCGTCGAGGCTGAACGTAGTGAGGAACGCACTGCTGGTGTAGTTCTGTGCGGCTGTCGCGCTGAGCTTGACGTAGCTGTTCTCTAGGCCGACAGCGTTCAGGCTCTCGCTCTCGGACGGGATCATGTTCTCTGGGGTTGAGAGGAGGATGACGGGATCAGTCACGGCCTGTGGCCGTGTCGGGTCCGCGCTCCAGGTGAACAGCGACGTTGTCGGGGAGTACTCATCGAATCCCACCGACTGCTTGTCGAAGTAAGCGGTGCGAATGGCCGGGTCGTATGCGATCTGACTGTCCTCGGCAAGCCACGCTTGCATCGCCGATTTCGTCGTTGCTGCCCACGTGTCGGGGATTAGGAAGATGCGTTCTCCCTGCCGGGCACGGGCTAGGAGGTCGTCGCTGACCTCGAATCCCTGGGAGGCGAGGTAGCTCGGCGAAGCAGCGAAGTACCAGAACGGCTGCTCCGGAACGGACTCATATGCTCCTCCAGACCATTGGTCGAGAATTTCCTGACCGTAATACTCGGTGTGGATCAGGGAGACGCCGGGCTTATCTGCGATCGAGGCGTACCAGTCGTAGAAGTCGTGGGCATGCTGGGTGGACTGTCCGGTGAAGCTGGCTTGATCATCGCCGATGTTCTCGTGGTAAAGAATCTCCTGGTCCGCGACGCTCGCCCATGACCGGCCGACCTCAGCGAGCGTGCCGGCTTCACGGATCGGGCCGTCGAGGAAGATGAAGGTGGTGGAGAAGCCGGCCACCGCGAGCACGTAGATGCCGGAGGCAGCCCAGAGGAGCAGCTTCTTGGAGAAGCGGCCGAGGATAGCGTCCACCGGTTTCACGGATACGAGGACCGTTCCGGCGATCGCCGCGCATGCCAAAGCCAGTGCTGCGCCTCCCGCGGCGGCTCCTCCCGCGGCAGCCAGGAGGTCCGTCGTGATCGCATAGCCCGGCATCAGCGCCAGAGTGATGGCGACCGAGAGCACCACGGCGACCGCCGCTGTCACGATGACGGGGCTGAACAGTGCGCCCGTGAACCGCCAGGTCGATTTTCCGACCAGGACGTGGACTCCGAGGACGCGGATGGAGCGCAGCGCTTCAAAGAGGAGGAGCAGGAGGAGGAGGACCGCTGCGGCGATCAGGAATCCCAGAAGCAGGACTCCGATTAGCCCGTCGTCCGTGCTCTCGCCGCCCAGCTCGGTGCGCAGTTCATCGGATGAGAGACCGGTTGTGGTTTCGAGGGCGCTCAATAGCTCGGTGACCTGGGCGGGGTCAGCCCCGACGAGACGATACGTGCCGTTGATTGTTCCCGATGTCTCGATCAGGCGTGTCAGTTGCACGACGGTGATCCGTGGAGCGAACGTGATCTCTGGGGTGTCGGCGATCACATCCGCAGCGTTGGCGTCCAGGCCGATCGACTTCGCGGGGTCAGCGGCGAGAAGCCGCGAGATGCCAGTGGTGTCGAAGAGGCTTGTGCCCAGGAAACTCAGCCCGAGCACAGGAGGTGGCGACTGGGGGTTGGCCGCTACACCGATTCGCAGGCTGGTCAGTGCATCGTCCACGCCGCCCAGCTCGTGATCGACGCGAACGACCGCATGACCGTCAGCGGCGGCGAACTCACTGAGAACCGCGAGAACGCCTGCCGCGCGATCCTCCGAAACACCTCGCACATAGACCTGCGTCGCCCCGGCCGGGTACTGATCCACTTCCTCCCGTAGCGCGTTTCCTTGGTTCACCACGAGGAGCACCGCAGCGAGGGCTCCAATGAGCACGACAAGTAGCGCGCTGAGCGACTTCGACCAAATGGACATGAGGGATCCCATCACTCGAACCTGGTCGCGGTGACCGACGTGCTAGTGCGGGCGGTGCGGAACGTGGCAAGGATCGCGAGAGCCGCGAGGGCGACACTGAGCGCGAGGACGAGATAGTAATCAGGACCGGGCCAGTCGAGGTGTCGGCGCCCCTCAGTGAGACCTGAGACGATGACCCACGCGGCGTACCAGCCGAGCCCTGCGGCGGCGAGGAGTACACCGGCGAGCGGGAGTGCGGCCTCGGCGGTGAGGATGCCGCGCAGTGTCCGCACGGGCATCCCTGTCAGGCGAAGTAGCCCGAGGACACGGCGACGGTCGAGGATCCCTGCGATGGTGGAGACGGCAAGCGAGAGCGCGGAGATAAGGGTGGCGACGAGGATGCCAAGGTTTGCAAGCACCGCGTACTCGCCTGCCCAGGTAAGCGCGGCTGATCCGACGATCCATTCGGCGCGCGTCGACGACGCATAGCTGGTGCGGATACCGATGGATGGCAATGCGGTTCGAACCCGCTCGGTCGCGTCAGCATCGCTTGTGCGCACGAGTAGCTGTGTAGCGATGAGGTCGGTGGGCATGGCGGTCGGGGTCGGTGCGAACGGCACGGTAGCGAATTCGGGGCTGATGCGGGCCCCGTCGGTGGGCACGGGGTGGCCGAGCGCGGCAGCATCCGCTGCTGAGAGGAACAGTCCGCTTGGTTCAGATTCGCTCCACCCGAGTGCAACAACTGCTTGGACTCCCTTGACGTGGCGGAGACGATCGATCTGCGCGAGCAATGCCGGATCGTCCATTGGACCGGTAATGCTGAGCGGGATGAAGAGGGTCGAGGCTGGGAGATACTCGGGGCCTTCTGCGACGTCGGGATTGCTCACGGTGGTTGCGGCGCCTGCGAAGGTGGAGGCGAGGAAGACAGCGATTACGATGCCGCTCACAGAGCGGAAGGTTTGCCGGGGATGCTCACGGATACGCCCCACGGCGATCACTCCGACCGCCCGCTGCACCACGGGAGCGGCCAGGCGTGCCGCCCACAGGGTCAGCAGTGGGCCGGCGATGAGGAGCCCCAGCACCGTCAGGACGAAGCCGCCGAGCACGAGTGGGCCCGCGAGCGAGGCGGGCGCGACCTGAGCGATCACACTCGTGAGCGCAGCGAGTCCCACTCCGAGCGGGAGAAGCCCCCACCCGCGTGGCGGATACTCGCGCCGTTCGCGTGAGGCACCAAGCGGACCGACGTCCGTGAGCGCTGCTCGGATTACCGCAACGCCGATCGCGAGTACGACGATGCCGAGGGCGATCACGAGGGTCGCGACTGGACCTGCGCGTAGGTCGTCGGGGAAGAACTGCGCCCCGGCGACCTGAACCCGCGCAGCCAGCGGGGCCAGCAGCCACGCGGCCAGGATGCCGACCGCCGCACCAAGTGCGCTGGTGATTGCGGTTTCGCCCCCCGAGAGTACCGCGAGCTTGCGGGGGGTTGCGCCGATGAGGCGGAGGGTTGCGAGCCGTTCGGCGCGTTTGGCGGAGCCGAGTGCGGTGACCACGGCGAGAAGCACGAGGACGGGCACGAGCACGGCGATGGCCCCGATGATCGCAACGATCTGGTAGTTGTCCGTGGCGTACGCGGTGCCGCGGAGCTGAGTGACGACGTTCGCTAGGTTATGCAGTTCGGCGGGTTCGGCTCCGACGACGGCGACCAAGGAATCCGGCCCGGCGAGCGCGGTGTCACCGATGGTGCCGACGATCGTGCCGTACCGGTCGCCGAGCAAATCATCTGGGGTGCTGTCGATCAGGGTTCGCAACGCCGGAGAAACGAACGATTCCCCAGGCGCGGGAACGGTCTCCACTCCGGGCACTTGCACCGTGGTTTCCGGGTTCGCAGTGATGCGCAGCACCGTGATCGGCTGTCCGCGATAGTAGTCAACGTCGCGGGCGACAGCGGCCTCACCATCGGCCAGACCCGCCTCGGCGTCGTAGTGCGTGACCGCACCGGTCTGTCGATCCGGGTCGGTCCAGGTCGAACGTTCGCTGCGCTCGGCCAGCGCGGTATAGCCAGCCCACAGCAGCAGGGTCAGCAGCACCCCAATCGCTACACCAGCGGCGATGCCCGCCAGCCGGAGACGGTCGCCGCGATTTTGTGCGAGCAGCAGCCGCGACAGGGCGAGAACGCTCATACCGTTGCGCCCGACAGTCGCCCGTCGCGCACGACGACCTCCCGATCCGCGTAGGCGGCGGTTCGGGGATCGTGGGTGATGATGACCACCGTCGTCCGACGCTGACGTGCCCGCTCAGTCAGGGAGAGCAGTACCTTCTCCGCCGCTAACGAGTCCAGCGATCCCGTCGGCTCGTCGGCGAACAGCACGCGAGGCTCGGTGACCAGCGCCCGCGCTACCGCAACCCGTTGCGCCTGTCCACCGGACAGCTGGGCCGGAAGTTTGCGGGCATGGTCGGCGAGCCCAAGCTCAGCCAGTGTCTCATCCGCACGAACGAGTGCGTTCCCGCGCCGCACGCCTGCAAGCAGCAGCGGAATGGTCACGTTGTCGCGAGCCGACAGGTCCGGGAGCAGCTGGCCGAACTGGAACACGAAGCCGAACTCGGTCAGCCGCAGCCGGGCCCTCGCGGCCTCACCGAGATCGTCGATGCGTCGGCCGTCCAGCTCTACTTGCCCCTGGTCCGGACGGATCACCCCGGCCAACACATGCAGCAGTGTTGATTTTCCGGACCCGGACGGCCCCATGACCGCCAGAATCTCCCCGGCAGCCACCTCCAGGTCGATGCCTCGTAGCGCGCGGGTCAGCCCGAACGAACGATGTAATCCCTGCGCTCGGAGCACAATCTCGCCGGTCTCCGGGCGATGTACCGGGGCGACCGTCGACGCCTCGGCTCTCACGCGATCACCTGCTCACGGAGTTCAGTCAGCCGTGCGGCAGTGAGGTCGATCCATCGCAGGTCCGCCTCGATATGGAACAACGCGTGATCGCACAGCAACACCGTTGCGAGGTCCGCGCCCCGCTTGCGCCGCGTCAGCTCCCGCATCCGCGCCAGATGCTCGGTGCGCTGCACATCCAGCAGCCGCTCCGCGTTGTCGCCGAGCAGCAGCGCGATCACCGTCTTGGCGAACAGGTTGCTCTGCAACATGCCTGAAGGTGCCTCTGGCGCGAACAACCATTGCGCTACCCGATCACGCCCCGTTGGAGTGATCGCGTAGCGCTTCCGGTCCGGCCCCGCCCCCGACTCGTCTCCGAGCAAGTCAATCAGGCCATGCTTCAGCAGTCGCGCGAGCGTCGCATAGACCTGCCCGAATGCCAGCGGCTTCTCCCGTCCGAACCAACGGTCATACCCCTGCTTGAGGTCGTACCCATGGCTGGGTTGAGTACCGAGCAACCCTAGGAGCACTTGCGAGCTATCCACTTGACTCATGCGCTAAGCGTATACGCTATGTGTATAGCTCGCAAACCGTGAAGGCGAAGACTCCTTTCCTGGCTCGGAGGCGATAGCGGCTGATCGAGTTCAGCTCATTGAATTCGACTCCGAACCGTTTACCCACTCGCATGAGGTGCAAGCCCTTGGATCCGATCCTCGCCGTGCTCGGTAGGCGCTCGCAGGCACCGAAATCAGCCGCCTCCACAGGGCGGAGACGTGGCAACATTCTGGCAACGAACGCTGGCGACAAGACTTTTCGTCTCGCACTCGACGCACTCAGAACCCCTGCAAACACAGGCGAGAGCGCGGTCGGCCACGCCGTTCCGGGGGAGCCGATTCCCCTCTCACGGCGGTAACGCGGGTTCGAATCCCGCTGGGGTCACCACAGAAAGCCCGGTCCACTCGGACCGGGCTTTCGTCGTTCTCGCGTGACGGCGGCGCGGCGACCGGCGTCAGTCGGCGTCGTCGGTCGACGCCGCCCGGCGGGCTCGGCGACGCCGGGCGATGCGGCGGATGCCCCACACCGCCAGAACCACGATGCCGGCGACGACGAGCCAGGGGAGGAGGAACCCGATCCCGATGACGAGCCCGTTGAGGGTCGCGATCAGACCGTTCCAGCCTGCGGCCAGGCCGTCGCCGAATCCGGCGGGGTCGGGCGCCGTGGTGGCAGCGGTCTTCTCGACGAGGTTCACGGTGAGGCTCGACATGTCGACCTGGCCGTCGAGCGACGCGAGCTGCTGGCGCAGGGATTCGAGTTCGGCCTGCCGCTGCGAGAGCGCGCTCTCCGCGGCGATCAGGTCGGCCGTCGATGCGGACTGGCCCATGAGCTCGGTGAGGCGCGCGACGGATGCCTCGAGCGACGCGACGCGGGCGCGAAGATCGACCGCCTCGGTCGTCACATCGCGGCGATCCACCTGCGAGGCGGTGACCTCGCCGATGCCGGCGAGGGCATCGATCGTGGTCGAGAGCTTCTCCGAGGGGACGCGCACGCTGATCCACGCACCCGACGGCGGCGGGAACGAACCCGAGATCACCAGGCCGTCGCGGCCGGCGCCGCCGGGCACCGCATCGGAGGCATCCGCCCCGCCGCTGAGGCTCAGTGACTCGACGTAGCCTCCGACCGACGTCGCGCTCGCGGTGACGGCATCGGCGGCGGCTCGGGCATCCGCCACGCGCACGGTCGCGGATGCCGTCGCCGCGATGTCGCGTCCGTCGGCGGTGGTGCGGGCGCCCGCCCCCGTGCCGATGGCCGCGACGGCAGAGTCGGCGGAGAGGCCTTCATTCACGCCGCTCTCCGGCGCGGTGGATACGCCCGACGTGCCGCGGGTCACGCTCGAGCCGAACGACGCGGGTTGCTCGGCGGTCGATACCGCCGACCCGCCCGAGCCGACGACCTGCGGCCCCACGATGGCAGCGATCGCGACGACGGCGGCGACCGAGGCCGCTCCCATCCAGAGGCGCCCGCGACGGGCGGCACGCGCGCGGCCGCGTTCGGCGTCGGCGAGGGCATCGGCCAGCGTACGGCGACGCTCCTCCTCGATCCGCGCCATGAGGGCACGCTCCATCTCGTCGACGCGCTGGTCGGACAGCTCGGGCAGAGTGAGGTCGTGGGCGGTCATGTCCCCTCCGGTTCGATCGAGGCGCGCAGATGCGTGCGCATGCGGGACAGACGATTGCGGACGACCCCGTGGGTCACCCCGAGGTGCTCCGCGGCCGCGGCGTAGGCATACCCCTCGGCCGCGCACAGCCGGAAGATGTCCTGGTCGAGGGGGCTCAGCGCGCTGACCTCGGCGAGGATCCGCTCGACGAGCGCCCCGTCCACGACCTGCTTCTCGACGTCGACGGTCGCGGGCAGCGTCTCGTCGACCGCGGCAGCCGCGTGCAGGCGGTCGCGTTGCTGTCGCCGGATGCGGTTGGCGCACTGGAAGCGGCAGATCGTCACGAGCCACGGCAGCAGCGACTCTCCCGCCAGCTCCAGCCCCGGCAGCTTCCGCCAGGCGGCGAGGAACGTCTCCTGCGTCACGTCCTCGGCGTCGGGTGTCGTTCCCACCAGCGAATGCGCGAGCCAGTAGACGGGCCGCGCATAGGCGCGATAGAGCGTGCGGAACGCGTCGTCGCTGCCGCGCGCAGCGGCCGCGACGAGTTCCGCATCGCTCGAGAGGGTCGTGTCGGTCATGGTCTCCTCGTCCGGTCCCACCCTGCCAGTGTCCGGGGCGGCGTGATCGTCTCGGATCCGAATCGGCCTTCGCGCCGCGGGTGTACGCGAGACCTGTATCCTTGTGCGAGCGAGAGGGAGTATCCCACCTCGCGTGTCCGTCAGTACGGGCCCCGCCGCCGGGGCTCCGGGCACGCGCCGCCCGGCCGAGGCCGAGACGGGGGAGAGACTTTCGACGTTTCGTCACCCTTTCGAAAGGCGCTCATGGAGCTTCCCGTCTGGTTCGAAGTCGGCTCGCTCGTCGTCCTCGTGCTGATCCTCGTCGGCGACCTGCTGCTGATCCTCAAGCGGCCCCACATCCCCTCCACGAAGGAGTCGACCCTGTGGGTCGTCTTCTACGTGACCCTCGCCCTCGTCTTCGCGGGGCTCCTGTGGATGTTCGCGGGGCACGAGTACGCCGGACAGTTCATCGCCGGCTGGCTGACGGAATACAGTCTGTCGATCGACAACCTGTTCGTGTTCGTGCTGATCATGGGCCAGTTCGCGGTGCCGCGCCGCTACCAGCAGGAAGTGCTGATGGTCGGCATCATCATCGCGCTCGTCCTGCGGGGGCTGTTCATCCTCGCGGGCGCTGCGATCATCGAGCAGTTCAGCTGGGTGTTCTTCATCTTCGGTGCCTTCCTCATCTGGACGGCGTGGCGTCAGGCGTTCCCGCGCGGCGACCACGACGACGATGTGAAGCAGGAGTCGTTCATCGTCCGGACGCTGCGCCGCATGGTCGACATCAGCGACGACTACGACGGTGCCAAGGTGCGCACGGTCGTGAACGGCCGGAAGATCTTCACTCCGATGATCATCGTGTTCGCGGCGATCGGCATGACCGATCTGCTGTTCGCGATCGATTCGATCCCCGCGATCTTCGGCATCACCCAGAACCCGTTCATCGTGTTCACCGCGAACCTCTTCGCCCTGATGGGCCTGCGTCAGCTGTACTTCCTGCTCGGCGACCTGCTCGATCGCCTGAAGTACCTCCACTACGGCATCGCGTTCATCCTCGCCTTCATCGGTGTGAAGCTCTTCCTCCATGCCATGCACGTCAACGAGCTGCCCTTCATCAACGGCGGGCAGCACATCGACTGGGCGCCCGAGATCTCCACCTGGACCTCGCTCGCGGTGATCGTCGCCTCGATGGCCGTCGCCACCATCGCGAGTCTCGTCGCGTCCTCGCGCGAGCGCCGTGCCGCGCCGGTGGATGCCTCGCCGACCACTCCGGGCGCCGCGGCGCAGGCCGTGGCCGACGAGAAGGGCACCCCGCCCACGGTCGACGGGCGCTGACCGTCGGATTCGGCGGGGGCCGCGATCGTGCGGCCGCCGCCGCACCCGGTGGTAGTCTGACCGGGTGCGGATCGCCCTTCTTCTCCTTAGCGGCCGCGACGAGACCTCGTTCTGAGCCCGTCCTCGTCGCGGAGTTCGCCCTGGGCGCGACCCACATCTTCTGGAGAACGAGACAGACATGAGCACATCCATTCCCGACCGTCCGCGCACTCTCGCCGAGAAGGTCTGGGACGACCACCTCGTCGTCAAAGGCGAGAACGGCGAGCCCGACCTGATCTACATCGACCTGCACCTGGTGCACGAGGTCACGAGCCCGCAGGCCTTCGACGGTCTGCGCGCCGAGGGTCGGCCCGTGCGCCGGCTCGACCTGACGATCGCCACCGAGGACCACAACACCCCGACGCTCGAGATCGACAAGCCGATCGCCGATCTGACGAGCCGCACGCAGATCGAGACGCTGCGCCGCAACGCCGCGGAGTTCGGCGTGCGCCTGCACTCGCTGGGTGATAAGGAGCAGGGCATCGTCCACGTCGTCGGCCCCCAGCTGGGGCTCACGATGCCGGGGATCACCGTCGTCTGCGGCGACTCGCACACCTCCACCCACGGCGCCTTCGGGTCGATGGCCTTCGGCATCGGCACGAGCGAGGTCGAGCACGTCATGGCGACCCAGACGCTGCCGCTCAAGCCCTTCAAGACCATGGCGATCACCGTCGAGGGCGAGCTGAAGCCCGGTGTCACGGCGAAGGACATCATCCTCGCGATCATCGCCGAGATCGGTGCCAACGGCGGTCAGGGCTACGTGCTCGAGTTCCGCGGCAGCGCGATCCGCTCCCTCTCGATGGAGGGCCGGATGACGATGTGCAACATGTCGATCGAGGCGGGTGCCCGCGCCGGCATGATCGCGCCCGACGAGACGACCTTCGCCTACGTGCAGGGGCGGCCCCATGCCCCGACCGGCCAGGACTGGGACGATGCCGTCGCCTATTGGCGCACGCTCCCGTCTGACGAGGGCGCGGTCTACGACGCCGAGGTCTTCCTCGACGCGAACGAGCTCGAGCCGTTCGTCACGTGGGGCACGAACCCCGGCCAGGGGGTGTCGCTGAGTGCGTCCGTGCCCGACCCGGCCTCGTTCACCGATCCGAATGAGCGCGCTGCCGCCGAGCGTGCGCTCGAGTACATGGACCTCGAAGCCGGCACGCCGCTGAAGGACGTCGCCGTCGACGCCGTGTTCATGGGGTCCTGCACCAACAGTCGCATCGAAGATCTGCGCGCGTTCGCGTCGGTGATCGAGGGGCGCACGAAGGCCGACGGCGTCCGCGTCATGGTCGTGCCGGGGTCCGCGCGCGTGCGACTCGAGGCCGAGGCCGAGGGCCTCGACAAGGTGTTCACGGACTTCGGCGCCGAGTGGCGTTTCGCCGGGTGCTCGATGTGCCTGGGCATGAACCCCGACCAGCTCGCTCCGGGGGAGCGCTGCGCCTCGACGAGCAATCGCAACTTCGAGGGACGTCAGGGCAAGGGCGGTCGCACCCACCTGGTGTCACCGCTCGTCGCGGCCGCGACCGCGGTGCTCGGCCGGTTGGCGAGTCCGAGCGACCTGGCGCAGAAGGTGGAGGCCTGACATGGAGAAGTTCACGACGCACACCGGTGTGGCCGCGCCTCTGCAGCGCTCCGCCGTCGACACCGACCAGATCATCCCCGCCGTCTACCTCAAGCGGGTGACCAAGACCGGGTTCGACGACGCTCTCTTCGCGAACTGGCGGCAAGACCCCGAGTTCGTGCTGAACCAGCCGGCGTACGCGGGGGCATCCATCCTCGTCGCCGGTCCCGACTTCGGCACGGGTTCGAGCCGCGAGCACGCGGTGTGGGCGCTGCGCGACTACGGCTTCCGGGTCGTGCTGAGCCCGAAGTTCGCCGACATCTTCCGCGGCAACGCGGGCAAGCAGGGTCTCGTCACCGGTGTCGTCTCGGAAGAGGGCATCGAGGCGCTGTGGGCGGCGATCACCGCCGACCCGGGCGCCGCGATGACGGTCGACCTGGTGGAGCGCACGGCGCGCATCGGCGACCTCAGCCTCGCTTTCGACATCGACGATTACACTAGGTGGCGGCTCCTCGAAGGGCTCGACGACATCGGGCTCACCCTGCGCAACGAAGACAAGATCTCGCAGTTCGAGGCGCGCCGAGAGGCGTGGCGGCCGCGGACGATCCCCGTTCGCTAGCCCGAGCCCGGCGCCCCGCACCCGGGGACACCCAGGCCCGCCCTCGAGATACAAGTGAGGTTCGATCGATGAACACCCTCGTCAACGACGCATCGTCCGCGAACGGCGACACCGACCACGACAGTGCCGAGCACGTCGATCAGGTCCTGACGATCCGCGGCGGGCATCCCCTCGTGGGGCGCGTCGAGGTCAAGGGCGCGAAGAACCTCGCGACGAAGGCGATGGTGGCCTCACTCCTCGGCGAGACCGAGAGCGTGCTGCGCGACGTGCCCGACATCAGCGACGTGCAGGTCGTGCGCTCGCTGCTCGAGGTGCACGGGGTGCTCGTGAACGACGACGAGGACGGCGTGCTGCGCCTCGACCCGCGCGGGGCCGTCTCCGCGCACATGGAGGAGATCGACGCCCACGCCGGCGCATCGCGCATTCCGATCCTGTTCTGCGGACCGCTGCTGCACCTGCTCGGCCAGGCGTTCATCCCGGACCTCGGCGGATGCCGCATCGGCGACCGTCCGATCGACTTCCACCTCAACGCGCTGCGCGCGTTCGGCGCGACCGTCGACAAGCTGCCCAGCGGCATCCGTCTGTCCGCTCCGGAGGGTCTCCACGGCGCGAACATCACGCTGCCCTACCCGAGCGTCGGCGCGACCGAGCAGGTGCTGCTCACCGCCGTGCGGGCCAAGGGCACGACGGAGCTGCGGAATGCCGCGATCGAGCCGGAGATCATGGACCTGATCGCCGTCCTGCAGAAGATGGGCGCGATCATCTCCTACGAACCGAACCGCGTCATCTTCATCGAGGGTGTCGATTCGCTGCGCGGCTACGACCACCGGTGCATCTTCGACCGCAACGAAGCCGCCTCGTGGGCGTGCGCGGCGCTCGCGACCGACGGTGACATCTTCGTCGGCGGCGCCAAGCAGCCCGAGATGCTGACCTTCCTGAACGTGTTCCGCAAGGCCGGCGGTGATTTCGACATCGAGGAGGACGGCATCCGGTTCCGCCGCGGCGGCGACGTCAAGCCGGTCGTCGTCGAGACCGACGTGCACCCCGGCTTCATGACCGACTGGCAGCAGCCGCTCATCGTCGCCCTCACGCAGGCGCACGGCACCTCCACCGTCCACGAGACCGTGTACGAGAACCGGCTCGGGTTCACCGAGGCGCTCAACAAGATGGGCGCCGACATCGTCGTGCACCCCGAGGGCATCGCGAGCCCCGATCGGCGCGTCGCTCGGCGTGCGCTCGAGCAGGCCGCCGTCATCACCGGTCCCACTCCGCTCCATGGAGCGGACGTGGTCGTGCCCGACCTCCGCGGCGGATACAGCTACGTCATCGCCGCGCTCGCCGCCGAAGGAGAGTCGACCGTGCGCAACGTCGAGATCATCCGCCGCGGGTACGAGAAGTTCTTCGACAAGCTCACCGCCCTCGGCGCCGACTTCCGCGTGTCGTGATGACGACCGCCCCGCGCCCTGCCCGTCGGCGCGCCTCCGCCGAGAAGACCCGGCCGAGCGTCTTCTGGCCGGCCGCGGCGATCGTGGTGCCCCTCACCGGCCTCCTCGCGAAGATCGAGGTCTCCGGCGTCGAGAACCTGCCGCTCGAGGGTCCGTACGTCCTCGCGCCGAACCACTACAGCGAGTTCGATCCGGTCATCATCGCCGTCGCGACGTGGCGCATGGGTCGGGCGCCGCGCTTCATGGCGAAAGAGAGCCTCTTCAGGGTTCCGGTGCTGGGGGCCCTCCTGCGGGCGACGGGCATGGTTCCGGTCGCGCGGGCTTCGTCCGCCGCGGCCGCGAAGCAGACCATCGCGCAGGCGGAGGCCCTCGTCGAACACGGCCGCGGTGTGATCGTCTACCCGGAGGGCACCCTCACCCGCGATCCCGAACTGTGGCCGATGCGCGGCAAGACCGGCGCCGTGCGCCTGGCCCTCGAAGGCGGCATCCCCGTCATCCCGATGGCCACCTGGGGCGTGCAGGGCATCCTGCCCCGGTACGGCAAGCTCAGCCTGTGGCCGTTGCGCAAGCGCGTGACGGTGCGGGTCGGCCCGCCGGTCGACCTCGAGGCCTATCGTCCCGCATCGGGAGCCGTCGTGGGCGGCGCGAACCTGGTCGCGGCGACCGACGTCGTCATGGGGGCGGTTTCGGGCCTGCTGGGCGAGCTGCGCGGCGAACAGCCGCCCGCAGAACGCTGGAATCCCGCCTCTCACGGCCAGAGCGAGACGGGGCGCCTTGACTCCGAGAGCTGACGGTCGCCGCGGCGACACCGGCATGCCGCGCGTCGCGGTCATCGGCGCGGGCAGCTGGGGCACGACGTTCGGCAAGGTGCTCGCCGACGGCGGAGCACATGTCGTGATGTGGGCGCGGCGTGCGGAGCTCGCGCAGGAGATCCAGGCCGTCCACCGCAACAGCGAGTATCTGCCGGGCGTGAACCTGCCGCGCACGATGTCCGCCACGACTCAGCTGGCCGAGGCGCTCGACGGGGCCTCGCAGGTCTACCTCGCGATCTCGAGCCAGGCCCTGCGCCAGAACCTCAAGGCCGTCCGGCCTCTCGTCGCGGCGAGCGACGCTCCGGTCGTCTCGCTCATGAAGGGCGTCGAGAAGCGCACCGGTCTGCGCATGAGCCAGGTCATCGAGCAGGAGCTGCGATGCGACCCGGCGCGGATCGCGGTGGCATCCGGCCCCAACCTCGCCCTCGAGATCGCGCGCGAGCAACCGACGGCCGCGGTGATCTCCTCATCGAGCCGCGAGACGGCCGAAGCGGTCGCACTGCGTGCGCGCAACGCCTACTTCCGGACGTTCGTGAACACCGATGTGATCGGCACCGAGTTCGGCGGCGTGCTGAAGAACCTCATCGCCGTCGCCATCGGCATCGTCGACGGCGTCGGCTACGGCGAGAACACGAAGGCCTCGATCATCACCCGAGGGCTCGTCGAGATGACCGACTTCGCTGTGGCGCAGGGGGCTCACCCCGAGACGCTGCAGGGCCTCGCCGGCCTCGGAGACCTCATCGCGACGTGCCAGTCGCCACTCAGCCGCAACAACACGGCGGGGCGACTGCTCGGACAGGGCTACAGCTACCAGGATGTCGTGAAGCAGATGAACCAGACCGCCGAAGGCCTCGCCTCGGTCGCGCCAGTCCTGCAGCTCGCCCGAGCCTCGGGTGTGCACATGCCCATCGTCGAGCAGGTCAAGATGGTGCTCGACGGCACCATGAACCCGCGCGACATCGCGCCTCATCTGACGACCGACGACGACAAGCCCGCGGGCGAGAGGACCCAGAATGGACAAAGCGGTGGTGGCGGTGCTCTTCGGCGGTCGCTCCAGCGAGCACTCGATCAGTTCCGCAACGGCCGGAGGCGTCCTGCGGGCGATTGATCGCGAGCGGTTCGATGTCATCCCGATCGGGATCACCCGCGACGGCGCCTTCGTCCTCGAGGACGACGATCCCGACAAGTTCGCCCTCGATCCCGCGCATCTGCCCGAGGTCGTCGACAACGGGACGCGCATCGTGTGGCCGGATTCGACGCTGTCACGCGAGCTGAAGGTGTCGGATGACTCCGGCATCCGCTCGCTCGGCGACGTCGACGTCGTGTTCCCGATCCTGCACGGCCGGTTCGGTGAGGACGGCACGGTCCAGGGGTTCCTCGAGCTTCTCGATCTGCCCTACGTCGGCGCGGGTCTGCTCATGTCGGCGATCGGCATGGACAAGCACACGACGAAGAGCATCCTGCGCTCCGCCGGCGTTCCGGTCGTTCCCTGGATCACCGTCACGCGACGCGAGCTCGATCGCGACCGTGACCTGTGGGAGCGCCGCATCCGCTCGCTCGGTCTGCCCGTGTTCGTCAAGCCCGCGCGCGCGGGTTCGAGCGTCGGTGTCTCGAAGGTGTCGGAATGGGACGGTCTCCAGGCCGCCCTCGAGACGGCGTTCGCCGAAGACGGAACCGTGCTCGTCGAACAGGCCGTCGTCGGACGCGAAGTCGAGTGCGGCGTGCTGCAGGGGCGCGACGGTGGTGCACCCCGTGTGAGCGTCGCGGGAGAGATCGTCATCACCGGGCGTGAGTTCTACGACTTCGACGCGAAGTACCTCGACGCCCCCGGAATCGACCTCGTCTGCCCCGCGGACCTCCAGCCGGGGGAGCTTGCGGAGATGCAGCGGATCGCCGCCCGGGCGTTCGAGGCCGTCGGCGGCGAGGGTCTCTCACGCGTCGACTTCTTCTTCACCGGCACGGAGTTCTTCGTCAACGAGGTCAACACGATGCCCGGTTTCACGCCGATCTCGATGTTCCCGACCTGTTGGATCGCGAGCGGCATGGCCTACGAAGACCTGATCAGCGAGCTCGTCGACCTCGCGCTGGAACGCTGAAGCCGGCCCCGGCCGGCGCGCTGAGCGACCCGATCAGGACGTCGGGCGGTCGGTGCAGGTGGACGAGCTCGTCGGCAGCTGCGACACGGCGGTGCCGAGCGCGTCGAGGACCGAGCGGGCGCTCACGACGTCGTAGTCCAGGTACACCTCGACGGCCGGCACGCGGCCGAACGTGGTGAATCGGTAGTTCGGCGCCTGCGAGTCGTCGATGATCCAGTCGACACCGGCCACCGTCTGGCACGGCAGCGGCGAGGGTCCCGGAGGCTGAAGGCCGCAGGTGAGAAGCACCGTCGTCGTGCCGGCGGCGTCGGCCCAGGCGCCGGTGGCCTGGGCATCCGTCCAGCGCCGCTCCTGACCGTCCACGGTTCCGGGAAGGCGCACGGTCACGGCCGCGCAGGCCGGGTCGTTCGCCCCCTTCGCCGACGTCATGGAGACCGTCGTGGAGCAGCCCGTGAGACCGATCACGGCCGCCGCGGTCAGGACGAGAGCGAGGACGCGCGGGCGGAACACTCCTCCAGGCTACCGTGGAGGGATGACGGCTCAGCGCGACATCACCGTGGGCGAACTCGGTGAGAAGGCTCTTCTCGCGCGCATCCTGGATGCGCTCGCCGGGTCGTCGCAGGCGGAGATCGGTCCGGGCGACGATGCTGCCGTGATCGCCGCGCCGGGCGGCCGAGTCGTCGTCTCGACCGACACCCTCGTGCACGGGCCCGACTTCCGACTCGCGTGGTCGAGCGGGTTCGACCTCGGGTGGAAGTCCGCGGCCGTCAACCTCGCCGACATCGCGGCGATGGGTGCCCGGCCCGTCGCACTGTTCGTCGCGCTCGCGCTTCCCGACGACACGACGGCGGGATTCGTCGACGACCTCGCCCTGGGGCTCCGTCGCGCGTGCGAGGCGCTCTCGCCCGACTGCGCCGTCGAGGGCGGCGACCTCACGGCATCCGACACCCTCACGATCGCCGTGACCGCGCTCGGCGTGATCGACCCGGACCTACGGCCGGTGCTGCGCTCGGGCGCCCGGCCCGGCGACGTCGTCGCGGTCGCCGGTGAGCTCGGTGCCGCCGCGCGCGGCGTGGGGATGCTGTTCGACCGGTTCCGCGACGCGTCCGGTCGGCCGATCGCCGTCGACCGCGGGATCCTCACCGATGCAGAGGAAGTCGACCTGGATACGCAGCTGCGGCCGCGTCCGCCGATCGCCGCGGGAATCGCCGCCGCGCGGGCCGGAGCAACGGCCATGATGGATGTCTCGGACGGGCTGCTGCTGGATGCGACGCGGCTGGCGGATGCCTCTCGGGCGACGGTCCGCCTCGCGCCCACCCCGGAGAGCGGCCTCGACGACGACGCACTGCGCGGGGGAGAGGACCATGCCCTGCTCGCCTGCTTCGCTCCGGATGCCGAACTACCCGACGGGTTCCGGGTGATCGGCCGGATCGACCCGCGCGGCGCCGCGGCGGTCACGATCGACGGCGTCGCCGTCACCGGGCACCTCGGGTGGGACCCGCACCGCGACTGGGACGCCGGGCGCGGCTGAGTCTCGTGCCGTTACGGCGCGCCCGGATCAATCCTCGGCGGGCTCGACTGGCTCGACGGGGGAGAGCCACCACAGGGTCGTGTCGCCGTACTTCTTCTCCCGGATCAACTCGAGACCGGCCGGGACGATGGGTCGTCCCGAACGACTCGCGCGTTCCACGACGACGACCGCACCGACCCGCAGACACGGCGCGAGGAGGGCGAGCGTCGTGTCGAGCGCGGCGGCGTCGAGGTCGTAGGGCGGATCGACGAAGACGAGGTCGTAGTCGGTCGAGGCGCTCCGCAGGAAGGCCTCCACCGCAGCGCGGTGCACCCGCACGTGCGCCGCGGGCACGGCCCGCGCGACGGCGCGCACGTTCTTCTCGACGACGGAGGCCGCGCGGGGCGCCCGCTCCACGAGGTCGGCGGATGCGGCGCCTCGGCTGACGGCCTCGAGTCCCAGCGCGCCGGACCCGGCGTACAGGTCGAGCACGGCGGCTCCGTCGATGTGGTCCCCGGCCTCGAGCGCGCCGAAGAGCGACTCGCGCACGCGATCGCTCGTCGGTCTCGTGCCGGCATCGGGGACGGCGAGGGCGAGGGAGCCGGCAGCACCGGCGATGATCCGCGTCACGGAGACACTCTACCGAGGGCTCACCGTCCGGCGGCGTTCTCGTCGGCCAGCCGCGGTTCGGTGCGCCGGTCGGGACGCACCCCGGCCTTGTCGGCGTAGAAGGCGCGGATCCGGTCCATGTCGGCGGCGACGTGGCCGGTGAGCTCGATGGTGGGCCCGAGCCCCGTCGTCATCGTCGTGCGATCCACGTAGCCGAGGGTGACGGGCATGCCGGTCGCACGGGCGATGCGGTAGAAGCCGCTCTTCCAGTGGGTGTTGCCGCCGCGGGTGCCGTCGGGCGTCACGACGAGCCCGAACACCTCGCCGGCGCGCACGAGCGCGATCACCTCGTCGACGACGCGGCTCGCGTCGTCGCGCTGGACGGGGATGCCGCCGAGAGCGCGCATGATCGGCCCGCGCCAGCCGGCGAACAGGCTCGCCTTGCCGAGCCAGCGCACCGGCACCCCGAGACGCCACGAGATCGCGAGCATCAGCACGAAGTCCCAGTTCGATGTGTGCGGGGCTCCGATCAGCACGGTGGGACGCGTCGGGGCGGCTTCGGAGCGGAGTGTCCACCGGCTGAACGCCCAGTAGAGGCGGGCGAGGCTGCGACGGATCATCCGGTCAGCGTACGCGGGCGCGTATGCCTCACCAGGCGTAGGCGGGCCGACCTGCGTCGGTGGTGGTCCCTAAACTCGTCACATGTCCTCCGTCACGCTCGACACGGGCCTCGTCGACGCCCTCGGCGCCAAGACGGCGGGTCTGCTGCAGCGTGCGTTCTCGATGCTGACGGTGGGCGACCTGCTGACCCACTATCCCCGGCGCTACGCTCGGCGGGGCGAGCTCACCCCCATCGCCTCGTTGCCGCTCGGTGAACAGGTGACGATCGTGGCCGAGGTGCGTTCGGTCGCCGAGCGCCCGATGCGCCAGCGTCGCGGCTCGATCGTCGAGGTGGTCATCAGCGACGGGGCCGGGGCGCTGACCCTGACCTTCTTCAACCAGAAGTGGCGCGCCGAGCAGCTGCAGGTCGGGCGACAGGGCATCTTCTCGGGCAAGGTCGGCCAGTTCAAGGGCCACCAGCAGCTCGCCCACCCCGACTACACGCTGTTCGACGACGAGGACGCGGCACGACTCAACGCCGAGGCTCGTCAGAGCACTCCGATCCCCATCTACCCCGCCACGAGCACCGTCGCCAGCTGGCAGCTGCAGAAAGCCGTCGCCGACGTCCTGGAGCGCCTCGCCCCGGTCGCCGACCCCCTGCCGGACGAGTTCCGACACGAGCACGGCCTGCTCGACGCCGACACAGCGCTGCGCCGTCTGCATGCTCCCGCCGAGTTCGACGAGATCGACGCCGCGCGGGCGACTCTTCGCGCGCACGAGGCGTTCGTGCTGCAGACGGCGCTCCTGCAGCAGCGGCACGAGGTGCGCTCGATGGCGGCGACCGTCCGCGCCGCCGGCGGTCTGCTCGAACGATTCGACGCCCGGCTGCCCTTCGAACGCACGCCCGACCAGCATGACGTCGGAGAGGTCATCGCGCGCGATCTCGAGGGCCGGTGGCCCATGAACCGACTGGTGCAGGGCGAGGTCGGGTCGGGCAAGACCCTCGTGGCGCTCCGGGCCATGCTGCAGGTCGCCGAGTCGGGCGGGCAGTCCGCGCTCATCGCCCCGACCGAGGTGCTCGCGGCGCAGCACGTCCGCTCCATCGCACGGATGCTGGGGCCCGATCTGGCGCCCGAGCTCATGCCCACCCTGCTCACGGGTCAGCTGCCGGCGGCAGAGCGGCGGAAGGCCGCGTTGCGCGCGGCATCCGGACAGGCGCGGATCGTCGTGGGCACGCACGCCCTCCTGAGCGCATCGACGACGTTCGCCGACCTCGGGCTGGTCGTCGTCGACGAGCAGCACCGCTTCGGCGTCGAGCAGCGCGAGACCCTGCGCGCGAAGGGAACCGCGCCGCACGTTCTCGTCCTCACGGCGACGCCGATTCCGCGCACCGTCGCGATGACCGTGTTCGGCGACCTGGATGTGTCGACCATCCGGTCGCTTCCGCCGGGGCGCGCGGGCATCGCGACGCACGTCGCACCGCTGGCCGAGAAGCCCGGCTGGTTCGGCCGGGTGTGGGAGCGTGTGACCGAAGAGGTCGCCGCGGGCCATCAGGTGTTCGTCGTGTGCGCCGCGATCGATGCGGAGGCGACCGTCAAGGACAAGGACGCCCCGGAGCCGCCGCCCACGCTGGAGGGCGAGCAGCCTCGGACGCGCTGGGGCGTGGTCCAGGTGCGCGAGATGCTCGCAACGATGCCTTCGTACGACTCGCTGCGGGTCGAGATCCTGCATGGCAAGATGCCGGGCGAGCAGAAGGATGCCGTCATGCAGGCCTTCGCGCGGGGCGAGATCGACGTGCTCGTCGCCACCACGGTCGTCGAGGTCGGCGTCGACGTGCCCAATGCGTCGACGATGGTGATCCTCGAAGCCGACAGGTTCGGCGTCTCGCAGCTGCACCAGCTGCGCGGCCGTGTGGGGCGAGGCGCGGTCGCGGGGCTGTGCCTGCTCGTCACGGAGGCGCCGGAGGGAACGCCGGCGCGCTCCCGGGTCGATGCCGTCGCGTCGACGACCGACGGCTTCGCCCTCGCCGAAGTCGACCTCGAACTGCGCGGTGAGGGCGACGTGCTCGGCGATGCGCAGTCGGGTGCGCGGTCGTCGCTGCGGCTGCTGCGCGTCGTCGCCGACGCCGACCTCATCGCGATCGCGCGCGAGGCATCCGAACGCCTCCTTCAGGGCGATCCCGCGCTCGCCCGCCACCCGGGCCTCGTCGAGGCGCTGACCCGGCGCCTGGGGCAGCAGGAGCGCGCCGCACTCGCCAAGAACTGAGACCCCGCCGGTAGGCTCGACGCATGAACAACCGGATCGCCGTCGTCCCGGGGTCGTTCGACCCGCCGACGCTCGGTCACCTCGACGTCATCCGTCGCGCGGCGGCCCTGTATGACGAGCTCCACGTTCTCGTCGTGCACAATCCCGGCAAAGAGGCGATGCTGCCGATCGCGCAGAGGCTGGCACTGCTCGAGCAGTCGATCGCCGAGCAGGGGATCGAGGGGAACGTCATCATCGCGGCCTGGAGCATGGGCCTGCTCGTCGACTACGCGCAGGACGTCGACGCCGGTGTGCTGGTCAAGGGCATCCGCTCGCAGGTCGACGTCGCCTACGAGACTCCGATGGCGATCGTGAACCGTCATCTGGCGGAGATCGAGACGGTCTTCCTGCTGCCCGATCCCTCGCACGCGCTCGTCTCCAGCTCGCTCGTTCGGCAGGTCGCCTCGCTCGGCGGCGACGTCTCGCCGTTCGTTCCCGGCCCGGTGGCGCGCTTTCTCGACACGGGCGCCGAGCGATCCTGAGAGCCGCTCCCGGTGTCGGCAGATAGCATGTCGGCGTGGTCAGAAAGCATGTGAACGGTCCGTTCGCGTTCCCCGTACGCGACATCCTGCACCGCTCCGGCGAGATGCGGGAGTTCGAGGTCGCGACGGCGGCGCCGGAGAAGTGGGGCGAGGGTCTCGTCTCCGTCGCCGCGGGCGAGCCCGTCGCCGCCGATGTCCGGCTCGAGGCGGTGCACGAGGGCATCCTGGTGACGGCGGAGATCCGCAGCCGCTCGACCGGAGTGTGCGGGCGATGCCTCGACGAGATCGCCGAGCCTGTCGAAGTCGAGTTTCAGGAGCTCTTCGGGTATCCTGGATCGGAAGCGACCGACTTCGAGGTTCAAGACGACCACGTGGATCTTGAAACTCTGGTCAGGGATTCGATCGTCCTGTCGCTTCCGTTCCAACCGGTGTGCCAGCCGGACTGCCCCGGACTCGATCCGGTCACGGGCGAGAAGCTGGCGGAAGGCACCGTGCCGGAGCCCCCGATCGATGCGCGGTGGAATGCGCTGGCCGCACTGCAGGCCGACACCCCAGACCACGAATGACGAGGCCGCGCGCCGCGTCACCCCGAACACAGAGAAGAGCTAGCCATGGCAGGTAACCCCCCGAAGCGGAAGGTCTCCCGCTCCAACACTCGCTCGCGTCGCGCGCAGTGGAAGGCGGAGCCCACGCCCCTCGTCAAGACCGTCGAGAACGGCAAGGTCGTCTACAGCCGCCCGCACCAGGCGAAGGTCGTCACCGACTCGCAGGGCACCGAGCTGTTCCTCGAGTACAAGGGCCGCAAGGTCGCCGACGTCTGATCGCGGATCTGCTGATGGCGGATGCCGCACTCGAGCACACTGTGCTCCTCGACAAGCTCGGGGTCGATCTCGACCCCGAGCTTGTGTCGTTGGCGTTGACCCACCGTTCCTTCGCCTATGAGAACGGGGGAGTGCCGCACAACGAGCGCCTGGAGTTCCTCGGCGACTCGATCCTCGGCCAGGCCGTGACGGTGCATCTCTACACCTCGCACCCCGACCTCGACGAAGGGTCGCTCGCGAAGCGTCGAGCGAGCGTCGTGTCGACGGTCGCCCTCGCCGAAGTCGCGCGGTCGATCGGGCTCGGAGCGCATATCCGACTCGGTCGCGGTGAGGACCGCACCGGCGGACGCGACAAGGACTCGATCCTCGCCGACACGATGGAGGCGATCTTCGGTGCGACCTTCCTGTCGGCGGGTGCCGACGCGGCGGGCGCCCTGGTCCTTCGGCTGGTCGCCCCACTGCTGGCCGACCCCGAGCGCTACGGCGCCGCGATGGACCCCAAGACGAGCCTGCAGGAACTCGCGGCGCACCTCTCGGAGGCGCCACCCGTCTACCTGGTCGAGGCCGCCGGTCCCGATCACCACCGCACCTTCACGGCGACGGTGACCGTGGGCGACACTGCGCGCACCGGCACCGGCTCGAGCAAGAAGCAGGCCGAGATGGCGGGTGCCCTGGCGCTCTGGCAGGCGCTCGCCGAGCGCGCCTGAGCCCCGATGCCCGAGCTGCCCGAGGTCGAAGTCGTCCGTGCCGGTCTGGCACCGGCCGTCGTCGGGGCGCGGATCGCCGCCGTCACCGTCCTCGACGAGCGAGCCCTGACCCGCCACGTCGGCGGTGCGATCTCGTTCGAAGAAGCACTCACCGGCCGCACGGTCGTCGCCGCTGCGCGGCGCGGCAAGTTCCTCTGGCTGCCGCTCGCCGACGACGAGACCCGCGGTGGTGAGGCCGTCGTCGGGCACCTCGGAATGAGCGGACAGCTGCTGCTGCGCGAGTCGGGGGCGCCTGCCGAGCGGCACGAACGCGTGCGGCTCGACATCCGGCATCCGCAGCACGGCGACCTCGCCGTGGTCTTCGCCGACCAACGCACCTTCGGCTCACTCGCCGTCGATCACCTCGTGCCCGCGCCCGACGGCGCGGCCGGGGGGTGGGGGACGGACCTCGCCGCCGTCCCGTCGCAGGTTGCGCACATCGCCCGAGATCCGCTCGACCCCGCGTTCTCCGACGCGCGATTCCGACGCGCGCTGAGCGCGAAGCGGTCCGCCGTCAAGCGCGTGCTGCTCGACCAGACCGTGATCAGCGGCGTGGGGAACATCTACGCCGACGAGGCCCTCTGGGCCTCGCGCCTGCACCCCGAGACGCCGGCGGCGGCCCTCTCCACGCGTGCCGTGAACCGTCTGCTCGGTGAGATCCGTGCCGTGCTGGAACGCGCTCTCGCGGAAGGCGGCACGAGCTTCGACGCGCAGTACGTCAACGTCAACGGGCAGGCGGGGTACTTCGCGCACTCGCTCAATGCCTACGGGCGCGAGGGAGAGCCGTGTCCGCGCTGCGGACGGCCCCTCGTGCGCGCGCAGTTCATGAACCGCTCGTCGCATTTCTGCCCGAGGTGTCAGCGGTCCGTGGCGTGACCTCGATCGTCGGCGTCATGACAGCACCTTCTTCCAGGCGCCGTTGTAGGCGAGCGGTGCGAAGCCGATCGCCTCGTTGATGTCGAGCATGGGTCTGTTCTCCTCGGCGTTGTAGGTGATCATCCGGGGAGAGAGCGGCGCGACCTCGGCCCGCCAGGTGCGCAGGCCGGCGCATTTGACGAGCAGGCCGAGCCGATGCCCCCGGTGCTCCGCGAGGACGAGCGTGTCCTCCTGGTGGCTCACGGCGGTCCGATCCGATCCGATCGTGAGCTCGTTGAAGGCGACCAGGTCGCCCGAGGCGATGTGCTGCGCGGCGGTGACGAGCATCGTCCGGCCCCCGTCGAGGGTCTTCCGGTCGTGGCGCGCGACGCGTGCGGCATCCCACACCTCCTCGTCGAACTCGAGTGCACCGGCGGGGGTGTCGGTGGACATGCGGGACTTCATCCAGGCGTAACCGTCGACGCGCTCCGGCGGTGTCGGTGCCGTCCACTGCACGACGCGGTAGCCCGTCGCTGCGGCTTCGGCCTCGTGCAGCAGCCGCGCCACGTCGTCGACGGATGCCTGCAGATCGAGCGCGCTCTCCCGCTCGATCTGCTCGAGGGTGTAGCCGTGACGCAGGTAGAAGCGGGCCGCGTGGTCTTCGGGGATCGAGCCGAAGCCGGTCGGCGCGCTCAGGCGTCGGCCGGGCGCATCGGGATGCTGTGCCCACGACTGCAGCACGGTGCGACCCTGGTCGCGGGCGGTCTGCTCGACGAGGGCGTACGCCGCGCTGCCGATGCCGCGGCCATGATGGGCCGACAGCAGCTCGATCAGCCAGAACGCGCTGCGCGACCCCTCCTCGAAGGGGACGTCGACGCCGATCCGACCGATGATGCGGTCGTCGTCGAGCACGATCCACGAGTGTCGGATCTCCTCCGGGCTGGGCTGATAGTGCGGCAGCAGTTCATCCGGTGAAAGCGCGTCGTGGTCGCTGCCGGTGATCTCGCGGTAGATCTCGTTGCGCACGCGGGTGGACTCTGCGAACTCTCCGGCATCGGCGGCATCCATCGTTCGAGGAATGGTCAGGGGGCGTGTCGTCACGCCGTCGGGGAAGGTCATATCTGAGCTTTCGTGAATGGTGTGGGGGAGGGTGACCCGGGCGGGCGTCGAAGCGACACCCGCCCGGGTGGCGGATCACAGGAACGGGCGCAGCTGCAGCAGCCGCTGCCAGTCCTGTTCGCGCTGCAGGCGCTCGCGCTGGGCGATGCGGATGCGGCGCTGTTCCTGGTCGGTCGCGTCGAAGGACGACGTGGAGGTGTGCATGGTGATGCTCTTTCGGTGGGGTGGAGAAGTCTCTCGGGGAGGACGGGGCGGGGCGTCGGCGTGCGGGCCGGGCCGCGGACACGAGGCCGATCGTCGGGCGGACGCCGTTCTCGAGGAGCGGACAGTCACCGTGCGCGAAGCGCAACAGGATGTCTGTCGGTCACGGCCGACGTCGACGCGTGGGCCGTGATGCAGCGGATGCCGGGGGTTCGTGCGGGCCTGTCAGCGGCCGACGGGCGTGGCGAAGGAGATCGGCCCCGTGTACGCACGAGTGGGAGCGAACGCTCCGACGGCCAAGATGCTGTCGATGATCATCATTTCGGGACCTCCTTTCTCGACTTCTGACGCGATCTAGGACCCTAGCGGCCGCGCGTGTCGCGCGTCAAGCCCGACCTTCGAAGACCGTCCGCTAGCGTGGGGACGATACCCAGCCGCCGGAGGATCGCGAATGCACTTGAAGAGCCTGACGCTCAAGGGCTTCAAGTCGTTCGCGCAGCCGACCGTTTTCGCGCTCGAACCCGGCGTCACCTGCATCGTCGGTCCCAACGGCTCGGGCAAGTCGAACGTCGTCGACGCGCTCGCGTGGGTCATGGGCGAGCAGGGGGCGAAGACCCTCCGCGGCGGCAAGATGGAGGACGTCATCTTCGCGGGGACGTCCACCCGCGGGCCCCTCGGTCGCGCCGAGGTGCAGCTGACCATCGACAACTCCGATGGCGCGCTGCCGATCGAGTACAGCGAAGTCACGATCAGCCGCACGCTGTTTCGCAACGGCACGAGCGAGTATGCGATCAACGGCGAGAGTTGCCGCCTGCTCGACGTGCAGGAACTGCTCAGCGATTCCGGTCTCGGACGCGAGATGCACGTCATCGTCGGGCAGGGGCGGCTCGACAGCGTGCTGCAGGCGAGCCCGGAGGATCGCCGTGGCTTCATCGAAGAAGCGGCCGGTATTCTCAAGCACCGTCGCCGCAAGGAGAAGACCCTGCGCAAGCTCGAGGCGATGCAGGCGAACCTCACGCGCCTCAGCGACCTCGCCGGCGAGCTGCGGCGCCAGCTCAAGCCACTCGGCAAGCAGGCCGAGATCGCACGCGAGGCCGCGACGATCGCGGCTGTCGTCCGCGACGCGAAAGCGCGACTGTACGCCCACGAGCTGGTGGGCTTGCGCACGCAGCTGGCCGACCACGCACGCGGTGAGCAGGAGCGTCACGCCGAGCGACTCGTCCTGCAGGACGAAGCGGATCAGCTGAAGCAGCGCATCGACGATCTCGAACGCCAGCAGCGCAGCGAAGCGGTCGACGGCGCCCGGGGAGTCGCCTTCGCACTCGAACGGGTGCAGGAGCGCCTACGCGGTCTGTACACGCTCGCCGGCCAGAGGCTCGCCCTACTCGAGGACGACGGCACGCTCTCCCTCGAGGTCTCGACCGTGACCCAGGCCACGATCGACGACGCCCGCACCGAGATCGACGAGATCGCGTCCGGGCTCGACGATGCGCAGGATGCCGCGGCGGCCGCCGGACGCGATGTCATCCGCGCACGGGCGGAGCTCGACGCCCTCGACGCCGACATCGCCGCCCAGAGCGCGCTCGTCTCGGCGCACGACATGCGCCTCACCACGCTGCGCGGCGCAGCGGAGGCAGCGGGCTCTCGGCTCGACGCTCTGCGGGCCGGCCTCGAACGGCAGCAGCGTGCCCTCGACGCCGCTCGTGCGCGGAGGACGGCGGCGGAAGCCGACCTGGCCGACGTCGACCCGGAGCTCGCTCCCGTGGGGTCGTCGGCGGAGCACACCGCCGCCTACGAGCGTGCGCAGCGCGACGCCACCGCCGCCGAGAGCGACGTGGCGTCGCTGCGCGAGCGACTGCACGCCACCGAGCGAGAGATCGAATCGCTGACTGCCCAGGCGGCGGCCCTCGGCCGCGCACTCGATGTGCGAAATGCGGCAGCCGGACTCATCGAGCAGGGCGGCCCGGGCATCCGCGGACTCGTCGGCGACGCCGTCAAGGTCACGCCCGGCTACGAGGCGGCCATCGCCGCCGCCCTGGGCGCCCTCGCCGAAGGCGTCCTCGTGGACGACGTCGACGAGGCCGTCGCCCTCGCGCGGACGGCCCGAGACAGCGATCTCGGGTCGGTGGACATCGCGATCGCCGCGAGTGACGCCGCCGTCATGATCGCCCCGGCGCACGCCGCCGGAGCCACCGCGGCCCGAGAGGTCGTGACCGCCCCCGAGGGCATCCTCGGCATCCTCTCCGACGTCGTGATCGTCGAGACGCTCGATGACATCCCCGCTGCCCGGGCATCGATCCTCGCCGCGGGAGGACGCGCCACGATCGTCACCCGCGGGGGCGAGACCGCCACGGTGTTCACCATTCGAGCCGGGTCGGGCGGCGGCCGCTCTCGCCTGGAGCTGGCGGCGGAGCGCGATGCCGCCACCGAGCGTCTCGCCGAGATCCGCGTCGTGGCGGACTCGTTGCGCGAAGCGCTCGCCGAGGCCCAGCAGAGCTGGGACGCGGCCCGCGCCCGGACGCGGGAGACGCTCCAGCAGCTGCGCGAGCACGATGCCGCACTCGCCGCGCACACCGAGAAGGTCAACCGTGCGACGGTGCGCCACGAAGCCGCCGTCGCGGAGTGCGACCGGCTCCACGCGGGCGTGGCGCAGGCGCAGGCGCAGGTCGTCGACGCCGAAGCCGCGACGCGGACGGCGGAGGAGGCGCTGACCTCGGCGCAGGAGATGCCCCGTCCGATCCTCGACGCCTCCGCGCGAGGCGGCCTGCTCGCCGACCTCGAACAGGCGCGGGATGCCGAGATGCGGGCCCGGCTCGACGTGGAGACCCTCAAGGAGCGCGTGCGCGCCGGCGAGGCCCGCGTCGACCAGCTCGTGCGTCAGCGCGAGCGGGAGCGTGCCGCCGCCGCCGAAGCGGCCCGCCGTGCCGTCATCCGGCGCGCACAGCGTGAGATCGCCGCAGAGGTGGCCGCGACGTTGCCCCCGCTGCTCGATTCGGTCGATCGCTCGGTCTCGCAGGCGCGCGTCGAGTTGCAGCTCGCGGAGCAGACGCGGACGGCCCTCACTGCCGAGCTCGGAGAGCTGCGCACGCGGGATGCCGCGGTGCGCGAGCGTCTCGCGGGCGTCACCGAGAGCGTGCACGGGCTCGAGTTGCAGATGCACGAGAAGCGTCTGCACGTCACGAGTCTGCTCGAGCGGGTGGCATCCGAGCTCAGCCTCGACGAGAATATTCTCGTTTCGGAATACGGCCCCGACCAGCCGGTTCCCGGCGACGATGATCAGCCGCGGTTCTTCGATCCGGTCGCGGGCCGCCGTCGGCTGCAGGACGCCGAGCGCACGCTCGCCCAGCTCGGCCGGGTGAACCCGCTCGCCCTGGAGGAGTTCGCCGCGCTCGAACAGCGGCACGCGTTCCTCACCGAACAGCTCGCCGACCTGGTGCAGACGCGCGCCGACCTCGAGACGATCATCGGCGAGCTCGACGAACGCATGCAGACGATCTTCCTCGCGGCGTTCGAAGACACGAAGACCGCCTTCGGAGAGGTGTTCCCGATCCTGTTCCCGGGCGGTGCGGGCAGCATCTCGCTGACCGACCCCGACCATCCCCTGACGACGGGCATCGAGGTGGCCGTGCGACCCGTCGGCAAGAAGATCGAACGCCTGTCGCTGCTGTCGGGCGGCGAGCGCTCTCTCGCCGCCGTCGCGCTGCTCACCGCGATCTTCAAAGCGCGCCCGAGCCCGTTCTACATCCTCGACGAGGTCGAAGCGGCGCTCGACGACGCGAACCTCGGACGCCTGCTCGGTGTCTTCGAGCAGCTGCGCGCGTCGAGCCAGCTGATCGTCATCACGCACCAGAAGCGCACGATGGAGATCGCTGACGCGCTCTACGGCGTTTCCATGCGCCAGGACGGCGTGTCGGCCGTCGTCGGTCAGCGCGTGCGCGAGCGCGACGCCGTCTGAGCCTCGCACTCCGCACCGCCGCGCGCCGATAGTCTGGGGTGATGGCGGAGAACTCCTGGTCGCTCGGTCGCGCGCTGCGCGGCCTGTTCGTCAAGCCCACGATCGACGAGACGACCTGGGACGATCTGGAGACCGCACTGCTGACCGCGGACTTCGGTCCCGACGTCACCGAGCGGATCGTCGACGAGCTGCGCGAGAAGGTCGACCGTTACCGCACGACCGATCCGCGCGACCTGCAGCGGATGCTCAAGGAGACCCTGGAAGAGCACTTCGCCAAGTTCGACACGACGCTCCGCCTCACCGAGAGGCCCGCTGTGGTGCTGGTGGTCGGGGTCAACGGCGTCGGCAAGACGACCACCATCGGCAAGTTCGCCAAGTTCCTGCAGCGCTACGGGCGCTCGGTCGTCGTCGGTGCCGCCGACACGTTCCGCGCTGCCGCCGTCGACCAGCTCGCGACGTGGGCCGAGCGCGGGGGAGCGACGATCGTCCGCCCCCAGCACGAGGGTCAGGACCCGGCATCCGTCGCCTATCAGACGATCGACTACGCCAAGCAGACGGGCACCGAGATCGTGCTCGTCGACACCGCGGGACGCCTGCACACCAAGGGCGGCCTCATGGACGAGCTGACGAAGATCCGGCGCGTCATCGAGAAGCAGGCGCCCATCAGCGAAGTGCTGCTGGTGTTGGATGCCACGACCGGACAGAACGGCGTGATGCAGGCCGAGGCGTTCCTCGAGCACGCCGGAGTGACCGGCCTCGTCCTCACGAAGCTCGACGGGTCGGCAAAGGGCGGTTTCGTCCTCGCGGTGCAGGAGCGCACCGGCATCCCGGTCAAGCTCCTCGGCCAGGGCGAGGGGATCGGCGACCTGACCGGCTTCACGCCGCACGTGTTCGCCGCCGCCCTCGTCGACTGAGACGGCGACATGCCGCCCCGGGGTCGCGTTCGGGCGGCGAGGATGGTTGCATAAGGCCATGGCGATCGAGCACGACTACTTCGGCCTTCTCGAGTCCGGCCCCGACGGGTCGATCTTCTGGTCCGAGACGGTCGATTTCGCGGACCAGCGCGTCACCGTCGATCTCACCGCGCCCGATCAGGACGACGTGTCGCAGGCCGCGCTCGACGTCGCCGCGGGAATGATCTCGGCACTCGAGGAGATCGATCTGACCGCGCGCAACGCGATGGTCTCGGAACTCGACGACCGCACCAGCGAGGTGACGGAGTACCTTCTGCAGCAGCAGGAGCAGTTCGGCGAGGATCTGCCGGACATCCTCGTCGACATCTCAGGCGACGTGCACATCGACATCATCCGTTCGCTGCAGCTGGTGAGCATGACGATCCTCGCGGACGAGCACGGCGGCACGGATCCTTTCGCCGTGCTCGAGTACGCCCTCGACGCGGATGCCACCGACGACGTCCTCCTCGTGAACCTCGCCAGCGACGGCGCGGTGCAGTCGGTCACCAGCGCCGACTGACGCGCCCGACTCGATCCCGCACCGGAGCCCCCGCGAAACCTCGCTTCTGTACGCCTTTTCGGTGTTTTGCGTGACATACGCGAGGTTTCGCGGGGTGGCGGATGCCGCGGCGCGGGGTACGGGTCCACCGAATGAAGGACCCAGGGTCACCGGATGACGGGTGCCGCCGCGCATCGCCACGGCACCATCGTGGAACCATGGCCACGACAGCGAGCGCCCCCACCATCGTGCGGGGGCTGACCAAGAGATACGGCGACGTCACCGCCGTCGACGACGTGAGCTTCGACGTGTCGCCCGGCGAGGTCTTCGCCTTCCTCGGCACGAACGGCGCCGGCAAGTCGACGACGATCGGTGCGCTCACGACGGTGATCGAGCCGGATGCCGGGTCGCTGACGGTGGCGGGGCGCGACGCCCGTGCCGACGGCGACGCGGTGCGACGATCGATCGGAGTCGTCTTCCAAGACTCTCTGCTGGATGCCGCCCTCACCGTGCGCGAGAACTTGACCGTGCGAGCCCGGCCGTACCTCGGCTCGACCGCGCTCATCCGCGAGCGGATCGCGAGCCTCACCGACCTGGTCGATCTGGGCGAGTTCGTGGACCGCCGCTACGGGCGCCTCTCGGGCGGGCAGCGGCGCCGCGCCGACATCGCACGG
Source organism: Microbacterium dextranolyticum (assembly GCF_016907295.1). Classification (NCBI taxonomy): domain Bacteria; kingdom Bacillati; phylum Actinomycetota; class Actinomycetes; order Micrococcales; family Microbacteriaceae; genus Microbacterium; species Microbacterium dextranolyticum. Next base: position 1,363,158 of record NZ_JAFBBR010000001.1, read on the forward strand.
GCGCTGTTGCACGACCCCGAGATCGTCTTCCTCGACGAACCGACGACCGGCCTCGACCCGGCCAGCCGTCAGGCCGTCTGGCGCACGGTGCACGAATTGCGCGAACGGATCGGTCTCACCGTCTTCCTGACGACGCACTATCTCGAGGAGACCGAGCAGGCCGACCGGGTCTGCATCATCGATCGCGGTCGGATCATCGCCCAGGGGACTCCGAACGATCTGCGCGCCCGCTACAGCTCGAGCATCCTCACTCTGATGACCGCCGCCGGTAGCGAGCGGATCGTCGTTGCGGACGCCGCCGAGGCTCGACGCATCCTGACCGAGCGCGGTGACGGCATCCTCGACTTCGAGTTCCGGCACGGCCGGATGGACGACGTGTTCCTCGCGCTCACCGGGCGAGCCGCCGACGCAGTCGAGGGGAACGCCCGATGAGGACCGTCATGGCCTACGCCGGCCGGAACCTGCGGCTGTTCGCCCGTGACCCGCTCGGGGTGTTCTTAGCCCTCACCGGCGCCATGGTCGTGTTCCTCCTCTACTCGCTGTTCCTGGGGCAGACGCAGGTCGACTCCCTCGCGTCTCTGCCGGGCGTCGACCGAGGGCAGGCGCGCGATTTCGTCGACGCGTGGATGTTCGCGGGGGTGGTGGCCGTCGCAGCGGTCACAACCCCGCTCGCCGCGCTGTCGGTGTTCGTCGAGGATGCCGCATCGGGACGCTTCCGCGACTTCCTCGTCTCGCCGGTGCGGCGCGCGCAGCTGGTGCTCGGCTACCTCGGTTCCGCCTTCGTCGTCGGACTCGTCATGACGCTTCTCGTGCTGGCGGTAGCGGTCGCCTATCTCGCGGCGACCGGCCGAACGGTGCCGGATGCCGGTTCGCTCTCGGTCATCGTGGGGTGGACCGCGCTCTCGGTCGCCGCCTACACGGCTCTCTGGGCCTTCGTCGTGTCGTTCCTGCCCACCACAGGTGCGTTCTCCGGTCTGTCGACGCTGGTGGGCACACTCACCGGGTTCGTCGCGGGTGCGTACATCCCGCTCGGTGCTCTGCCCGACACCGTGCGCGACGGGGTCGCCGTTCTGCCGTTCGCGCAGTCCGCGATGCTCGTGCGGCGCGAGTTCGCCGCCGCTCCGCTCGAGGCGCTGACGAGGGGAGCATCCCCTGCGACATCCGATCTCGCCCGTGTCTACGGCATCGATCTGACGTTCGGTGGTGGCATCGTGCCGGTGTGGGTCGCCGCGGCCGTGCTGGCGTCGATGGTGCTCGTCTTCACGGCTCTCGCGGTGATCCGCATCCGCGCCCGCATCCGGTGAGGGCAGGATGAAAGAATGATCAGACGCCTCTGGGTCGACATTGCGGTCGCGGCGGCCATGCTGCTGGGCATCGCGATCGTCGTCGGAGGCGGAGACCGCGGAGGGATCGTGGTCGCGCTGAGCGGACTCGCGCTCTTGCTGATCGCGTACGTGTGTGCTCGACCCATGCTCGCCGCCCCCACCGGGCCCCGAGCGGGATGGATCGTGGCGGTCATCGCTGTGTCGTTCGGCGTCATGACGTGGGGGTCGCCCTCGCTCGCCACGATGCAGGTGATCGGCTACCCGCTCGTGTGGATGATCAGCCCGCGCATCCGGGCGGGCGTCGTGGGCTCGTGCGCCGTGGGTGTGGGGATGTTCGCCGGCACCGTCGGCGGGCTCGGCTGGAGCGGCGACGTTCTGCGGGACGCGGGCACCATCGCCGTGCTCTCCGTGGCCTTCGCGATCGTGATGGGGTGGTGGATCACCTCGACCGCGGAGTACGGCGAGGAGCGCGCGCGTCTGGTCGACGAGCTCACGTCCGCGCAACACGAGGTCGCGGCCCTCCATCGTGACAAGGGGATGAGCGACGAGCGGGAGCGTATCGCCCGGGAGATCCACGACACTCTGGCCCAGACGTTGGCGGGCCTCGTGATCCTCGCCGAGCAGGCGGGGCGCCGCTCTCGGCAAGGCGACAGCTCCGGGGCGGCATCGACCACGGCGCGGCTCGAATCCGTGGCCCGCGAGGCCCTCGATGAGGCGCGCGCTCTGGTCGCCCGCACGGCCGCGGTCCCGAGCGACGACGCGCTCGAAGCAGCGATCGAGCGGCTCGTGGCGCGTTTTCGGGATGACACGGGCCTGGAGATCCTCGTCCGCTCCCCGCGCGATGTCGTCGGGCTCGACCGCGACCGACAGGTCGTCATCCTGCGCTGCCTGCAGGAGGCGCTCTCGAACGTCCGGCGGCACGCGCACGCCGACCGGGTCGTGATCGACGTTTCCCGTGACGAGGACGGCGTCGTGCGACTCGTCGTGCAGGACGACGGCCGCGGTTTCGACAGGGATGCCGGTACCGTCGGCTACGGCCTCGAGGGCATGCGCGACCGGGTGGCGCTCGCCAACGGCGTGCTCGAGGTGCGCTCGGCCCCGGGTTCCGGCACGACGCTGAGCGTGGCGCTGCCTGCCGCATCGATGACGATCGGGCGTGCTCGATGATCCGGGTGCTCGTCGTCGACGATCACCCGGTTGTGCGGGCGGGGCTGGCGGGTCTGCTCTCCGACGAGCCGGGATTCGTCGTCGTCGGAGAGGCCGCCGATGGCGACGAGGCGGTGCGTGTGGCGGTCGAGGCATCTCCGGACGTCGTGCTCATGGATCTGCGGATGCCCTCTGTCGACGGAGTGACCGCGACCGCACGCATCGTCGCCGAACGTGCCGGGAGTGCCCGCCCCCGAGTGCTCGTCCTCACGACGTACGAGTCCGACGACCAGATCCTCGCGGCGATCGAGGCGGGCGCGAGCGGATACCTGTTGAAGGCCGCGCCCCAGGCGGAGATCGTCGCCGGGATCCGTGCCGTTCATGCCGGGCAGACCGCGCTGTCGCCGGCCGTCGCCGCGCGCCTCGTCGAACGGATGCTGCGGCCCGAGCCCGAGGCATCCGTCCTCACGACGCGCGAGACGCAGGTGCTGGCGCGCGTCGCGGCGGGCGATGCCAACAAGCAGATCGCGGCGCGCCTCGGCATCGGGGAATCGACCGTCAAGACGCACCTGCTGCGGATCTACGACAAGCTCGGCGTCGACAGTCGCACCCGTGCCGTCACCCTCGCGCTCGAGCGCGGCCTGCTGCCCCGCGGCTGATCCCTCGTCTGCGCAGGATCGCACCGGAGTCCCCGCGAAACCTCGCGTATGTACGCTTTCGGGGCGTTTTTCGTGACATACGCGAGGTTTCGCGGGGACTCGGAACGGTGAGACGTCGCAGCGGAGCGAGAGCGCTGCAGGCGCGGCGCGGGTCAGACGGCCTGAGCGAACTCGGCGTCCTGGCCCAGGTGGGCGAGGTGGGCGGGCAGGTCGCGGCCCTTCGACGCCATCGACTGTGCCCACAGGCGTCCGGCACGGTAGGACGAGCGCACGAGCGGTCCGGCGAGAACTCCCAAGAACCCGATCCGCTCGGCCTCCTCCTTGAAGGCGACGAACTCGTCGGGCTTCACCCATCGAGCCACCGGCAGGTGGCGCGGGGTCGGGCGCAGATACTGCGTGATCGTGATGATGTCCGTGCCCGCGTCGTGCAGGTCGTGCAGCGCCTGGACGACCTCTTCGGGCTCTTCTCCCATGCCGAGGATGAGGTTCGACTTGGTGATGAGTCCCGCGGTGCGCGCCTGGGTCAGCACGTCGAGCGAGCGCTCGTACCGGAACGCGGGGCGGATGCGCTTGAAGATGCGCGGCACCGTCTCGACGTTGTGCGCGAACACCTCGGGGCGGGCGTCGAACACCTCGCCCAGCAGTGTCGGGTCGCCGTTGAAGTCGGTCGCCAGCAGTTCCACACCGGTGCCGGGGTTCACCTCGTGGATCTGTCGGATCGTCTCCGCGTTCAGCCACGCACCGCCGTCGGGCAGGTCGTCGCGGGCGACGCACGTCACCGTGGCGTAGCGCAGCTGCATCCGGCGCACACTGTCGGCGACGCGACGCGGCTCGTCCGTGTCGTAGTCGGCCGGTTTACCGGTGTCGATCTGGCAGAAGTCGCACCGTCGGGTGCACTGCGACCCACCGATGAGGAAGGTCGCCTCGCGGTCCTCCCAGCACTCGTAGATGTTGGGGCAGCCCGCCTCCTGGCAGACCGTGTGCAGGCCCTCGCCCTTCACGAGCGACTGCAGGGCCTGGTACTCCGGCCCCATCTTCGCCTTCGTCTTGATCCACGAGGGCTTCCGCTCGATCGGGGTCTCGGCGTTGCGGACCTCGAGTCGCAGCAGCTTGCGTCCCGCCGGCGCGTTGGCCGGCCCGGACTCGCCGCTGGGCGTCACGCCGCACGCGCCGGCGCTGCTGGACGCGCCTGTTCCGCAGGAGGCGGTGCTGTGGGGGGCGCCTGTTCCGCAGGCGCTCATGCCGCGATCTCCGCCGTCGCCCCGAAGGATGCCCGGAACGCGTCCGCCACGGCATCGTGCACGTCGGCGGGAGTGACGTCGCGCCCGAGCACCTCGCTGATCGTCGTGACGCCGGCATCCGAGATCCCGCAGGGGACGATCTGCGAGAACGGCAGCAGCGAGTTGTCGCAGTTGAGGGCGAAGCCGTGCATCGTCACGCCGCGCTGGACACGCACGCCGATGGCGGCGATCTTGTCTTCGGACAGCGGTCGGCGTACCCACACGCCGCTGCGTCCCTCGACCCGGTACCCGTTGACTCCGAGCCCGGCGAGCACATCGATGAGGATCTGCTCGAGACGGCGCACGTGCGCGACGACGTCCATCGGCTCGGTCAGCCGCACGATCGGGTAACCGACGAGCTGGCCCGGACCGTGCCAGGTGATCTTGCCGCCCCGGTCGACGTCGACGACAGGGGTGCCGTCGGTGGGGCGTTCGTGGCGCGCCGTGCGCGCGCCTGCGGTGAAGACCGGCTCGTGCTCGAGCAGCAGCAGGGTGTCCGGGCGCACGCCCGAGACGACCTCGGCATGGATCTCGCGCTGGAGCGCCCAGGCGTCGGTGTAGGGGATCAGGTCGGGGGCGAGGCCCACCGTCTGCACGTCGAGCATGCCGCTCCTCCGAATCGATTGTTGTACCGCGTCCAACAATACGCCTCGCTACAGTGTCGGGATGAGCACCGGCCGGCCGCGCGCCACCTCGCGCGACACGATCGCCGAGGCAGCCTGCGAACTCTTCCTCGAGCAGGGATTCGCGGGCACGACGGTCGCCGACATCACGCGCCGCGCCGGCGTCAGCCGCTCCAGCTTCTTCAACTACTTCACCTCCAAGTCCGACGTGCTCTGGGCGGGACTCGACTCGCGCATCGCCGCACTCGTCGAGCGCCTCGCGAACGATGCCGTGGCGGATGCCGTGGCATCCGTCACAGCCGCGGTGCGCGATCTCGGTGCGGGATTCGCGCCCGACAGTCTCGCGCTGGCGATCGTGCATGCCGAGGCGATGGGCCTCGGCGACGAGATCGAGCGCGAAGCCGCCCTCCGCCGCTCGCGGATCGCTGTGGCCATCGCCCACAGACTGCGCGTCGCGGGGATGTCGACGCTTCGCGCCGAGGTCGCGGGCGCCGCTCACGCCGGTGCGGTGCTCGCCGCCATCGAGGCGTGGGCGCACGCCGGCGCCGGGGGAGGGCCTGTCGCGCCGATCCTGGAGGAGGCGCTGGATGCCGCCGCCGTCACGCTCGGCGACGGAGGAGCGACGTCGCGCTCGGGCGGGAGTGCGCTCCCGTAGAATCGGGGGATCATGGCGACTTTCGGCACCCTCTCCGACCGGCTCACAGAGACCTTCCGCAACCTCCGCACGAAGGGCAAGCTCACGCCCGCCGACGTCGACGGCACCGTCCGCGAGATCCGCCGCGCGCTTCTGGATGCCGACGTCGCGCTGCTCGTCGTCAAGGACTTCACGGCGAAAGTGCGCGAGCGCGCGCTCGGTGACGAAGTCAACAAGGCGCTGAACCCTGCCCAGCAGGTCGTGCAGATCGTCAACGAGGAGCTCGTCGCGATCCTCGGCGGCCAGCAGCGCCGTCTGCAGTTCGCCAAGAACCCGCCGACGGTCATCATGCTCGCCGGGCTTCAAGGCTCGGGCAAGACGACCTTCGCCGGCAAGCTCGCCAAGCAGCTCGAGAAGGACGGGCACACCCCGCTCCTGGTCGCGTGCGACCTGCAGCGCCCCAACGCCGTCAACCAGCTGCAGGTCGTCGCCCAGCAGGCCGGTGCCGCCATCTACGCTCCCGAGCCCGGCAACGGCGTGGGAGACCCCGTGCAGGTCGCCCGCGACGGCGTCGAGGCCGCGCGCCGTCAGCAGCACGACATCGTCATCATCGACACGGCGGGCCGCCTCGGCGTCGACGCCGAGCTGATGACGCAGGCCGCCGACATCCGCCGGGCTGTCGACCCCGACGAGGTGCTCTTCGTCATCGACGCGATGATCGGCCAGGACGCCGTCAACACCGCGAAGGCGTTCCAGGACGGCGTCGATTTCACAGGTGTCGTGCTCTCCAAGCTCGACGGCGATGCGCGCGGCGGTGCGGCGCTGTCCGTGGCATCCGTCACCGGGCGACCCATCATCTTCGCCTCGACCGGTGAGGGGCTCGACGACCTCGAGGCCTTCCACCCCGACCGCATGGCGAGCCGCATCCTCGACCTGGGTGACATCCTCACCCTCATCGAGCAGGCGCAGCAGGCCTTCGACGAGGACGAGGCCCGCAAGGTCGCCGAGAAGCTCGCCAACGAGGCGTTCACGCTGGAGGACTTCCTCGACCAGCTGCAGCAGATGAAGAAGATGGGCTCGATGAAGAAGATGCTCGGGATGCTCCCGGGCATGGGCCAGATGAAGCAGCAGCTCGAGAACTTCGACGACAAGGAAATCGATCGCACCGAGGCGATCATCCGGTCGATGACCCCCGTCGAGCGTCGGAACCCCAAGATCCTCAACGGCTCGCGGCGCCTGCGCATCGCACGCGGCTCGGGCATGACCGTCACCGACGTGAACCAGCTCGTCCAGCGCTTCGATCAGGCCGCGAAGATGATGAAGACCGTCGCGCGCGGCGGCGTGCCCTCGATCCCGGGCATGGGTTCGCTCGGGGGCAAGCCGGGGGCGTCGAGCAAGCGCGGGAACAAGAAGAAGGCGGGGAGCGGCTCGCGTTCGGGCAACCCCGCCAAGCGCGCCGCGGAGAACGCGGGACTCGCCGCCGCCGCGCAGAGCGCGCCGACCGGATCGGGCTTCGGCCTGGGTGCGGGCGCCGGTGCGCCGCAGCCGAGCGAGGCGGACCTCGCCGAGATCCAGAAGCTCTTCGGCAAGGGCTGATCCCCGCCGCGCCGCTCGGGGGCACGGGTGGACGCTGCCCGGCCTGACGCCCGTCAGTGCAGGATGTGCGCGTCGCTGAGCTTCGCGTGGACCGTCTCTTCGATCGCCTGCTGTCCGCGTGGCGTGGGGTGCACGTCGTCCTCCTGCATCCACGCCGGATGCCCCTGCAGCGGCTGTCCGACGTCGATGAACGTGCCGTCGACGTCGGAGATCGCGCTCTGCAGATCCTCGGAGGTGCTCTCCACCTCGTCGGGAACGTCGGCGTCGTCGTTCCAGATGGTGCTGAGGCCCACGATCACGGCGTGCGGTACGGCGTTGCGCATCTCCTGCACCGTGGTGAGAGTGCCGGCTCGCACATCATCCGGGTCTTCACCGAAGTCGTTGCTCGAGGACTGCACGATCACGATGTCCGGCTGCAGTGCCGCGAGCGCCGGCACGAGGCCGGAGTACGGCGTGCCGCAGTCGCCCGAGACGACGAAGCCCATTCCCCCGCAGGCGAGGTTCGTGAGGGTCACATGGGTCTTGTCGGCGAGGAGCGTCGGCCAGGCCTGGCCGAGATCGAGTCCGTAGCCGGACATCAGCGAGTCCCCGACGGTGACGATGCGCAGCCGGTTGGCCCACTTCGAGGTCGGGTTGGGGGTCGGGGAGGCGACGGCGAACGCGGGGGCCTGCGGCCCCGCGTCGGCGTTCGAGGGGGTGCAGGCCGAGGTCACGAGCGCGGCGGCGGCGAGAGCCGGCACGCCGAGCGCGGCAAGGCGGATCGCGCGCAGACGGCCCGCGCGATCTGTGCGGTGCGCGGCTCGTCGAGACGGTCGTGGCATGCAGCGGACACTACGCGAGCAACCTTAGGACTCCGCCGAGAGCTACGGCGTGCCTGCGGAGTCGCCGTTCATCGCGAGGTCGCGGAGGTGATCGCGCAGCGTCGGACCGCCGCGGAATTCGCGGATGAGATGGTGCACGACCTCGCGCAGGTCGCCGTCGGAGGCATCCGCGACGAGCAGCTGCCGGGTCGAGCTGCCGCCTTCGTCGAGGATCCGGTTCACTCCGGCGAGTTCGCGTGCGCAGTGCAGGTCCTCGGCGACGGGGGCGAGCATCTCGATGGTCTCGCGCAGGTGCTCGGCGACGGGTCGCTGCGTGCCCTCGGGGTCGACGACGACGCGCGCCGCGGTGCCGTACCGCGCGGCGCGCCACTTGTTCTCGCGGGCGAACCACGGCTGCAGCGCGCGCAGCTCGCGTCCTTCGTCGAGCTCGCGCGAGAAGTGCTCGACGAGCACCTGCACGAGCGCCGCGACAGCGGCGAGCTCCGGCAGAGTCGACATCCCGTCGCAGGCGCGCACCTCGATCGTCCCCCAGCGCGGGGCCGGACGGATGTCCCAGCGCACCTCGGTGGCATCCTCCATGACCCCCGTGCGCACCATGTCGTCGAGGTAGGACTCGTACTGCGCCCAGTCCATGAGCGGCCAGGGGAGACCGGCCGTCGGCAGCTGCTGGAATACGAGCGCGCGATTGGATGCGTATCCGGTGCGCTCGCCGGCCCAGAACGGGCTCGACGCAGACAGGGCCTGCAGATGGGGGAGATACGTGCTGAGGGCGCCGATGATGGGGAAGACCTTGCGGACGTCCTCGACGCCGACGTGCACATGGATGCCCCAGATCATCATGTTCCGCCCCCACCACTGGGTGCGCTCGATGAGCTTGTGGTACCGGGTCTTGTCGGTCACGTGCTGGTCGTACCACTGCGCGAAGGGGTGGCTGCCGGCGCATAGCAGTTCGATCTCGCGGGGCGAGGTCAGAGCGCGCACCTGCGCGATCGCGTCGCCGATGTCGTCGACGGCGGATGCCACGGTGTCGCCGATCCCGCTCGTCACCTCGATCGTGTTGGTGAGCAGCTCCCCGGTGACGGTGAACCGTTCGAGTTCGGTGCTCTGCTCGAGTTCGGGCAGGATCTCGGGCGCGCGGCCGACGAGATCACCCGTCGTGCGGTCGGCCAGCATGAGCTCCCACTCCAGGCCCACGGAGGAGCGCGCGGAGGTCGCGAAGGTCACCGTCATGGCGTCAGTCTGGCATGCGTGCGACACGGCGAAGCGCTCGGTTCGCGGCATCCGACACAATCTGGCAAAATAGACCGTTGGACCACCCGCTCGACCCTCTATCCAGCGGCGCGGGTCCACCGCAGAGCTTCCGCCGGGTGTGCACCCCACGCTCCAGGCGACGTTCATCACTTTCCACACCAATCAGGAGAATTGTGGCTGTCAAGATCCGTCTCAAGCGCCTCGGCAAGATTCGCGCGCCCTACTACCGCATCGTCGTCGCCGACTCGCGCACCAAGCGCGACGGTCGTGTCATCGAGGAGATCGGTCAGTACCACCCGACCGAGGAGCCCTCGATCATCAAGGTCGACTCCGACCGTGCGCAGTACTGGCTCTCGGTCGGCGCGCAGCCGACCGAGCAGGTCGCCGCGCTGCTGAAGCTCACGGGCGACTGGGGCAAGTTCAAGGGCGACAAGGACGCCGTCTCGACCGTCAAGGTCGCGGGCGACAAGGAAGAGTTCCAGGTGGACTCGGCCAAGAAGTCGGTCATCAAGCCCAAGGTCGAGAAGAAGGCCGACGCCCCCGCCGCCGACTCTGCCGACGCCGAGGCCCCCGCGGCCGACGCCGAGCAGACCGACGCAGAGTAATCGCGTTGCTGTCCGCCGCGCTCGAGCACATCGTCAAGGGGATCGTCGATCACCCCGATGATGTCGTCGTCCGTTCCTCCACGTCGCCGCGAGGCGACATCCTCGAGGTGCGCGTGCACCCCGACGATCGAGGTCGGGTGATCGGGCGCGGCGGTCGCACCGCGAAGGCCCTGCGCACCCTCGTGTCCGCTCTCGCCGACGGCGCCCGCGTGCGCGTCGACGTCGCGGACGACTGAGATGTCCGCGGCCGAACCCGCCCGCACGCAGTTGCGGGTCGGGCGCCTCGTCAAGGCCCATGGCCTGAAGGGCGCCCTCAAGCTCGAGCTCTACACCGACGACCCGGACGGACGCTTCGTCCCCGGCGCCGTCTTCACTCTGCAGGTGCCCGAGGCATCGCCGTGGCACGGCAAGACCGTGACCGTTCGCGAGTTCCGGTGGATGAACTCGCACCCCGTCGTCTTCTTCGACGACATCGACGACCGCACGGGCGCCGAGTCGATCGTCCGCGCGATCCTCTGGATCGACCAGGACGAGAGCGCACCCGACGAGGACGATGCCTGGTTCGATCACCAGCTGGTCGGACTCGACGTCGTGCGTGACGGTGTCCGCGTCGGTCGCGTCGTCCGTGTCGATCACCTCCCGGCACAGGATCTGCTCATCGTGCAGCCCGCCGGGTCGGGCGACGAGATCCTCGTCCCGTTCGTCGCCGCCATCGTCCCCGAAGTGGACGTGGCCGGCGGGCGCGTCGTCGTGACCCCGCCGGCAGGGCTGTTCGAACCCCTCGACGAGGATGATGAGCCCCAGCCGGCCGACCCCGAGACCGAGACGTCCTCGGCACCCGCCGAGGACGAGCCGAGCGGAGCCTGACGTGCGCATCGACGTCGTGACCATCTTCCCGGCGTTCTTCGACGTGCTGGAGGTGTCGCTGCTCGGCAAGGCGCGCGGTGCGGGCATCCTGGACGTCCGGGTGCACGACCTGCGCGACAAGACGCACGACCGCCATCGCACGGTCGACGACACGCCCTACGGCGGCGGCGCCGGGATGGTCATGAAGCCCGGGCCCTGGGGCGAGGTGATCGACGAGATCGCGGATGCTTCGCATGCCGATCCGATCTTCGTCTTCCCCTCGCCGGCGGGCGAGGTGTTCACACAGGCGACCGCCCGCACGCTCGCCGACGAGTCTCATCTGGTCTTCGGGTGCGGGCGCTATGAGGGCATCGATGAGCGCGTGTTCGCGTATGCCGCGACCCGCGGTCGGGTGCGGCTCGTGAGCCTCGGCGACTACGTGCTCAACGGCGGCGAGGTCGCCGCCATGGCGATGATCGAGGCGATCGGACGCCTGGTCCCCGGCGTCGTGGGCAACCCCGAGAGCCTCGTCGAAGAGTCCCACGAGGATGGTCTGCTGGAGTACCCGTCGTACACGAAGCCGGCGTCGTGGCGGGGCTACGAGGTGCCGGATGTGCTGTTGAGCGGCCACCACGGTCGTGTCGCCGCCTGGCGGCACGAGCAGCAGGTCGAGCGCACGCGCGCGCGACGCCCCGACCTGATCACGGACTGATCCGGAGCGCCCGGGCATCCGCTTCGTTCTGCGGGTTCCGCGGACGCCGGTTCGGTGAGGTGCGGACGCCGGTTCGGTGAGGTGCGGCCGTCGGTTCCTTCCGCGACAGGGGATCCGGCCGGAACAGGACGTTTCCGACCCGCCGCGTCCTGCGTCGGAGGATTCTCCTGTTCTGAGTGGATGCCGCTACGCCCTCCCCAGCGAGCGTCGAGCCGGATCCATCCACAAGCGGCGAGGCTCGGACATCGCGGGCTGCATCATCGCGGGAGGATGCGGGCATGACGATGAGCGATGCGCCGGCACGCCTGGAGAGCGCCATCCGCGCGCGTGGCGGCGCTGCCCACAGCGCAGACCTGCGCACGGCGGGGTTCTCGCCGCACACGATGCGTCGGGCGGTCGCCGCGGGACGCGTGGAGCGGCTGCGCCGGTCCTGGCTGATCGCCGACGGGTGCGATCCGGGCATCCGCCGCGCCGTCGCTGTCGGAGGACGGCTGACCTGTGTGACGGCGGCTGCCGCGCGCGGATTGTGGACGCGTGGCGGCGATGCTGCGGTGCACGTGGCTGTGCCGCGGACGGCCTCGCGTCTGTCGGACGACGGCCTGCGGCTGCACTGGGGCACGGGGCCGCGTCCGGTGCACCGGCATGCCGTCGTCGACGACCTGGTGAACATCCTGTTCCACGTCGCGCAGTGCCTCGATCCCCCCGATGCCCTCGCCATATGGGAATCGGCGATCCGGACGCACCGGGCGGATCCGGCCGAGCTGAGGCGCATCCTCTGGCGCAGCACCGCCGCCGCGCGGTATGCGAACGTCGCATCCCTCCTGTCCGACTCCGGAGTCGAGACGCGGTTCGTCGGTCTGCTGCGGTCGATCGGAGTGCAGGTGCGCCAGCAGGTCCGCATCGACGGACATCGCGTCGATGGCCTGGTGGGAGAGCGGCTCGTGCTCCAGGTGGACGGGTTCGCGCATCACCAGGCGGCCGACCGCCGTCGTGATCTGCGCGCAGATGCCCGCCTCGTCGTGCGCGGCTACACCGTTCTTCGGTTCGATTTCGTGCAGGTGCTGTTCTCGCCCGATGAGGTCATCGCCACCGTGGCGATGGCGATCGCTCAAGGGCTCCATCTGGTATCCCGCGGTAGGTGACCTCCGCCCGTCGGGGACGTCGATACGGACCAGGCCTCCCGGACATCCGAACACCCGCGCGCACGGATGCCTGCGCGCACGCGGTAACAGGATGATCGGCAGGATCAGGACGATGCGCGGGGGAATCGTCCTGATCCGGCCGAATGTCCTGTTCCCGGTGACGGGCGGCCGATGCCCGGCCCGCGGAGCGAACCCCGGCGCGGAGCCTTGGGCTCAGCGGACGCCGAGGAAAGAGCGATCGGTGAGGATGATCGGGCCGTCGGCGGTGATCGCGACGGTGTGCTCCGCGTGCGCGCCGCGCGAGCCGTCGGCGCTGCGCAGCGTCCAGCCATCGGGGTCGGTGACGAGTTCGTCGGTCGTCTGCAGGAACCAGGGCTCGAGGGCCACGACGAGGCCGGGGCGCAGCGGATAGCCGCGGTTCGGCTTGCCGTCGTTGGGCACGTGCGGGTCGCCGTGCATCACACGCCCGACGCCGTGACCGCCGAAATCGGTGTTGATCGAGTAGCCGTCGGCATGGGCGACCTCGGCGATCGCGTGGGAGATGTCTCCGATCCGACCGCCCGACACGGCCGCGGCGATCGCGGCATCCAGCGCGCGCTCGGTCGTGTCGATGAGCGCGAGATCCTCGTCGCGAGGCGTGCCCACGACGAAGGACACCGCCGAATCGGCGACCCATCCATCGACGGACACCGCGAAATCGAGCGACACGAGGTCGCCGTCGCGCAGCGCGTAGTCGTACGGCAGCCCGTGCAGAACGGCGTCGTTGATCGACGTGCAGATCACCTTGCCGAACGGGCTCGCCCCGAACGAGGGGTGGTAATCGATGTAGCACGACTCCGCTCCGGCGGTGCGGATCATCTCGTGCGCGCGCCGATCGATCGTCAGGAGGTTCGTGCCGACCTTCGTGTCTTCCCGCAGCGTCGCGAGAACCTCCGCCACGAAGCGCCCCGCGGGACGCATCGCTTCGATCTCGGCCGGAGTGCGCAGCTCGATCATCGTGATCCTTTCGTCAGCTTCCATTGTGGTGCGTCGGCGTAGCATCGGTGTCATGGCACTGCGCAGTGGGTTCTATCGGTGGCTGCTCCCGGCGGCGTTCGTCCTGCCGCTGTGGCTGTTCGTCGGCTGGATCGTCTTCGGCGCGAACCCGCTCTCACTGCTCTGGGTGCTGATCTCGGCTCCGATCGTGCTGATCGGCGAGCTCGTGCTGAGCCTGCTCGTCCGCGCGCGGGGCACCGCACGTGCGGAGCGCGCCGTGTCGTGGACCGATCTCGCTCTCATCGGCGCATGGCACGTGCTCGTGTTCTCGCTCGGGTTCTTCGCGAACCCGTGGTGGTGGCCGCTGTTCGGTCTCACGGTCGCGGTCGGCGTCGGGGCATTCTGGGGCGTACTCGCGCAGCTGTGGCGTGAGGCGCGGCCGATGGGCGTGGTCCTCCGGACCCCCGGCGGCGTGGGCTACGTCCCCGCGCCGGCACCCGACGAGACGCCGTCTCGGACGGATGCCGAGGTGATCGTCGTGCGCGAGAAGAGTGCCCCGCCGGCGGCGTGACCGGTCTCTGCCCCACCGCTCGTCCCGCCCTGCGGAGGCGTGCGCGGGCGGTTTTGGCATGAGGGTGGCATCCATGGCAGAATGGATGTTTGTGCCCTGACCAGGCTCTGCCTCAGGGGAGCACGGCGTCGCACTCCGACGTCTCGGGCACACTCCACTTTTTCCCTCAACTCTCGCGATCGACCTGTGGCGGTCGCAGGAAGTGACGATCATGCAGATCCTCGACTCCGTCGACGCGGCTTCGCTCCGCTCCGACATCCCCGCCTTCGGCCCCGGTGACACCGTCAAGGTGCACGTGAACATCACCGAAGGAAGCCGTTCGCGCGTCCAGGTGTTCCAGGGCGTCGTCATCGGCCGCTCCGGCGACGGTGTGCGCGAGACCTTCACGGTCCGCAAGATCAGCTTCCAGGTGGGCGTCGAGCGCACCTTCCCGGTGCACTCGCCCGTGATCGACCACATCGAGGTCGTCACGCGTGGCGACGTGCGCCGCGCGAAGCTCTACTACCTGCGCAACCTCCGTGGCAAGAAGGCCAAGATCAAGGAGAAGCGCGACAACTGACGCGCCGCGAGCCACGCTCGCCGCTCCCGAAGCCCCGGACCGCCTCGAGCAGTCCGGGGCTTCTGTCGTCGCGAGGGCGCGCCGGGGACCGTGGCGCGGTACAGGGAACGGTGTGCGATGTGCGACGCTTGTGGATGCGCGGACCGAGGTGCGGTACGCGGGCGAGAAGGACGCGAATGACCTCCGACAACGTGGTGGCCCCCGAACCCGACACCTCGGTGGGACGTCGGCTGCGTACGCGGCGGCGTCGCGGGATCTGGCCTTTCCTGCGCGATGTCCTGGTCATCCTCATCGTCGCGATCCTCGTGTCGTTTCTCATCAAGACGTTCCTCGTCCGGTCGTTCTTCATCCCGTCGGGGTCGATGGAACAGACCCTCATGGTCAAGGACCGCATCCTGGTCGACGAGCTCACGCCCCGCTTCACCGGCTACGAGAGGGGCGACATCGTCGTCTTCCGCGACCCCGGCGGCTGGCTCGAGGGAGTTCCCACGCCGCCGCCCGCGACGCCTCTCGTCCAAGCCGGCGACTGGTTGCTCTCACTTGTGGGAATCACGGCGTCCGACAGCAACGAGCACCTCATCAAGCGGATCATCGGCGTCGGCGGAGACCACGTCGTGTGCTGCAACGCGCTCGGCCAGACGACGGTCAACGGCACACCGATCGACGAGACCCCGTACCTCGATCTCGCCGCCGGGCAGAGTGCACCCAACCCGAAGCCGTACGACGTGACAGTGCCCCAGGGCTCCCTCTGGGTGCTCGGCGACAATCGCGACCATTCTCGGGACTCGCGTTACAACGTCGATCAGCCCTCGAAGGGCTTCGTGCCGATCGGCAACGTCGTCGGACGTGCGTTCCTCATCACGTGGCCTCTGCCGCGATTCGGCGTGCTCGACACCCATCACGGCGTCTTCGAGGGCGTGCCCGCCGGCGGCGGGGGATGACGGTCGTCGCACCCCGACTGACCGTCGAGCGTCGTCTGCTGCGCGAGCACGCACTCGTCATCGCGTGCGACGAGGTCGGGCGCGGCGCGCTGGCAGGCCCCGTCGCCGTCGGCGCCGTCGCAATGGATTTCGCCGGCGCACGACGGCGCGTTCCCGAGGGGCTGCGGGATTCGAAACTCGTCGCCGAGCGTCATCGCCCGGCGGTGGCCGCCCGCGCGGCGGCGTGGGTTCCGGCATCCGCTGTGGGATGGTCGTCCGCCGCGGAGATCGACGAGGTCGGGATCATCCGCGCGCTCGGCCTGGCGGCGTTGCGTGCGATCGCCGGGCTGCGGGAGAGGGGGATCGTGCCCGAAGAGGCGATCGTCATCCTCGACGGCAACCACGACTACATCACGCCCGCCGGCGGAGCCGGACTGCGGGTGCGCCCCATCGTGAAGGCCGACCGCGACTGCGCCTCGGCGTCGGCGGCGTCGGTGCTCGCCAAAGTGGCACGCGACGATCTCATGGTGCGCCTGCACGACGATCTGCCGGTGTACGAGTGGGCGCGCAACAAGGGCTACGCGAGCGCCGCGCACCGCAGCGCGATCCGCTCGCACGGCCTCAGCGTGCATCACCGGGCCTCATGGGCCATCGCCGATGCGCCGACGCTGTTCTGAGCCGCGCCTAGACTGGATCCACCATGGATGACGAAGTCTTCGAGGATTACGATCGCGAGCTCGAACTGGCCCTGTACAAGGAGTACCGCGATGTCGTGTCGCAGTTCCAGTACGTGATCGAGACCGAGCGCCGCTTCTATCTCGCCAACGACGTGAACGTCGTCCGTCGCGACACCGAGCATGATTTCTACTTCGAGATCTCGATGACGGATGTCTGGGTGTGGGACATCTACCGCGCCGATCGGTTCGTGAAGAGCGTGCGCGTGCTGACGTTCAAGGACGTCAACGTCGAAGAGCTTCAGCGTCGCGATTTCGAGCTGCCGGAAGAGCTCTCGCTGGACTCCTGACGGCCGCAGCACTTCTCCTCCCCAGCGCGCCGCTGCGTCGATCTGTCCCCGATCCTCACGATCGGGCCCGTCCGTGTCGCCCGGGGCGGCCACGATGCCTGCATGGCAGACAAGGATGTGCGCGGGCGCGCGGGTGAGGATCGGGCGACGGCATACCTCCGTGAACGGGGGTACGCGGTGCTCGAGCGCAACTGGCGCTGCGCGGCGGGAGAGATCGACATCGTCGCCACGCAGGGCGAGGACCTGGTCGTCGTCGAGGTCAAGACGCGTCGGAGCGTGGGGTTCGGGCACCCGTTCGACGCCGTCGACGCGCGCAAGCGCGACCGGCTCTGGCGTCTCGGATGCGCATGGGCGCGGGAACATCCTGATCCGGCGCGGCGCCGACGGCTGCGCATCGACGTCGTCGGCATCACGGGGGACGACCCGGCGACGGCGACGATCGAGCACCTCGAGGACCTGCGATGACCGTCGGGCGCACGTGGGGCGTCGTGCTGACCGGCCTGCACGGAGACCTCGTCGAGGTCGAGGCCGACCTGTCGAACCAGACGCCCGGCTTCGACATCATCGGCCTGGCCGACAAGGCGATCGGTGAGGCGCATCAACGCGTGCACAACGCCTGCGCGAACAGCGCCCTGCCGCTGCCGCGCCGCAAGCTCACGGTGAACCTGTCGCCGGCGAACCTCCCGAAGCACGGCTCCGGGCTCGACCTCGCGATCGCGGTCGCCGCTCTCGCGACGGAGACGTCGATGGATGCCGCGTCGCTCGCCCGCACCGTGCACATCGGCGAACTCGGGCTCGACGGACGCCTGCGGCCCGTGCCGGGGGTGCTGCCCGCCGTCGCGGCCGCAGCGCGCGCCGGCATGCGGTGCGTGGTCGTGCCGCACGCGCATCGGGCCGAGGCCGAGCTCGTCGCGGACATCGAGGTGGTCGCCGCCGCGTCGCTGCGTGACGTGGTGCGCCGGCACGGTGTGGACGTCGACGAGGTCGACACCGTGCCGGTGCCCCATCCGGTCGCGGCGGAGCCTGACGACGACGCCGTGCCCGATCTCGCCGACGTCATCGGTCAGCGCGAGGCGGTCGAGGCGCTCGTGCTCGCGGCCGTAGGCGGCCATCATCTGCTCATGAGCGGTCCGCCGGGGGCGGGCAAAACCATGCTGGCGCGGCGGCTTCCGGGCATCCTGCCCGACCTCGACGACACCGCGGCCGTACAGGCGGCGTCGCTGCGCTCTCTGGCGGGTCTGCCGGTGACGAGTCTGTGCCGTACGCCTCCTTTCGAAGCACCGCATCACAGTACGAGTGTCGCGGCTCTCATCGGCGGCGGCAGCCGCACGGTGCGGCCGGGAGCGATCGCACGCGCGAGCGGGGGAGTGCTCTTTCTCGACGAGGCCGGCGAGTACGGCGGTCATGCCCTCGATGCCCTCCGCCAGCCCCTCGAGTCGGGACGGATCGAGATCCATCGCGCCGGCTTCCGCGCCGTCTTCCCGGCGCGGTTCCAGCTCGTCCTCGCCACCAATCCATGCCCGTGCGGGAACTACGGGGTGCCCAATGCGGAGTGCGCGTGCCCCTCGCTCGCCATCCGGCGCTACCTCGGCAAACTGTCCGGTCCGCTGCTCGACCGGATCGACATCGAGCTGGGACTGCAACGAGTGGCGGTGGCCCGTCGGAAGCCCGGCGACGACTCGCGTGTGACCACCGCCGAGGCTCGCGGGCGGGTCATCGAGGCGCGCGCTCGCTCGGCGCGCCGGCTCGCGCAGACGCCGTGGCGCACGAACGCCGAGGTCGCCGGATCGTGGCTGCGCGACGGCCCGCTCGCACCCGATGCCGATATCCGCCGCCCCCTCGACACCGCTCTGCATCGCGGCGCGCTGACCCTTCGGGGCTACGACCGCGTGCTCCGACTCGCGTGGTCGCACGCCGACCTCGCCGGTCGAGACCGCCTCGACGTCGTCGACATCGGGCGGGCGCTGTACCTCAAGCGCGGAGCCCGGGCATGAGCGCGCTCGTCCTCGATGCCGGCACGTCGCGTCGCGAGCTGGCCGGAGTCATCGCCCCCGGTGACGACGCGCACGCCCTCGCCGCGTATGCACGGAGCATCTGGGCCGTGCTGGTCGAGCCGGGCGACCGCGTCGCGGGCGAGCTCGTGCGCGCGCTCGGTCCGGTCGCGGCGCTCCGTGTCGCCCTGACCGACTCGCGCGATCCAGGCCATGTCTCCGAGGCCGGTCTCACTGCCGACGAGATCGGCGCGGGGCGCCGGCGCTGGCAGCCGCGGCTGGGTGCGGTCGCATCGACCCTCGCCAACGCGCGTCGCGCGGGGGTTCGGCTGGTGATCCCCGAAGACCGCGAGTGGCCTGCTCGTGTCGATGACCTCGGTCCGTTCGCACCGCTGTGCCTGTGGGTGCGGGGTGAGGTCGGTCTGCTCGCGGCGCCACGACCCGCCGTCGCGATCGTCGGCGCGCGCGCCGCGTCGGGGTACGGCGAGCACGTCGCCGCGGAACTCGCCGCCGAGGCCGGCGCGGCAGGAATCGCGGTGTACTCGGGCGCCGCGTACGGGATCGACGCGGCCGCGCATCGAGCCGCGCTGTCGGCCGTGGGTCCGACGATCGCGGTCATGGCGGGCGGAGTCGAACGCGCGTACCCCTCCGGGAACCGCGACCTCATCGATCGGATCGCCCGGGCGGGTGCGGTCGTGGCCGAGGTCCCCTGCGGCACCGCCCCGACGAAGCATCGCTTTCTGGCGCGAAACAGGCTCATCGCCGCGCTCAGTGACGGCACCGTCGTCGTCGAGGCGGGGTGGCGCAGCGGATCATTGAACACCGCGCATCACGCCCAGGCGATCGGCCGTCCCGTCGGTGTCGTGCCGGGGCCGATCACGAGCGCCTCGTCCCGCGGCTGCCACCGTCTGCTGCGTGAGGGCGATGCCGTGTGCATCACCGGCATCGACGACATGCGCGATCTCGTCGGAGCATCGGTGGGTGGGGCGCTGGATGCCGGTGCGACCGACGCGTATACGGGCGAGCGCACGCGTGTGCTCGATGCACTCAGTCTCCGCAGCCCGCGCTCGACAGAGGACATCGCTCAGCGTGCCGGGTTCTCGCTCGACGAGGCCGCCGCGCTGCTCGGGCTACTGGAGCTCGAGGGCCGCGCCGAGCGTCGGGAGCGGGGCTGGGTGGGTGTCGGAGGGATGGCGCGGCCGGCGATGCTCTGGTGAGACGGCCGCGGGTCGCCGACACCCGACCGATCGCCGGGTCGCACCGCGTCCCGGCGGGCATGCTGGAGGAATGAGACTCGAAGAGGCGGCGCGGCGATACACGGCGCACCTCGCCGATGTCCGGCGACTGTCACCCGCGACGGTGCGTGCGTATGCGGGCGACCTCCGCGATCTCGCCGAAGCCGTCGGTGACGTCGCCCTCGCATCCGTCGACATCGATGCCCTGCGCGACTGGCTCTGGCGTGCGACGCAGCGCGGAGACGCGCGCTCGACCATCGCCAGGCGCACCGCGTCGGTGCGCGGCTTCTTCTCCTGGGCGCTCGACGAGGGCCACGTGTCGGTCGATCCGAGCGTGCGCCTGGTCGCACCGCGTCGCGGACGCACGCTGCCCACGGTCGCGACGGCTCCGGCACTGCAGGGCGTCCTGAACGCGGCAGGTCAGCGCGCCGAGGCGGGCGACCCGATCGCGCTGCGCGACGCCGCGGTGCTCGAACTGCTCTACGCTGCGGCGTTGCGTGTCGCCGAGCTGTGCGCGATCGACCTCGACGACCTCGACCGCGAGCGGCGCGCCGTGCGCGTCGTCGGCAAGGGATCGAAGGAGCGCGTCGTGCCCTACGGTGATCCGGCGGCCCGCGCCCTCGACGCGTATCTGGCCCGAGGTCGCCCCCCGCTCGTGGCGCGCGGCGTCGGCTCGCCGGCGCTCTTCCTCGGCGCCCGCGGCGGGCGGCTGGGCACGCGGGCGGCGTACGACATCGTCTCGCTCACCGTGGCCCCTGCGATGGGGGCGGAGCACGTCGGACCGCATGCGCTGCGGCACTCGGCCGCGACTCACCTGCTCGACGGGGGAGCGGACCTCCGCACGGTCCAGGAGTTGCTCGGGCACGCGAGTCTCGGGACGACTCAGATCTACACCCACGTCTCGGCGGAGCGACTGGCGGCCGCCTACCGTCTTGCGCACCCGCGCGCGTGAGCAGGTCGGCGGGATGCCCCTGCCCTGCCCATCCCTCGCACCGGTTACCCTGAGGGAATGCCGACTCCGCTGCGCAGGGGACCGTCGGCGGCCGTTCTGATACTGGTCGCCGCGCTGTTGCTGTCGGGCTGTGCTGCGGGTGCCGGGCCCCGCCGCACGGTGCTCCCCGACGACGCGCTCGGCACGCCGATGGCCTCGTCGTCGATCAGTCCGTCGCCGACGAGTCCTGTGGTGTCGCCGTCCACCCCGCTGTCTCCGCCGCCGTCTCCGCCGGCGTCGAGCGGTGCATCGCCGACCGGTGAGGCGCCGTGCGTCGGCGGCGTGGCGACGATCAGTGGGGGAGCAAGTTCCTTCACGGTCGCTGCGGGCTGTCCGCGCGTCGAGGTGTACGGCGCGGGTGTGACCGTTCGGCTCGGCGGAGACGCCGACGCGCTGACCGTGCGGGGTGAGAGGAACCAGGTCGAGACTCAGCGGGTGGGCTCCCTCGTCGTGGAGGGCCGGACGAACCGCGTGGCCGCGGCGGGCGAGGTGGTCAGCGCCGCCGTGCGCGGTGACGGGAACACCGTGGATGCCTCCGATCGGGTCGGCTCGCTCGTCGTCGCCGGGAACGACAACACCGTCACGGCGACGGGTGTCGGATCGATCGATGTCAGTGGCGACCGCAACACGGTCCCCGGGCGGTGAGCGTGCTCAACAGCACGGCAGCAGGATCGCGCGGGGGATGCCGCCCAGCAGCAGCATCGGGTTGATGTAGACGCCGTCGCGGCGCACCCCGAAGTGCACGGTACCCACGGACGCATGCCCCCCGGCATCCACTGTGCCGACCTGGTCGCCGGCGTGTACGGGCGCCCCTACCGGCACACCTGCAACGACGGGCTCGAGCGTCGTCACGAGACCGTCGCCGTGGTCGATGGTCACCACTCCTCGACCCGCCACCGACCCGGCGAAGGCGATGAGCCCCGATGCGGGCGCCGCCACGACGTCGCCCGGAGAAGCGGCGAGATCGATTCCCCGATGACCGGGACCATAGGCGTGCGCGGGGGCGACGAACGGCGCGACGATCCGAGCGGGAAGAACCGGCCACCGCCATCTCGCCAGGGCATCGCCGGGGGAGGTCGCGGCCGCAGTGGGCCCGTTCCGGTCCGCGGCGGAGGCGGCGCTCGGCACCCAGAGCGTGGATGCCAGGACCGCCAGCACGAGCGCGGTGTGCCACGGCGATGCGCCGGATCGGCGGTGGGAGCGGATCATCGTCCCACTGTCTCGCGCACCTGCCCGCGCGGCCCCTGCCCGGGCGGGATCCGTGGATCGATCGCCTCACTCGGCTGCTGGGGAGGGCGCTTTCCGACTCTCGTGCGGCAGCGGCCGTGCGCGGGCACGGACCGGGTCGGCTGATACACTGATTGATGCACCTCGCATGTCGGGGTGACTACGCGTGCCCAGATCGCCCACATGGTTCCTCGGATCCGCGGGCGTGGCATCCACACCCAGAGGTCGTCCCGCAGCTGCGGGACGCGGGTGTGCGCCGGGCGCCAGGAAGCATCGGCCGTCCGGCCGAGCGCACAACCCAGAAAAAAGGAGAACGGCCATGGCCGTCGTCACCATTCGCCAGCTGCTCGACAGCGGCGTCCACTTCGGACACCAGACCCGCCGGTGGAACCCGAAGGTCAAGCGCTTCATCCTGACGGAGCGCTCCGGCATCCACATCATCGACCTGCAGCAGTCGCTCGGGTACATCGACAAGGCGTACGAGTACGTGCGCGAGACGGTCGCCCACGGCGGCACGATCCTCTTCGTCGGCACCAAGAAGCAGGCGCAGGAAGTCATCGCCGAGCAGGCGACGCGCGTGGGCCAGCCCTACGTCAACCAGCGCTGGCTCGGTGGCCTGCTCACGAACTTCTCGACCGTGAGCAAGCGCCTCGCCCGCATGAAGGAGCTCGAGCAGCTCGACTTCGACAACCCGGCCGACTCGGGCTTCACCAAGAAGGAGCTCCTGCTCAAGAAGCGCGAGCTCGACAAGCTGCACAAGTCGCTCGGCGGCATCCGCAACCTCACGAAGACGCCGTCGGCCATGTGGGTCGTCGACGCCAAGCGCGAGCACCTCGCCATCGACGAGGCCAAGAAGCTCGGCATCCCCGTGATCGGCATCCTCGACACGAACGCCGACCCCGACGAGTTCCAGTTCCCGATCCCGGGCAACGACGACGCGATCCGCTCGGTGGGCCTGCTCACCCGCATCATCGCCGACGCCGCCGCCGAGGGCCTGATCCAGCGCCACCAGCCCACCGACGAGTCGGCCGACGCCGAGCCTCTCGCGGACTGGGAGCGCGAGCTGCTCGAGCAGGGCGGCTCCGCGGAGACCGCCGTCGTGACCGACGTCGCCGAGGTCGAGACCATCGCGACCGAGTCGGCCGCCGACGAGGCGGGAGCCGAGGCCAAGGCCGAAGGCGACGCCGCGGCTGTCGCCGCCGAGTAAGGCTCACACACCATCCTGGGTGCGGGATCGTCGCGAATCGCGCCGGTCCCGCACCGGTATCCACTCACCGAACCAAGGAGCCACCACCCATGGCAAACTTCACCATCGCCGACATCAAGACCCTGCGCGAGCAGCTGGGCACGGGCATGGTCGACACCAAGAAGGCGCTCGAGGAGGCCGACGGCGACCTCGAGAAGGCCGTCGAGATCCTGCGCCTGAAGGGCGCGAAGGGCAACGCCAAGCGCGCTGACCGCTCCACCAGCGAGGGCCTCGTGACCGCGGTCGCCCACGGCGACAAGGTGACGATCCTCGAGCTGAACACCGAGACGGACTTCGTTGCGAAGAACGAGCGCTTCATCGCCCTCGCCGACAAGGTCCTCGAGGCCGCCGCGGCGGTCGACGCCGACTCCGTCGAGGCCGCCCTGGCTGCTCCGGCCGGCGCGCAGACGGTCGCCGAGCTGATCTCCGACGAGGCCGCGATCATCGGCGAGAAGGTCGAGCTGCGTCGCGTGCGCACGCTCTCGGGCGACAAGTTCGAGATCTACCTGCACAAGACGAGTAAGGACCTCCCCCCGCAGGTCGGCGTGGTCCTCGCCTACACGGGCGACGACGCCGAGACGGCGCGCTCGATCGCGCAGCACATCTCGTTCGCCAACCCCTCCTACCTCACCCGTGAGGACGTTCCCACGGCCGAGGTCGAGAAGGAGCGCGAGATCGTCACCGAGATCTCCCGCAACGAGGGCAAGCCCGAGGCCGCCCTGCCGAAGATCGTCGAGGGCCGCGTCAACGCGTTCTTCAAGCAGGTCGCCCTGCTCGATCAGGACTACGCGAAGGACAACAAGCTGTCCGTCGCCAAGGTCGCCGGCGACGCCGGCATCACGATCACCGACTTCGCCCGCTTCAAGGTCGGCGCGTAAGTCACTGAAGGGGGTTCGCATCACCGGGATGCGGACCCCCTTTTTGGTGCCCGCCTCGAGGGCGGGTGCTGCGATACCCTGCACGTGACGAGAGGATCCCCCTGTGATCGATGAGAACACCGGACGCCGTCGCGTCCTTCTGAAGTTGTCCGGCGAGGCCTTCGGTGGAGGCCAGCTGGGCGTCAACCCCGACATCGTCAGCCAGATCGCTCGCGAGATCGCGGCGGCCGTCGACCGCGTCGAGGTCGCGATCGTCGTCGGTGGCGGCAACTTCTTCCGCGGAGCCGAACTCAGCCAGCGCGGCATGGACCGCGGTCGCGCCGACTACATGGGCATGCTCGGCACCGTGATGAACGCGCTCGCTCTGCAGGACTTCCTCGAGCAGGCCGGTGCCGCCACCCGTGTGCAGTCGGCGATCTCGATGACCCAGGTCGCCGAGCCCTACATTCCGCGTCGTGCCGAGCGCCACCTCGAGAAGGGGCGCGTCGTCATCTTCGGCGCCGGCGCCGGGCTGCCGTACTTCTCGACCGACACGGTCGCCGCGCAGCGGGCGCTCGAGATCGGTGCGGACGAGGTGCTCGTCGCCAAGAACGGCGTCGACGGCGTGTACACGGCCGACCCGAAGAAGGATGCCTCCGCCACCAAGATCGACACGATCACCTATCAGGACGCCCTGCAGCGCGGACTGAAGGTCGTCGACTCGACCGCGTTCAGCCTCTGCATGGACAACCGCATCGACATGCGCGTGTTCGGCATGGAGCCCGCGGGCAACGTCACCCGGGCGCTTCTGGGCGATCGCATCGGCACGCTGGTCACGGCCTGACCGGCACCCCGGCACTAGAATCGTCAAGACGCAACAACGAATGGAGTGACCGTGATCGCCGACATCCTGGCCGACACGACCGGGCGCATGGATCGCGCCGTCGAGGCCGCGAAGGACGACTTCGCTACTGTGCGCACGGGCCGTGCCAACCCGCAGCTGTTCCAGAAGGTGATGGTCGACTACTACGGATCGCCCACCCCGCTGTCCCAGCTCGCCTCGCTGAATGCCCCCGAGGCGCGCACGCTCGTCGTGACCCCTTACGACAAGTCCGCCCTCAAGGCGATCGAGCAGGCCATTCGCGACGTCCCCAACCTCGGCGTCAATCCGACGAACGACGGCAACCTCGTGCGCGTCACGATGCCCGAGCTCACGGCCGAGCGTCGCAAGGAGTACGTGAAGCTGGTGCGCACCAAGGGTGAGGATGCCAAGGTGCACCTGCGCGGCATCCGTCGCAAGTCCAAGGACGAGCTCGACTCCCTCAAGAGCGAGGTCGGCGAAGACGAGCTGGCTCGCGCTGAGAAGGAGCTCGACGCCATCACGCGCTCCCACGTCGAGGAGATCGACGAGGCGCTCAAGCGCAAAGAGGCTGAACTGCTCGAGGTGTGAGCCGATGACCGATCCCTCCGACGAACCCGCCTCGGGCGAGGAGGACGCTCCGACTCGCGCGGTGACGCGCCGACCCACGGACGCGTCCGCGTTCGGCGAGCACGTGCGCGCCGCGCGCAGCGAGTTCGAACACCAGATCGACAAGGCGCGTGCCGACTTTGAGCAGGTGCAGGACCGCATCAACGAGCGCACCGGGCGCAACCTGCTGATGGCGATCCTCATCGGCGTGGGCGTCGGCGTGCTGGTGCTGGCGTCGCTGCTGTTCGTGAAGTGGGCGTTCCTGCTCTTCGCGTTGCCCGTGTGCCTGCTGGGCGTGTTCGAGTTCTCCCGGGCACTGCAGACCGCGGGACACCGTGTCGATGTGGTCCCGCAGGTCGTCGTCGGTGCGTTCGTGATGCTCGCGGGGTACTTCGTCGGATATGCCACGCACTGGGTGATCGTTTTCGCGGCTGTGGCGGTGCTCGTGGTCTGGCGTCTTCTGGCGCAGATGACCGCGGGCGACGGACGTCGGTACGGAGACGTGCTCACCGACATCCTCGTCTCGGGATTCATCGCGCTCTATGTGCCCTTCCTCGGCTCGCTCACGCTGGTGCTGCTGCGGCAGGACCAGGGGGAACTCTGGGTCCTCGGGATGGTGGTGGTCGTCGTCGCGGCCGACACGGGTGCCTACGCGAGCGGACTCGCTTTCGGATCGCACCCGATGGCACCCCGGATCAGCCCGAAGAAGACGTGGGAGGGATTCGCGGGCGGTGCGGTGGCCACCGCCGTGGTCGCCGTGTTCTACGGCATCTTCGTCCTCGGCATCCCGTGGTGGGCCGGAGCGATCTTCGGCATCGTGATCCTGGGGTGCGCGACGGTCGGCGACCTTGGCGAATCGATGATCAAACGCGACCTCGGCATCAAGGACATGAGCTCTTGGCTCCCCGGCCACGGCGGTGTTCTCGATCGCCTCGACTCGATCCTCCCGTCGGCCGCCGCGGCACTCGCCCTGTACTTCCTCTTCTTCCCTCTGGTGACTGCATGACCGATGAGACCATGACCCCTCCCGCCCCCTTCCCGCGCGCTCCCCGCCGGCAGAAGGGCTACCGTCCGGACGAGGTCGACGCCTTTCTGACGCGAGCGCGCGACGCGTTCGAATCGTCCGAGGGGACGGGCATGGACTCCGTGGCCGTCCGTACCGTCGCCTTCCCCTTGGTCCGCGGCGGCTACCAGGTGGCGGCCGTCGATGCGGCCCTCGGCCGCATCGAGGATGCGTTCGCGGCACGCGAGCGCGAACACGCCCTGGGCCGCGCCGGAGCGCGCGCGTGGGTGGGCCAATCGCGCAAGCTCGCCCAAGAGGTGCTCGACCGGCTCACGCGCCCGCGCAAGCGGCGGTTTCGTCGTGTGGGACTGCTGAGCTTCGGTTATCGCGTCGACGAGGTCGACATCGTCGCGGACAAGATCGCGCGGTTCCTCGAGGACGGCGAGCCCGTGACCGTCGAGCAGGTGCGGGGGGTGGCGTTCCGCATGCAGCGCCGCGGCTACAGCGAGGCCCAGGTCGACGCCGTTCTCGATGCCGTCGTGAAGGTCATGCTCGCCGTCGTCTGACCGCCACGCCGCCGTGGCACGGGTGCGTCTCACGCGCGTAGAATCGGAGCACTGTGACCCCCGACGCCGACCTGACCCCGACCGTCGACCGTGCCCCCGTCGCGCGATCCGCCTCGGTCGAGCGCGCAGCCGCGACGAACCGTCGCTGGCGGCGTCGCCGCCGTGTGTCCAGCTTCTTCGCCGTGTTCGCGGTCGCGGGCTTCGCTGCGGCGTACATCGGTCCGCTCGCGTCGTCGCCGCGCGCCGAAGCAGTCACGGTGCCGCCGGTGTCGCTCTATGCGGGAACGCTGGCCGACGCGCAGGCCTACCTCGCCGCCTCGGCGGTGCCGACGACCCTCGATCGGGGGCAGGCGGGGTACACGGTGTACGTGGCGCCGAAGCCCACTCCCACCCCGACCCCGACCGCATCTGCGCCGACGGGGTCGTCCGCAGCGGTGTGGTCGCCCCCGTTCGTGTCGCCCGACCCCGGTTCGGCACAGGCGGTGGCCTACGGCATGCTGCAGTCGAACGGCTGGGGCGAAGACCAGTTCGCCTGCCTCGTCGCGCTCTGGAACAAGGAGTCGGGCTGGCGCGTCAACGCGTACAACGCCGGCAGCGGGGCCTACGGCATCCCGCAGTCCCTCCCGGGCAGCAAGATGGCCTCCGCAGGAAGCGACTGGGAGACGAACCCGGCGACGCAGATCAGCTGGGGCCTCGGCTACATCTCCGGCCGCTACGGCACGCCGTGCGGCGCGTGGGGGCATTCCCAGTCCACGGGCTGGTACTGAGCGGATGCCGCGCGCGAACCGTCGTCGTCGCGAACCCGACGACGGCTCCTTCGATCGACTGCTGAGCGGCTGGAAGCGCACCGAGGTGCGCCGCGGCGTGAGCTGGACGGTGCAGCCCGTGAGCGCGAGCGCCGCCCAGAAGACGTACACGTGCCCGGGGTGCGGACGCGACGTCACTCCGGGAACGGCCCACCTCGTGGCCTGGCGGGCCGACGGGGTGCTCGGCGATGCCGCCGACCTGGCCGCCAGAAGACATTGGCACACGACCTGCTGGAGGATCGGCTGACATGGAGATCCGCGGACCCGTTCTGCTGCCCGCACGACGCGAGGACATCGAGCTCGACACCCTCGACGGCCTGAGACTGGTCGGCGAGCTCGCCGTGCCCGAGACGCGCCCGCCGGTCGCCACACTGGTCACCCTGCATCCTCTGCCGACGGCGGGCGGGTTCATGGATTCGCACATCCTGCGCAAGGCCGCGGCCCGGCTGCCCGCGCTCGCCGACCTCGCGGTGCTCCGCTTCAACACGCGGGGGACGACGTCGCCGCGGGGAACCAGCGACGGGACGTTCGACGGAGGGCGCGCCGAAGCTTTCGATGTCGCCGCGGCGATGGACGTCGTGCGCGAGCGCGGCCTTCCACGTCCGTGGCTGGTGGGCTGGTCGTTCGGCACGGAACTCGCCCTGAAGTACGGCCGCGACCATGACGTCGAGGGTGTGATCCTGCTCTCGCCCCCGCTTCACCGTGCCAGCGCCGAGGAGGTCGCCGCGTGGGCGGGGGATCGGCGCCGCATGGTGGTGCTCGTCCCCGAGTTCGACGACTACCTGCGCCCGGACGAGGCGCGCGAGCGCTTCGCAACGGTGCCGGATGCCACCCTCATCGCCGTCGAGGGCGGCAAGCATCTGTGGGTGGGGGAGAGCCAGACCCGGCGCGTGCTGACCGAGATCGTCGCAGCGGTCAACCCGGACGCACTGCCGTTGCCCACCGACTGGGCGGACTGAGAGGCCCCGCGGGGGAGATCACGCCGCAGGGGCACTCACAGTTCGTTCTGGCGGGGAACGACGACCTGGCGGTAGATGATGAGGATGCTGGCCGCCACCGGGATGGCGACGAGGGCTCCCAGCAGGCCGAGCAGCGATCCGCCCGCGAGCGCGGCGATCACGACCACGGCTCCGGGGACGGACACGGCGCGGTTCATGATGCGCGGCGAGAGGACGTAGGCCTCGATCTGCATGTAGATCGCGTACCAGATGAGCGCGACGAGCGCCGTCACAGGAGAACCCAATCCCGGAATGAGGCAGGTCAGCACGATGATCGCCGAGCCGGTGAGCGTTCCGACGAGGGGGATCAGCGAGAAGAAGAACGCGACGACGGCGAGCACTGCGGGGAACGGGGCCTGGATGATCGACAGGAAGATCGCGCTGAGCACACCGTTGATCGCGCCCAGCGTCACCTGCCCCATGACGTAGTGCCCCACCGACGCGGTGATCTGCTCGGAGAGATCGATGAAGCGGGCGCGCTTGGACGCCGGGACCAGCTGGTAGACGGCCGACTTGAGGTTCGGGGTCGAAGCCGTGAAGTAGATCGTGAGGATGAGGACGATCAGCGCTCCGGTGAAGCCGGAGATGATGCCCGCGCCGATTCCGAGCAGAACGCTTCCGGCGGACGTGCCGATCTTTCCGAAGTCCAGTGTGTTGAACCACTCGGAGATGTATCGGAACACCTCGTCGACGTTCAACGCCGGGAACGTCTGGTGCAGCCAATCGGATGCGGCGGCGACCGGATCCCACTTGCCGTCGACCGCGCTCTGCACCAGCGTCTGGATCTGCGTCACCAACTGCGCGATCTGGCCGACCAGCACGGGGATCACGATCAGGATGATGCCGGCGAACACCGCGAGCACCGCGACGAACGTGATCAGCAGCGCCGCCCATCGCGGCAGGCCGCGCCTCTCGAGCCACGACACGAGCGGGTCGAGGCCCAGCGCGAGGAAGAGAGCCGTGCCGACGTAGAGGAGGATCGAGGACAGCGATTCGATGCTCGTGATGAGGAGGATGCCCACCCCCACGCCCAGCGTCGCGATCAATGCCGTGCGGAACGGGTGGTGCAACTTCACGCGAGCTCCTCGTGGTGCCAGATGGTGATGACAGACTACGCAGAGTATCCCGCGGAGCGGGGGAGGACGCGGGGGTTGACACCCTCCCGGGCGACGCACAGGTCGACTTCGCTAGTCTGAAACGTCGAGAATGCGCCGCCGGACCCGCTCGGTCGGTGCAGGAAGGTGTGATTCGTGCGTTTCGTGTGGGCTGTGGCCGCCTTCGTGTTGGCCGCTCTCATGATCGGTGCGGGCATTGCGCAGCGCACGGTGTTCGTGGGGCCGAAGACCGAGAGTCAGGCGATCGCGGTGGCCGGCGACGCTCCCTACGTGCTCATCGACGGAGCGGTTCTGAACAGCCACGACGGCTCGCAGACGCTGCGAGTGCAGGAGCCGGGTCAGATCTTCGCCGCCTACGGTCGCACGGGCGACATCGAGGCGTGGCTCGCACGCTCCGACTACACGCATCTCTCGCTCAAGGACGGCGCGCTGGTCTCCGACTCCGTCGCGGCGGCGGCGAAGCCGCCTGCGGGCAGCGCGGTTCTGAACCCCGTGGGCTCCGACCTGTGGCTCGACGAGTTCGACCAGCAGGACGAGCTGGTCACCCCGTTGCAGCTGCCCGCGGACATGAGCCTGCTCGTCGCCACCGATGGCGTGAAGCCGGCGCCGTCGTCGCTGAGCCTCACGTGGCCGGTGCGCAACGCCACGCCGTGGGCGGGGCCCCTGATCATCCTCGGCTCTCTTCTGCTCGCCGTCGGCATCGTTCTGTACGTGCTCGGTGTTCGCCACGTGCGACGCTCCCGCGGACCCCGGCGCAAGGGCCTGCCCCTGCCGGTCACGGAGCCCATCGACCTCGCCGTCGAGGGCGCCGACAAGGGCGTCGTCTCGGCGACTCCGCCCCGGCGGCGCCTCACGCGCGGCAGGCGTGCCTTCGTCGTCGTTCCGGCGCTCGCCGTCACGGCGGTGCTCGCAACCGGTTGCACGCCGGATGCCTGGCCGCAGCTGGTCCCCACCGAGACGCCGTCGCCGTCGCCCTCCGTCGTCGTCCCCGAGGACCAGGGGAGCCCCGTCGTCACGCAGGCTCAGGCGGAGCGCATCGTCGGACGCATCGCGAGCGACGTCGCCACCGCCGATCAGAATCGCGACGCCGCGGCGGCCGCGATCCGACTCGACGGCACCGCCCTCGCCACGCGCAAGACGAATTACGTGCTGCGAGGCGCGATCGCCGATCAGGCGGCGCTCCCGGCGGTGCCGAGCGGTCACCTCGAGGTGGTCCTGCCCGAAGCCAATGACGAGTGGCCGCGCGTCTTCTTCGCCGTCGCGGCGGGCAGCGACGCGGGCGGCACGCAGAAGCCCGACGTCATCATGAGCATCACTCAGCAGGACCCGTGGTCTCCGTACAAGCTGTCGACGCTGGCCGACCTGGCATCCGACGCCAAGCTCAATCTCGCACCGGACTACGTCGGGGCCATTCCGATCCCCGCGGATTCGCCCTTCCTCGCGATCGCGCCGAAGAATCTCGCCACCGCCTACGCGGACGTCGTCACCAACGGCACCGGCAGCCAGTTCGCCGCGCTCTTCGACGACGACGAGGATGCCTTCCAGAAGCAGCTCTCCGAGAACCGCAAGAGCCGACTGGACGCGTTCAACCAGACCGGTGCGCAGACCGGTGCGATGACGTTCTCGGCGCAGGCCGCCTCCACTGCGCCGGTCGCGCTCGCAACCCTCGACTCCGGTGCGATCGTCGCAGTCACGGTCGACGACCTCGAGACGGTCAAGCCGACGAACGCCGACGCCGTCATCAAG
The DNA here is from genome assembly GCF_016907295.1 of Microbacterium dextranolyticum. Classification (NCBI taxonomy): domain Bacteria; kingdom Bacillati; phylum Actinomycetota; class Actinomycetes; order Micrococcales; family Microbacteriaceae; genus Microbacterium; species Microbacterium dextranolyticum. The sequence goes on from NZ_JAFBBR010000001.1 coordinate 1,395,096, forward strand.
GTCGACGGGAACCCCGTGGTGCAGAACCTTGCCGGTGCCGCGCAGTCGTCGACGGGGTTCAGCACGACCTACGCGAACCAGCTGTTCTTCTTCGTCCCGAGCCAGAGTTCGAAGGCGCGCATCCAGCTGCTCGGTTACTCCTCGAACGTCCTCGAAGCGAAAGTGGTCGGCTGATGAGCACTCCCCATCCGGCATCCGGACAAAACCCCGCGGCGGTGCTGCGCGGCGCGGTCGATCTGTCGAGTCTCCGTTCGCGCCCGAGCGAACCCGTCGCCGCCGAGGCGCGCGCCCAGGGCGACGCGCCGGGCCTCGTCGTCGACGTCACCGACGCGACGTTCGGCCAGGTGCTCGAGCTCTCCCGCTCCGTGCCCGTCGTCGTCGATCTCTGGGCCGAATGGTGCGGGCCGTGCACGCAGCTGAGTCCCGTTCTCGAGAAGGTGGTCCTCGAACTCGCCGGCCGGCTCGTGCTCGCCAAGGTCGATGTCGACGCGAACCCCCAGCTCGCCCAGGGGTTCCGTGCTCAGTCGATTCCCACGGTCGTCGCTCTGGTGGCAGGGCAGCCGGTGCCGCTGTTCACCGGCGCGGTCCCCGAGCAGCAGGTGCGTGAGGTCTTCGCGCAGCTGCTGCAGCTCGCGGCGCAGCAGGGCGTCACGGGCGTCGTTCCGGTGGCCGGTTCGGATGCTGCGACCCCCGAGGACGCGGAGCCGGAGCTGCCTCCGCTCCATCAGGAGGCGTTCGACGCGATCGAGGCGGGTGACTATGCGCGGGCGGCGACGGCGTACGAAGCCGCTCTCGCGGAGAACCCGCGCGACGACGAGGCGCGCGCCGGACTCGGGCAGGTGCGCCTGCTGGAGCGCGTGCAGCATCTCGATCTTCAGGCGGCGCGCGCCGCGGCGGCCGCGGCCCCGCACGACATCGCCGCGCAGCTCGCCGTGGCCGACCTCGATCTGGCCGGCGGCCACGTCGACGATGCGTTCGGCCGGCTGCTCGACCTTTTCGCGGCGCTTCCGACGGATGAGCGCGGGCCCGTCCGAGAGCGGCTGCTGGAGCTGTTCGACCTCGTCGGCGATGCCGACGCACGCGTGCTCCGTGCACGGGGGCGGCTGTCGTCGCTGCTGTTCTGACACGTCGTCAGTCCAACGAGTGAGGGGCCGGTCGAGACGAACTCGACCGGCCCCTCACTCGTCGTGGTGGATCAGGAGCTGTGACCCAGCCAGAGCACGCCCAGCGGGGGAAGCACCATCGTCGCGCGCCCGTTCTCGTCGGCGTGGACCGTGCCGAAGTTGCCGACCCCGGATCCGCCGTACTGCGTTGCGTCGGAGTTGAGCAGCTCGGTCCACTCGCCGCCCGCGGGCAGCTCGAGGGTGAAGTCGTGCAGCGGCTCGCCCGAGAAGTTGCACACGACGGCCACCGTGTTGCCGTGGTGGTCGACGCGCGAGAAGGCGATGACGTTCGGATTCCAGCTCGGTGCGCCCAGGTGGCGGAACGCGCCCCCGTCGCTGTCGCGCGACCAGAGCGGCGCGTGCTCCTTGTAGACCCGGTTGAGGGCCCCGACGAAATCGAGCAGTTGACGGTGGGGCGGCTGGTCGAGGATCCACCAGTCGAGACTCCGGCTCTCGGACCACTCCGAGAGCTGGCCGAAGTCCTGGCCCATGAACAGCAGCTGCTTGCCGGGGTGGCCCCACATGTACGCCAGGAACGCGCGGACGTTGGCGAGCTTCTGCCAGTGGTCGCCGGGCATCCGTGTCATGAGCGTGCCCTTGCCGTGCACGACCTCGTCATGGCTGATGGGCAGGACGAAGTTCTCGCTGAAGGCGTAGACGAACGAGAACGACAGTTCGCCCTCGTGGTGGGCGCGGTACATCGGGTCGCGCTGGAAGTACACGAGCGTGTCGTTCATCCAGCCCATGTTCCACTTGAACCCGAAGCCGAGGCCCCCGGCACTGGTCGGCGCCGTCACTCCGGGGTAGCTCGTCGACTCTTCGGCGATCATCGCGATGCCGGGGTAGCGCTTGTACGCGGTGGCGTTCACCTCCTGCAGGAAGCGGATCGCCTCGAGGTTCTCGCGGCCGCCGTAGATGTTCGGCTCCCATTCGCCCTCGTTGCGCGAGTAGTCGAGGTAGAGCATGGAGGCGACGGCGTCCACACGCAGGCCGTCGACGTGGAACTCCTCGAGCCAGTACAGCGCGTTCGCGACGAGGAAGTTGCGCACCTCGTTGCGGCCGTAGTCGAAGATGAGTGTTCCCCAGTCCTTGTGCTCGCCGCGGCGGGGGTCGGGGTGCTCGTAGAGGGCTTCTCCGTCGAACCGCGCCAGGGCGAAGGCATCCTTCGGGAAGTGCCCGGGAACCCAGTCCATGATGACGCCGAACCCGGCCCGGTGCAGGCGGTCGATGAGGTAGCGCAGGTCGTCGGGCGAGCCGAATCGACTCGTCGGCGCGTAGTAGCCGGATACCTGGTAGCCCCAGGAACCGCCGAACGGATGCTCGGACAGGGGCAGGAACTCGACATGCGTGTAGCCCAGCTCGGTGAGGTAGTCCACGAGCTGATCGGCAGCCTCGCGGTAGCCGAGCCCCGGACGCCACGATCCGAGGTGCAGCTCGTACGTCGACATCGGCTGGTCGAGCGGCGAGCGCTCGGCGCGCGCGGTCATCCAGTCGTCGTCGCCCCACGTGTACGTCGACTCGGTGACGACGGATGCCGTGGCAGGCGGCACCTCGGCGCGCTGCGCCATCGGGTCGGCCTTCATGATCCAGCCGCCGTGCGGGGTGAGGATCTCGTACTTGTACGCGACGCCGGCGCCGAGTCCCGGCACGAAGATCTCCCAGACGCCGGTCGAGCCCAGGCTGCGCATGGCGTGCGACTGCCCGTCCCAGGAGTTGAAATCGCCGACGACCCGCACCGCGCGCGCGTTCGGCGCCCAGACCGAGAACGCCACCCCGCTCACGCCCGGGAAGCGGCGGACATGGGCGCCCAGAACGTTCCACAGCTGCTCGTGGCGTCCTTCGCCGATGAGGTGCTGGTCGACCTCTCCGAGAGTCGGAAGGTGACGATAGGGGTCGTCGCTGCGGTGCTCGGCGCCGCCGTCGTAGGTGGCGACGAGGTCGTACGCGTCCGGACGCGAGGTGCTCGCCCCCTCCCAGATCCCGGCGCGCACGTGCGTCAGCGGCATCCGGGCACCGGTGTCCGTCACGGCGGTGACGGTCGTCGCCATGGGGCGGCGTGCACGGATGACCCAGGATCCATCGGGCTGCTGGTGCAGCCCCAGCACGTCGTGCGGAGCGTGGTACGACCCGCTCGCGACGGCGTCGAGGATGTGGTCGGGGGTGGTGCTCATCGAGACTCCTTGACGTGCAGGATGTGAACGGGCTCGACGAACGCATCGAGGCGGACGAAGGCGTCCTGATTCCAGGTCCAGGTGGCCCCGGTGACGAGGTCTTCGACCTCGAACGGTGTGCCGGGCTCGACGCCCCAGATGCGGGTGTCGAGGTGCACGGTGGTCTGCCGCACCGAGTGCGGATCGACGTTCGCGACGACGATGATCGTGTCGCTGCGCCCGTCGGGTGACAGCGCGGCATCGAGGTGCTTGGAGTACACGAGGATCGCGTCGTCGTCGCTCCAGTGCGCCGACCAGTTGCGCAGCTGACGGAGCGCGGGATGCGCGGCGCGGATCTCGTTGAGCCGTCGCAGGTACGGGGCGAGCGATTCGCCGCGCTCCTCGGCGCCCTCCCAATCGCGCAGCTTGTACTCGTACTTCTCGTTGTCGATGTTCTCTTCCGACCCGGGGCGCGCGACGTTCTCGATGAGCTCGTAGCCGGCGTACACGCCCCAGATCGGCGCCGCCGTCGCAGCGATAGCCGCACGGACCTTGTACGCGGGACGTCCGCCGTACTGCAGGTACTCGGTGAGGATGTCGTGGGTGTTCACGAACAGGTTCGGGCGCATGTAGTCGCTCGTCTCGTGCGAGACCGATCCGAGGAACTCCTCGAGCTCCTCCTTGGTGTTCCGCCACGTGAAGTACGAGTAGCTCTGCTGGAATCCCACCATCGCGAGGGACCGCATGACCGCGGGGCGGGTGAAGGCCTCGGAGAGGAAGATCACGTCGGGGTCGGCGGCGTTGACGGTGGCGATGAGCCACTCCCAGAACTGCAGGGGCTTGGTGTGCGGGTTGTCGACGCGGAAGATCTTCACTCCCTGCGCGACCCAGTGCTGAACGACCCGCAGCATCTCCGCGTAGATGCCCGCGGGATCGTTGTCGAAGTTCAGCGGATAGATGTCCTGGTACTTCTTCGGCGGATTCTCCGCGTAGGCGATCGTGCCGTCGGGAAGAGTCGTGAACCACTCCGGATGCTCGGCGACCCACGGATGGTCGGGCGACGCCTGCAGAGCGAGGTCGAGTGCTACCTCGAGGCCCTCGGCACGGGCGGCGCGGACGAAGAAGCGGAAGTCCGCCGCCGTTCCCAGCTCGGGATGGATCGCATCGTGCCCGCCCAGCGGCGAGCCGATCGCGTAGGGCGAGCCCGGGTCGTCGGGCATCGCCGTCAGCGTGTTGTTGCGGCCCTTGCGGTTCGTCTCGCCGATCGGATGGATCGGCACGAGGTAGACGACGTCGAAGCCCATGCCCGCGACGGCCGGCAGACGCTTGGCCGCCGTGCGGAACGTGCCGCTCTTGATCGAGCCGTCCTTGCGGCGCTTGGCCCCCTCGGACCGCGGGAAGAACTCGTACCACGCGCCGACGCCCGCGCGCTCGCGCTCCACGAGGAGGACCTCGTCCTCGCCCGCGGTCACGAGCGATTGCAGCGGCCGCTCGCAGAAGAAAGCCGCGAGGTCGGGGTCGCGCACGGTCACGAGCGCATCCTCGTCGGACACTGCCGCATCGCGCAGACGGGTCGCCGCGGCCTTCAGCACGCGGATCTGCGCCGAGCCGCGGTCTTTCTCGGAGGCCGCGCGAAGAAGCAGCCGCGCGCCCATCTCGCGCATGAGCGCGGCATCCACTCCGGCGGCGATCTTCAGATCCGCGGCGTGCTCCCACGTCGCGAAGTCGTCGGCGAACGCTTCGAACCGGAAGGTCCATCGCCCCTGTTCGAGAGGTGCGACGAGTGTCCGCCATCGGTCGAACCCATCGTGCAGGGGCTCGAGTCGGTGCAGGGTCTCGACGCCCGCGGGAGAGGTGAGTCGTACGTGCACGCCGATGATGTCGTGCCCCTCGCGGAACGCCGTCACCTGGAACGGCACCGCTTCGCCGACGAAGGCGGACGGGTCGTACCGTGCATCCGGGACGGACGGATGCGGCAGCGACAGTGGGATCCTGCCGATGCGGGTCTCGGGGGCGCCCGTCCACGTCTGCGGTTCGCGGAGAGGGATCTGCGACGTGCTGCGCACGCTCGGCGCGGCTTCCGTCCGGACGGCGGGTGTTCGGTTCTTCGAGGCCACGTGTCGAACCTACCGCCGCGCCCCACCCGCGCGGAACAGGTGCACAGGCTCGGCGGAGGAGTGCGACGGGTGCGTCACCCGACCAGAGGCTCGACCCGGAACAGCTGGAGGGCGGTCCCCGGCAGGGCGATGACGTCGCCGGGTGCGTGGACGTGTGCGGGAACGTGATCGGGGCGCTCCGGCACGCTCGACCACAGCGCTGTGTACCCGGTGACTCCGTCCAGGCGGGGGAGCGTCACCTCGACCGGGCTCTCGTCGCCGTGCACCACGAGGAGGATGCGGTTGGGGGCCTCGTCCTCGGGCGTGGAGCGTGCGTCGTAGAGGAGGGTGCGGTTCGTGGCATCCGACCAGCGCTCGCCGGACATCGCCTCCCCGTGGCGGTCGTACCAATGGATCACCGATGCGCTCGGCACGACGCGATCCTCCTCGGCGAAGCGGCGCGGCCGCAGCGCGGGGTTCTCCTGCCGCAGCCGCACGAGAGTGCGGGCGTGGGCGAGCAGATCCTCCTGCCAGGCCGCATGCTGCCAATGGACCCAGGTGAGGTCGGAGTCGTGGCAGTACGCGTTGTTGTTGCCGCGCTGTGTCCGACCGAACTCGTCGCCCGCCGCGATCATCGGGACCCCCGCCGACAGCATCAGTGTGCCGAAGAGGTTCCTCATCGCCTTGCGGCGGTTCGCGAGGATCGCGGGGTCGTCTGTGGGGCCTTCGGCGCCGTGGTTGAACGAACGGTTCGTGTCGGCCCCGTCGCGGTTCTGCTCGCCGTTGCCGAGGTTGTGCTTGACGTCGTAGGAGACGAGGTCGCGGAGCGTGAAGCCGTCGTGTGCGGTGACGAAGTTCACGCTCGCGAGCGGGCCGCGCTCTTCGGAGAACGTGTTGGACGACCCGGCCAGCCGCGTCGCGAATCGCCCCACGCCGGCAGGGGGCGACCCGGCGCGGCGCGTGTAGTCGATGTCGCTGAGCCAGAAGTTCCGTACCCGGTCGCGGTAGCCGTCGTTCCACTCCGACCACCCGTCGCCGAAGCCGCCGGTCTGCCAGCCCCCCATGCCCACATCCCACGGCTCGGCGATCATCTTCACACCCTGCAGTCGCGGATCCTCGACGAGCGCGCGCAGGAGCGGATGGTCGGCGTGGAAGGTGTGCTGGGCGTCGCGGCCCAGTGTGGCCGCGAGATCGAAGCGGAATCCGTCGACGCCGACGACCTCGGCCCAGTAGCGCACCGAATCGAGGACCAGGCGCGCTGCGGCATCCGTGGACGTGTCGACCGCGTTGCCGCAGCCGGTCACGTCGATGTAGGTGCCGTCGTCGTGCTGCCGGTAGTAGCCGGAGTTGTCGATGCCGCGCAGGCTCGAACGGGGCTGACCGATGTCGAGCTCGGCGGTGTGATTGTAGACGACATCGAGGATCACCTCGATGCCCGCGTCGTGCAGCGCGGCCACCATCTGCTGCACCTCGCGCAGGATCGCGTCGGGGCCGGCGGCGCGGGCCTCGGCGGTCGCGTAGGCACCGTGGGGAGTGAAGAAGTTGAGCGTGTTGTAGCCCCAGTAGTTCGTCAGGCCGTGGGCGAGCAGCCGCGGCTCGGTCTCGAACGCGTGGATGGGGAGCAGCTCGACCGCCGTGATGCCCAGACCGGTGAGATGCTCGATCATCGCCGGGTGCCCGAGGCCCGCGTACGTGCCGTGCAGCGCCGGCGGAATGCTCGGATGCCGCTTGGTGAGGCCCTTCAGGTGCGCCTCGTAGATCACCGTCCGATCCCAGGGCGTCGCCGGACGACGGACGGGCGCGACCGTCGTCTGCGGATCGACCACGATCGAGCGCCACTCGCCGCGGCGGACCGGCACGAGCCCCTTCGCGTACGGGTCGAGCAGAAGCGTCTGCGCGTTGAAGAGGTTGCGCGCCCCCGTGGGGCCGTCGACGCGCAGCGCGTACCGGGTTCCCGCCGTCAGACGCGGTGTCGTGACCGACCAGATGCCGTCGCCGACGTTTGTGAGGTCCTCCACCGCGGTGATCCAGTCGAGGTCGGTGTCGTCGAAGACGACGAGCTCGACCGAGGATGCCTGACCCGACCAGACGCGCAGGGTGCCACCGTCGGGGCCGAGAGTCACACCGAGGTCGTCGAAGCGTGTGTCGAGGAAGGCGGGGCTGGTCATCGACTGGGGGGTGGCCATGCGCTCTAGAGTAGTAAGCCCGCGCCGGCGTCTCGCCCCGGGCGGGCCTCGGTGTCGCAGGCGGGCGTGCAGGGGGACCATGATCTACCTCGATCACGCCGCATCGGCTCCGTTGCGCGCGAGCGCGCGCGATGCGTGGATCGGTGCGTCCGCACAGGTGGGCAACGCCTCGTCGGTGCACGGATCGGGCCAGGTCGCCCGCCGGCTGCTGGAGGAATCGCGCGAACGTGTCGCCGCGGTGCTCGGCTGCGAGCCGATCGAGGTGGTCTTCACCTCCAGCGGCACCGAGTCGGTCAATCTGGCGCTCAAAGGTCTCTGGTGGGCGCGGGGTGAGGGGACGCAGGCCATCGTGCTGCCGGACGGCGAGCACCATGCCACCCTCGACACGGTCGGCTGGCTGGCGACGCAGGACGCCGAGGTGCGCTCCGTGCCGCTCGACGAGTTCGGGCGCATCACCGCAGCGCCGTTCTCCGATGCCCTCGACGGTGCGGCCCTGGCAACGGCGCTCGTCGTCAACAACGAGGTCGGGACCGTGCAGGATGCGCCCTCGCTCGCCCGCGCCGCCTCCGACGCCGGGGTGCCCCTCCATCTCGACGCGGTCGGGGCGGTCGGGCACGTCCCCGTCGTGTTCGACCGGTGGCGGGGCGAAGCGCGCGGCTCGACGGGGCTCGTCGCGCTGAGCCTGTCGGGCCACAAGTTCGGAGCCCCGGTCGGGACCGGCGCTCTCGTCGTCTCCCGTCACGCCGCCCTCGTCCCGCTGCTGCACGGGGGAGGGCAACAACGGGGGCTCCGCTCCGGCACTCCGGACGTTCCCGGTGCCGCCGCGCTCGCCGCCGCACTCGAGGAAGCCGTCGCCGAGCTGACCGACGAGGCCTCGCGCCTGACGGCTCTCGCCGAGCGGCTGATCACGGGCATCCGCCGGGCGATCCCCGCCGCCGAACTGCTCGGCGACCCGCTCGAGCGGATCCCGGGGAACGTGCACGTGCTGTTCCCCGGCGCGGCGGGGGAATCGCTGCTGTTCCTCCTCGACCAGGCGGGCATCTCGGTCTCCACCGGGTCGGCGTGCCAGGCGGGGGTCGCCGAACCGTCGCACGTGGTGCTCGCGCTGGGACGGGACGAGCGGGCGGCACGCTCGGTCCTGCGGATGACCCTGGGGCGCACCTCCACGGCGGAGGATGTCGACGCCGTGCTCGCCGCGCTGCCCGAGGCCTACGCCCGGGCATCCGGAGCCGGTGCGGCGCGCCGCTCGTAGACTGGAGCGATGCGGATCCTGGCGGCCATGAGCGGCGGCGTCGACTCGGCCGTCGCGGCGGCTCGTGCGGTCGAGGCGGGGCACGACGTCGTCGGCGTTCACCTCGCCCTCTCGCGCGCCGGGGGGACGCTCCGGACCGGCAGCCGCGGCTGCTGCACGATCGAGGACGCGATGGATGCCCGTCGCGCTGCGGATCTCCTCGGCATCCCCTTCTACGTGTGGGACTTCTCGGAGAGATTCCGCGATGACGTGATCGACGACTTCGTCGCCGAGTATCGTGCCGGGCGGACCCCGAATCCGTGCATGCGCTGCAACGAGAAGATCAAGTTCGCGGCCCTCTTGGAGCGCGCCCTGGAGCTCGGGTTCGACGCCGTATGCACGGGGCACTACGCGACGCTCGTCGACGGGCCGGACGGCCGCGAGCTGCATCGCGCGAGCGACGAAGCCAAGGACCAGTCGTACGTGCTGGGAGTGCTGACCGCGCAGCAGTTGGCGCACACCTATTTCCCGCTCGGGTCGACCCCGTCCAAGGCGGTCGTCCGCGCTGAGGCGGCGGCACGCGGCCTCACCGTTGCGCAGAAGCCCGACAGCCACGACATCTGCTTCATCCCCGACGGCGACACCCGCGGGTGGCTCGCCGAGCGGGTCGGCGCCGAGACGGGCGAGATCGTCGACCGGACCGGCGCCGTCGTCGGCAGCCACGAGGGTGCGCACGCCTATACGGTCGGCCAGCGCCGGGGACTCTCGCTCGGTGTTCCCGCCGCGGATGGCAAGCCCCGCTTCGTGCTCGAGGTGCGGCCCGTGTCGAACACTGTCGTCGTCGGCCCCAAGGAAGCCCTCGCGACCGCGGAGATCGCGGGGGAGCGCCTCTCGTGGGCGGGCCGGGCGCCCGAGACGGGAGCGTTCGGATGCCACGTGCAGATCCGGGCCCACGCCGAGCCCGTCCCGGCGCGCGCCGAGCTGAGCGCCGCGGGCATCCGGGTCGTTCCGGACGCTCCGTTCGACGGCGTCGCGCCGGGTCAGACCGCGGTCCTCTACGACGGCACCCGCGTGATCGGCCAGTTCACGATCGACCGCACCGTGTCGGCGGTGCCTGTTCCCGCCTGACCCGCTGCGACGCCGAGACAGGTCCGGGTAGTCCCGGCCGTCATCGGCGCGACGTGCCGAGCGTCGACGTGCAGGTCAAGGGGGCGGGGCATGTCGGAGGTGTCGACCTACACTGTCCGGGTGACCGCAACCGACGACTCTCTCCCGACGACGCTCGACGAGGCGAGGGACGAGGCCGAGCGCCTCACCGGCCTGATCGTCGACGCGCGTGATGCCTATTACGGGCGCGATACCGAACTCGTCGACGACGCCACGTACGACGGGTGGATGCGCCGGCTCGAGGCCGTCGAAGCAGCGTTCCCCGCGGTGCAGGGTCAGGACTCGCCCACGCTCCGTGTCGGAGCGGCCGAGTCGTCGATGTTCGACCCCGTCGAACACGCCGAACGCATGCTGAGCCTCGACAACGTGTTCACCGCAGACGAGCTGCGGGACTGGTGCGTGAAGACGGGGAGCGCGGCGGGGCGCGCCGTCCGATGGCTGCTCGAACTGAAGATCGACGGTCTGGCGATCAACCTGCGCTACGAGCGAGGTGTCCTCGTCTCCGCGGCGACACGCGGCGACGGGCGCGTCGGCGAGGATGTCACGGCCAACGCGGTTCAGGTCGCCGGCATCCCCACCCGGTTGCTCGGGACGGGGCATCCCGACGTCGTCGAGGTGCGCGGTGAGGTGTACATTCCCGTTGCGGCATTCGATCGACTCAACGCGCTGCAGGCGACGATGCGAGAGCGTGTCGCCGACGAGATGCGGGCGCGCAACGTCGACGAGGAGCGGGCCGAACGCAGCGCCGCACGCCGGTTCCCTGCGTTCGCGAATCCGCGCAATGCCGCCAGTGGCGGGCTACGCCAGCAACTCGACAAGAAGAGCGGGCTCGAACTCGAAGCGGGTCGGGCGCGATTGGACTCGTTGCGCCTGCTCGTGCACGGCATCGGCGCGTGGCCCGATCCGCCGGTCGATTCTCAGAGCGAGGTCTACGGGCTGCTCGCGCAGTGGGGGCTCCCCACGAGTCCGTACTTCCGTACGGCCGAGAGCGTCGACGGCGTGCTCGACTACGTCGCCCACTACGGCGAACACCGCCACGACCCCGAGCACGAGATCGACGGCGTCGTCGTGAAGGTCGACGAGCTGGCGCTCCACGACGAACTCGGTGCGACCAGCCGTGCCCCCCGGTGGGCGATCGCCTACAAGTACCCGCCCGAGCAGGTCAACACGAAGCTCCTCGACATCGTCGTGTCGGTGGGGCGCACCGGGCGTGCGACACCGTTCGCCGTGATGGCGCCCGCGCTCGTTGCGGGATCCGTGGTCCGCCAGGCGACGCTCCACAACCAGGACGTCGTGAAGGCCAAAGGAGTGCTCATCGGCGACACCGTCGTACTGCGCAAAGCGGGGGATGTCATCCCCGAGGTCCTCGGCCCGGTGGTCGAGCTGCGCGACGGGACGGAGCGCGCGTTCGTCATGCCGGCGGGCTGCCCGTCCTGCGGGACCCCGCTCGCTCCCGCCAAGGAGGGTGACATCGATCTGCGGTGCCCAAACACGCGGTCGTGCCCCGCGCAGGTGCGGGGGCGCGTCGAGCACATCGGCTCGCGCGGCGCGCTCGACATCGAAGCGCTCGGCGAGGTCACCGCGGCGGCTCTCACTCAGCCGTCCACGCCCACCACCCCACCGCTGGTCACCGAGGCGGGCCTGTTCGATCTCACCCTGGACCAACTCGTGCCGATCGAGGTCGTCGTCCGCGACAGCGAGACGGGAGAGGCGAAGGTCGACGAGACCACCGGCGAGTACGTGCGCCGTGCGCCCTTCCAGAAGCTCGGGCCGGCGCAGTACCCGCCGGGGACCGAGGACCTGGATGCCGCGGAGCGTCGGCGCCGGGGCATCCGCAAGGACCACCGTGAGAGGTTGCCCTCCGAACAGGCGCTGAAGCTGCTGGCCGAGCTCGAGAAGGCGAAGACCAAGGATCTGTGGCGGTTCCTCGTCGCGTTGAGCATCAGACACGTCGGTCCGGTCGCGGCGCGCGCGCTCGCGCAGTGGTTCGGATCCTTGGCGGCCATCCGCGCGGCGAGCCGCGAGGACCTCGCTGCCGTCGAGGGTGTGGGCGGCATCATCGCGGACGCGCTGCGGGAGTGGTTCGAGGTCGACTGGCATCGCGAGATCGTCGAGCGGTGGGAGGCGGCGGGAGCGCGACTGGAGATTCCCGGGCACCCGGGCCCGGGTGCGGCCGCCGCTGCGGGCGGCGTGCTCGACGGGATCACGGTCGTGGCCACGGGCTCGCTCGAGGGGTACAGCCGCGAGGGCGCACGGGAGGCGATCCTCGCCGCGGGGGGCAAGGCGGCCTCGAGCGTCTCGAAGAAGACGAACTTCGTCGCGGCAGGCCCCGGAGCAGGGTCGAAACTCGGCAAGGCGGAGGAGCTGGGCATCCGCATCATCGATGCGGCGCAGTTCCGGATCCTGGTGGAACAGGGCCCGGCTGCTCTCGACGCGCTCGAGCCCGACGCCGGCTGACGCCGGCGTCGCTGCGAGGACCGCGGATCAGTCGGCGACGGATTCCGATCCCGACAGCAGCGACTCCCGCACCTGTCGGCGCAGCACCTTGCCGATGAGCGACTTCGGAAGCTCGTCGACGACGACCACACGGCGAGGCACCTTGTAGGGGGTCAGCACGCCGCGGGCGAACTCGCGGATGGACTCGGTGTCCACCTCGCCCGCGCCGTCGAGCACGACGGCGGCCACGACCTCTTCGCCGGAACGCTCGCTCGGGAGGCCGACGACGGCGGCATCCGCAACGCGGGGATGCTGGCGCAGCGCATTCTCGACCTCGGTCGGGGCCACGTTGAACCCTCCCGTGATGATGAGCTCCTTGATGCGGTCGACGATGCGGACGAAACCGTCCTCGTCGATCTGCACGATGTCACCCGTGCGGAACCAGCCGTCGACGAGCACTTCTTCGGTCTCCTCCGGCTTGCCGTAGTAGCCGTGGAACACCTGCGGGCCCCGGACCAGCAGTTCGCCCCGCTCGCCGGGGGCCACGTCCGTCGTCGGATCGTCGGGATCGACGACACGGCACTCCGTGCCGGGGAGCGGGAGCCCCACCGTGCCGGGTTTGCGGTTCTCGGCGACGGGGTTGGCCATGAGTACGGGCGAGCACTCCGACAGTCCGTACCCCTCGACGAGGTAGCCGCCGGTTGCTTTCTCGAACGGCACGACGAGCTCGTGCGGAAGTGCCATCGCTCCGGAGATCGCGACCTCGGTCCCGGAGAGGGAGATGCCCTCGTCCTGCGCGGCCTTGAGCAATCGGGCGGCGATCGGCGGGACGAGCGGCAGGAACGTCGCGGGGTGCTTCTTCGTGACCTCGAGCACCATCGCCGGCTCGAATCGGGGGAAGAGCACGAGACGCGCCCCCATCGACATCGCGAAGGTGAGGCAGAGCGTGAGGCCGTAGGCGTGGAACATCGGCAGCACGGCGTAGACGACGCAGCCGTGCCCGCGGACGATCGACGGCGTCCACGCCTGTGCCTGCCGGGCGTTCGCCAGGAGGTTCCGGTGCGTGAGCATCGCACCCTTGGGAGTGCCGGTCGTGCCGCTCGTGTACTGGATGATCGCGAGGTCATCCGTGCCGGGGCCGGGGACGGATGCCGGGAGCGCGGCCGTCTGCAGCAGCCGGTCCCACGACAGCGCGCCCGTCGTCCGCTCGGTGAGCGCGTCGCGCGAGGCACGAGCCTTGGCGACGGGGAGTCGCAGGGCGAGGCGCAGCGACAGCGGCATCGCACGGGTTACATCGACGCTGATGAGGTTCGGCACGGCGACGTCGGCGGGGAAGTCCTGCACGGTTCCGACGACCTTGCTCCAGACGATCGCCGTCTTCGCTCCGTGATCCTCGAACTGCTTGCGCAGCTCACGCGGGGTGTACAGCGGGTTGTGCTCGATCGCGATCGCACCAAGGCGCAGGATCGCATAAAACGCGATGATGTGCTGCGGGCAGTTCGGCAGAACGATGCCGACGGTGTCGCCCTTGGTGACCCCGAGCGCCTGCAGGCCCGCGGCGGCGCGTTCGATGGCATCCATCAACTCGCGATACGACGTCGTCCGCCCGAAGAACTGCAGGGCGGGGGCGTCCGGGTAGTCGCGCGCCGAGGCCTCGACGATGTCGAGGAGGTTCCCCTCGACCGGCGCCAGGTCCGCGGGGACCCCGTCGGCATAGCTGCGGATCCACGGGCGGGGCGGGTCGTAACTCGTCACGCGCGTCAGCCTAGCGTCGCCGGTCTTCCCCCGGGCGGTGCCGTCGGAATCGGGGGAGTGGCGCTCGCCCGTAGACTGTCGTGGTGTCTGAAATCACCCCTGATCTCGTCCGCCATCTCGGCGTGCTGGCCCGCATCCAGCTCGACGACGCGGAGGTGGAGCGCCTGACCGGCCAGCTCTCCGCGATCGTCGACAACATCGCGAAGGTGTCGGAGGTCGCGACGCCGGACGTGCCCGCCACGAGCCACCCGATCCCGCTCGAGAACGTCTTCCGCGCCGATGTCGTCGGCGAGATGCTGACGACGGCGCAGGTGCTGCAGAATGCGCCGGACGCCACCGAGGACCGCTTCAAGGTCACCGCGATCCTGGGGGAGGAGCAGTGAGCGACCTCACGCGCCTGAGCGCGGCGGACCTGTCCGCGAAGCTGACCGCCGGTGAGGTCTCGAGCGTCGAGGCGACGCGCGCGCACCTCGACCGCATCGCCGACGTCGACGGCGACGTGCACGCCTTCCTCCACGTGAGCGACCACGCTCTCGAGGTCGCCGAGGGCATCGACCGGCGTCGCGCCGCGGGAGAGCAGCTGGGCGAACTCGCGGGCGTTCCGCTCGCGATCAAGGACGTGCTCGTCACGACCGACATGCCCTCCACGAGTGGATCGAAGATCCTCGAGGGCTTCATGTCGCCCTACGACGCGACCGTCGTCGCGCGCTCGCGCGCCGCCGGGCTCGTGCCGCTCGGCAAGACCAACATGGACGAGTTCGCGATGGGCTCCTCCACGGAGCACTCGGCGTACGGCCCGACCCGCAACCCGTGGGACCTCGACCGCATCCCGGGCGGATCCGGCGGTGGCTCGGCCGCCGCCGTGGCGGCTTTCGAGGCGCCGATCGCGCTCGGCTCCGACACGGGCGGCTCGATCCGCCAGCCCGCGCACGTCACCGGCACGGTCGGCATGAAGCCCACCTACGGTGGCGTCAGCCGCTTCGGTGCGATCGCGCTGGCCTCCTCTCTCGACCAGGTCGGCCCCGTCTCGCGCACCGTGCTCGACTCGGCCCTCCTGCATGACGTCATCGGCGGGCACGACGCGCACGATGCGACGTCGTTGACGGATGCCTGGCCGTCCTTCGCCGCCGCGGCCCGCGAGGGCGCGACGGGCGAGGTCCTCAAAGGGCTGCGCGTCGGCGTCATCCGCGAGCTCCCCGACTCGGGCTTCCAGCGGGGAGTCTCCGCGTCGTTCCGCTCCGCGCTCGCGCTGCTCGAGGCGCAGGGCGCCGAGATCGTCGAGGTCAGCGCGCCGCACGTCGAGTACGGCGTCGCCGCCTATTACCTGATCCTTCCCGCGGAGGCATCCAGCAACCTGGCCAAGTTCGACTCGGTGCGTTTCGGTCTGCGGGTCGACGTGCCCGGCGGCACCGTCGAGGACGTCATGGCGCGCTCGCGCGAGATCGGCTTCGGCGACGAGGTGAAGCGCCGCATCATCCTCGGCACGTATGCCCTGTCGGCCGGCTACTACGACGCGTACTACGGCAGCGCGCAGAAGGTGCGCACGCTCATCCAGCGCGACTTCGATGCGGCGTTCGCCCAGGTCGACGTCATCGCGACGCCGTCGGCGCCGACGACCGCGTTCAAGATCGGCGAGAAGATCGACGACCCGCTGCAGATGTACCTCAACGACGTCACGACGATCCCGGTGAACCTCGCGGGAGTTCCAGGGATCTCGATCCCGTCGGGTCTCGCCGAGGAGGACGGCCTGCCCGTGGGCATCCAGTTCATCGCCCCCGCCCGCGAGGACGCGCGCCTCTACCGCGTGGGAGCCGCCGCCGAGGCACTGCTCGTCGACTCGTGGGGCGGTCCGCTGCTGGACCGTGCCCCGCTTCTGGGAGGGAACCGCTGATGGCCAAGGCCGCACTCATGGACTTCGACGAGGCACTGAAGCTGTACGAGCCGGTGCTCGGCTTCGAGGTGCACGTCGAGCTGAACACCCGCACGAAGATGTTCTCGCCCGCGGCGAACCCCGCGCACGAGTCGAACCACGACGCGGCACCGAACACGCTGGTCGCGCCGGTCGATATGGGCCTTCCCGGCTCGCTGCCGGTGGTCAACGAGCAGGCCGTGCGTTTCTCTATCAGTCTGGGGCTGGCGCTCGGGTGCTCGATCGCGCCGTCGAGCCGGTTCGCGCGTAAGAACTACTTCTATCCCGACCTCGGCAAGAACTACCAGATCTCACAGTACGACGAGCCGATCGCGTTCGAGGGGCAGGTCGAGGTCGAGCTCGAGGGCGGCGACATCGTGACCGTGCCGATCGAGCGCGCCCACATGGAAGAGGATGCCGGCAAGCTCACCCACGTCGGGGGCGCTACCGGCCGCATCCAGGGCGCCGAGTACTCGCTCGTCGACTACAACCGTGCCGGTGTGCCGCTCGTGGAGATCGTCACGAAGCCGATCTTCGGGGCCGAGCATCGGGCCCCCGAGCTGGCCGCCGCGTACGTGCGGGCGATCCGCGACATCGTGCTGTCGCTCGGGATCTCCGAGGCCCGGATGGAGCGTGGCAACCTGCGCTGCGACGCGAACGTCTCGCTCCGCCCGCGGGGCCAGGAGAAGCTCGGCACGCGTACCGAGACGAAGAACGTCAACTCCATGCGTTCGGTCGAACGGGCGGTCCGTTACGAGATCCAGCGGCAGGCCGCGATCCTCGCCGCCGGCGGCACCATCACGCAGGAGACCCGGCACTGGCACGAGGACACCGGGACGACCTCGCCCGGGCGTCCGAAGTCGGATGCCGACGACTACCGCTACTTCCCCGAGCCCGACCTGCTGCCGGTCGCGCCGCCCGTCGAGCTGATCGAGTCGCTGCGCGCCGCCCTGCCCGAGCCGCCCGCGGTGCGTCGTCGCCGCCTGAAGGGCGACTGGGGCTTCACCGACCTGGAGTTCCAGGACGTCGTCAACGGCGGGCTGCTCGCCGAGCTCGAGGCGACCGTCGCTGCGGGCGCCACCCCCGCCGCCGCCCGCAAGTGGTGGACGGGGGAGATCACCCGCATCGCCAACGCGCAGGGCGTCGAGCCCGGTTCGCTCGTCGAGCCGGCATCCATCGCCGCCCTGCAGCAGCTCGTCGACGCCGGAACGCTCACCGACAAGCTGGCCCGTCAGGTGCTGGAGGGCGTCATCGCCGGGGAAGGCACGCCGCAGGAGGTCGTGGATGCGCGGGGGCTCGCGGTCGTCTCGGACGACGGTGCCCTGATCGCCGCGATCGACGAGGCACTCGCCGCGCAGCCCGACGTGCTCGCGAAGATCCGCGACGGCAAGGTGCAGGCAGCCGGCGCCGTCATCGGCGCCGTCATGAAGGCCATGAAGGGTCAAGCGGACGCCGCCCGGGTGCGCGAGCTCGTGCTGGAGCGTGCCGCCGGCTGACGCAGCCGCTTCCACGATGCCGCGCCTCGGGTCCACCGGGGCGCGGCATCGTGCATGTCGGGGGTCTCGACCAGAATGGACGACGTGGGACGAGGCGACGGCAGTGGGCGGCGGGTATCGCCCGACGACGCCGATGACACCGGCACGCGCATCCTGCATGTCGACATGGATGCCTTCTACGCGTCCGTCGAAGTGCTCCACGATCCCGCCCTCGCCGGTAAGCCGCTGATCGTCGGGGGCATGGAGGGGCGCGGGGTCGTCTCGAGCGCGTCGTACGAGGCGCGCCGGTACGGCGTGCGATCGGCGATGGGCGTCGCGCAGGCGCTGCGGCTGTGTCCGCAGGCGATCGTCGTCGTGCCGCACTTCGAGCGCTACTCCGCGCTGTCACGTCAGGTGATGGGGATCTTCCAGGAGATCACTCCGCTCGTCGAGCCGCTGTCCATCGACGAGGCGTTCCTCGACGTGTCAGGCGCACGGCGGCTGTGGGGATCGCCGGGCGAGATCGCGCGGATGCTGCGGGCGCGGGTCCTCGCCGAGACCGGACTCGTCTGCAGCGTCGGAGTCGCAGCGACCAAGCATGTCGCGAAGATCGCCTCGACCATGTCGAAGCCCGACGGTCTGCTGATCGTGAGCGAGCCCGAAACCGCCCCCTTTCTCGCGGCGCTTCCGGTGCGGGCGTTGTGGGGCGTCGGACCCAAGGCGGCGGAGGCTCTCGAGGCGCGGGGCATCCGACTCGTCTCCGACATCCTCGCGTCGCCTCAGCGCGTCATCGAACGTGCGCTCGGACCCACCGGCGGCGAACGGGTCTGGCTCCTCGCGCACGGCCAGGATCCGCGCGAGGTCGAAACCGAGCGGGTCGAGAAGAGCATCGGCCATGAAGAGACGTTCCTGCACGACATCGCCGACCGGGCGACGTTGCGCAGCGAGCTGCGCCGTCTCGCCGACCGGGTAGCCGGGCGCCTGCGCGGTGGCGGCTGGGAGGCGCGCACCATCTCTCTGAAGCTGCGGTACGCAGACTTCACGACGCTGTCGCGCGCGAGCACTCTGGCCGAGCCGACCGACGTGGGGCAGCGGATCGGCGACGTCGCGATCGGTCTGTTCGACGAGCTCGAGCTGGCCCAGCCCGTCCGCCTCATCGGTGTGCGCGCCGAGAAGCTGCGCCCCGGGGGCGGTGCCGCCCTCACCCTCTGGGACGACGACGAGGACTGGCGCCGCGTCGACGCCGCGCTCGACGACGCGCGCGACCGATTCGGCGGCGGCGCCGTCACCCGCGCGAGCGTCCTCGGACCGCGCCGTGACGTCAACGCGCTTCCGACGAATCCACGGCTTCCGCGCGAGTGAGGGCCGTCGCGCCCGCGCACGGCACCGGCTACGGTGGTCGTATGCCCAATCTCGCACTCGAACTCGCCAAGCAGACCGCGTCCCTGGGCGTCACGAGCGTCTACGGCGAACAGCAGGACGTCGACGGCGTACGCCTCGTCCCCGTCGCGGTCTCGTGGTCGGGGTTCGGTGCCGGAGACGACGGCAACGGCGCTGCCGGTGGCGGCGGCGGAGGGGCGGCGTTCCCCGTCGGGGCCTACATCCGACGCGGTGACGGCGTGAGCTTCGAGCCCAACATCGTCTCGCTGCTGGCCGTGGGCATCCCCTTCGTCTGGGTGACCGGTCGGGCACTCAGCCGCATCATCCGTGCCCTCAAGCGCTGACGGCGTCGACGCCGCGATAGAGGCCGTGCTCGTCCGCGTGCGCGCGGATGTCGCCCGTCTCGAGGCCACGCCCGGAACGGCGCCGGTCGCCATCCTCATCGACGGCCAGTCGGGAGCCGGCAAGACCACGCTCGCGGCCCGCCTCGCCGCGGCATGGCCGGGCGATGTGAACGTCGTCGCCCTCGACGACGTCTACCCGGGCTGGGACGGGTTGGACGCCGGTGCCGAGACGGCGCGCACACAGATCCTCGAGCCGTGGTGCGCGGGGCGCACGGCACGCTGGCACCGCTGGGACTGGGCGCGGTCCGCGCCGGGCGCCGAGATGACGACCGCTCCCGAAGTTCCCCTGATCATCGAGGGATCCGGCGTGCTGACCGCGGCGTCCGCCGCCCTCGCACCCATTCGCGTCTGGCTGGAGAGCCCCGCCGGTACCCGACGTGCGCGCGCACTGGCCCGCGACGGCGACACCTACCGACCGCATTGGGATCGGTGGGCGGATCAGGAGCGCCGGCACCTCGACCGCGACCGACCACGCGACTTGGCGACGCTGGTGGCCGAGATCCCCTGACGGTGCCGGCCGACGACCTGTTGCGGCTCAGTCTTCGAGGGCCTGCAGCAGCCCTTCGAGGCGGAAGCCGAGCCAGTTGTAGATCCCGAAGCGCGGGTCATCGGACTCGCCCTGCTCATCGTCCGTGACGCCGAGTCGTGCCGCCATGACCAGGCGCAAAGCGGTGAGGGTGCGCAGCCACGCGGCGACGGATGCGTCGTGCAGCTCGACGACGACGGGCGCCGTCGCGTCCTCCGGGGCGACCTCTTCCGGTCTGAGAGTGCGACCGTCGCGTTGCAGAGTCGAGAGGACGACGGCCGCGTCATCGCGTCGCCGGTCGAGCAGATCCGCCTGCGTGAGCCTGCGGAACTCGTCGGCCGCGGCGGGATCGTCCCGGTAGGCGTCCGGGACGAGACGCACGATCGCGGGATCGTCGAGCGCCACGTCATCGACGGTCTCG
Organism: Microbacterium dextranolyticum; assembly: GCF_016907295.1. Lineage (NCBI taxonomy): Bacteria > Bacillati > Actinomycetota > Actinomycetes > Micrococcales > Microbacteriaceae > Microbacterium > Microbacterium dextranolyticum. The sequence goes on from NZ_JAFBBR010000001.1 coordinate 1,415,395, forward strand.
CCGATGAGCTCGCCGAACTGCGTCACCAGGTCGGAGAGGTGCGCAGCTTCCAGCAGCGACATCTCCAGCAGCACACGTGTCATGATCCGCCTTCCCGCACGGTGGCCCAGAGCCCGTAATCGTGCATGGCCTGCACGTGCATCTCCATCGGTTCGCGCGCGCCTTCGGCCACCACGGCGTGCCCGACGTGGTGAACGGCGAGCATCAAGCGCTCCGCGTGCTCCCGCGAATAGCCGAAGTGCTCGCGGAACACGTGCACGACATAGCTCATCAGGTTCACCGGGTCGTTCCAGACGACCGCCTGCCAGGGGCGGGAACTCTGTGAGGCGGATGCCAGGTCGACGTCCTCGAGGGGCAGAACGGCGGACACCGCGGTCACGCCCATCCGAGATCGTGCAGACGCGCATCGTCGATGCCGTAGAAGTGGGCGATCTCGTGGACGAGCGTGGTGTGCACCTCGTCGCGCAGTTCGTCGAGGTCGTCGCAGACGTCGAGGTGCGGATCGCGATACACGATGATCCGATCCGGCAGGTCGCCGATGCCGTAGCGGTCGCGCTCCGTGAGGGCGAGGCCGTCGTAAAGGCCGAGGAGGTCGAGCGAGCCGTCCTCAGGGCGGTCCTCGACGACGAACACCACGTTGTCGAGCCCGTTCAGCATGTCTGCCGGGAGGGCATCGAGTTCGTCGGCGACGAGATCGTCGAACGCGTCGGCATCCATCTCGATCATGCAGTGCCTCCGGAGGAGGAGAAAGTGGGGTGGCTAACGGGGCTTGAACCCGCGACCCCCGCGACCACAACGCGGTGCTCTACCAACTGAGCTATAGCCACCATGTGCCCGTCGCCGGGCAACCAGACGAGTCTATTACACGTCCGAGGCATATGTTGACACAGCCGCTGCCGCCGCGTCACGTGCCTCGTCGCTCGTGGGGCCGGGCGCAGGCACGAAAACGGCCTGGCGGTAGTAGGCCAGTTCGCGGATCGACTCGCGGATGTCGGCCAGAGCGCGATGCCCGCCGTCCTTCGTCGGCGCGTTGAAGTAGGCCCGCGGATACCAGCGGCGTGACAGCTCCTTCACGCTGGACACGTCGACGTTCCGATAGTGCAGCCACCGGTCGATCCGCGGCATGTACTTCGCGAGGAACATGCGATCCGTGCCGATCGTGTTGCCCGCCAGGGGGGCCTTGCCTTCCGCCACGAATCGTTGGATGTACTCCAGAGCCTGGAACTCGGCGTCGGCGAGGCTGACGCCGTGGGGGATCTCTTCGAGCAACCCGGAGGTCTCGTGCATCTTCGTGACGAACTCGCCCATGTGCTCCAGCGCGGAATCGTCGGGCTTGATCACGATCTGGAAGCCCTCGTGCACCGGTGTGAGCTCGAAATCGGTGACCACGATCGCGATCTCGACGAGCTCGTCGACCTCGAGATCAAGGCCCGTCATCTCGCAGTCGATCCAGACGAGACGGTCATTCTCCGCGGCGTTCACCATGGACGCCATCCTACCGAGCAGTGCGGACGCCGGCCCGTGCGGCGCTACGCTGGATGGGCGCCTCCGTAGCTCAGCGGAAGAGCAACGGCCTTCTAATCCGTTGGTCGCAGGTTCGAATCCTGCCGGGGGCACCACAGCAATCGTTCTCGAGCGCATCCTCTTTCCGGTGGGTGGCGTTCGGTCGATGCGCGGCGTACGGTCGAGGCAGACGAAGGAGTCACCATGAGCACCGTTCCGTCCGCTGTGTGGGTTGCCTACGGATCCGAGGGCCGGGTCGTCGGCACGATACGTCGCGGCGACGAGGGCTACACTGCCACCGTCGCCGGAGCCGACGCCAGCATCGGCACCTACCCGAGCATGGACATCGCCAAGAACGCCTTGCACGGGCATCTGACCCCGGGGTCGGAGTGGCCGACCTTCCGCGAGCACTGACGACCTCACGCCGGCGGTCTCCCGGCGGCAACGGGCGCGGGTGACGCGGTGCGCTCTCGGAGCGCGCGACGACGCCGGTCGAAGAGCGGAAGTGCGCGGTGCACCAGCGGCCCGATCCCTGCGGCGAACAGCACGGTGCCGAGTCCGACCGAGCCGCCGAGTAGCCATCCGACGAACAGGACGGATGCCTCGACGACGAGCCGTGCGATCCAGATCGGCCACCCGAAGCGTGCGTGAAGTCCGGTCATGAGCCCATCTCGAGGTCCGGCGCCGAAGTCGGCCCCGATGTACAGGCCCGAGGCGAGGGCGAGCAGCAGCATCCCGGCGACGAACACCGCGATGCCGAGCGGAAAGCCCTCGACGATCGGTATCACGGCGAGCGATGCCTGCATGCTGGTGCCCACGAGGAGGATGTTGGCCACGGTGCCGATACCCGGGCGTTGCCGTAGCGGAAGCCACAGCAGCAGCACGAGGAAGCCGACGATGTTCGTGATCCACCCGATCCCGATTCCGGTGTGTGCGGCCACGCCCTGAGCGAAGACGGTCCACGGGTCGACGCCGATGCCGGCGCGGACCATGACGGCGCAGGCGGTGCCGTACAGGACGAGGCCGATGAGCAACTGGGTGATTCTGGCGGGCATACGGACATCTCACCGCAGAATTGGCACTGAGGCTCCAGTCCACTTCGACTATCGTGGCTTCATGGACTCCCGGATCACCGCTCGGGCCCTCGCTGCGGCGCTGGGCGGGTGGCGCACGCGCGAGCCCGCGTACGAGGCGCTGGCGGACGGCATCCGTCTGCTCTGTCTCGACAACCGCATCGCCGCTCGTACGGCGTTGCCGGCGGAGCGGGAGCTCGCCACCGCGGTCCGGGTGAGCCGCACCACGGTCGCTGCCGCGTACCGCAGCCTGCGTGGCAGTGGTCACATCGCGAGCAGGCGCGGATCGGGCAGCGTCACGGTGCCGCAGCGCGGTCGTGAGCCGGGGCGCGTGGTGGCGGGGGAGGGTGACATCGATCTGCAGCAGGCGAGCCCCGCGGCCTGGCCGGGGCTCGCAGGCCTGATGAGCGAGGTCGGCGCCGACGCTGCGTCGCTCGTCGCCCGGGCCGGGTACGACATCCGCGGCTCGCTGGCCCTGCGATCCGCGATCGCGGATCGCTATCGACGTGCCGGCGTTCCGACCACGCCCGACGAGGTCATGGTGACGACGGGCGCCCAGTCCGCGATCCACCTGTTGGCGCACGCCCTCATGCGCCGGGGAGACCGCGCGCTGATCGAGACACCGACGTATCCCCATGCGGCCGAGGCGCTGCGCGGGGCCGGCGCCCGACTCGTCGGCGTGCCGGTGAGCGCCGCCCACGGATGGGACATGGATCGGGCGACCCAGGCGTTCTCTCGTGCCGCTCCGGTCGTGGCCTACCTCATGCCTCGTTTCCAGAACCCCACCGGACGCTCGATGAGCTTCGACGAGGAGGAGGCGTTGGCTCGAGCCGCGCGACGGGCCGGCACCGTCATCGTCGTCGACGAGACCACGGCAGACCTCGTCATCGATGGCGGCGCGGCAACGGCCCCGGCCTTCACCCGACACGACGTCGTGCGCGTCGGATCGCTCGGCAAGTCCGTCTGGGGCGGACTGCGGATCGGGTGGATCCGGGCCGACGGAGATCTCGTGGCACGTCTCATCGCCTCCCGACCGCCACGAGATCTGGGTACGCCCGAGTTCGAACAGGCCGTGGCCGTGCGGGCGCTGGAGCGGATGCCCGAGGTGCTCCGACAGCGCGCCGATCTTCTGGGCGAGGGTCGCGACGCCCTCGTCGGCGCCCTGGCCGAGCGGTTGCCCGCGTGGCGCGTCCCGCAGGTCGCGGGTGGCGTGTCGCTCTGGGTGGAGCTCGACGCGCCGCTGAGCTCGGGCCTCGTCCTCGCCGCGCGCGCAGACGGCGTCTATCTCTCCGCCGGCTCTCGCTTCGCTGTGGACGGCACGCATGATCGTCATCTGCGCATCCCGTTCACGGCGCCGGTCAGCGACCTGCGTCGCGCCGTCGATGTGCTTGCCGAGCGGTGGCCGCACGTGCGTGCGTCGGCTCCCGTCGATCACGACGATCTCGTCGAGGGTCTCGTCTGAGCGAGTGCTCCTCCGGGGGTGGGCGATGCCCGCAACCGGTCTCGCATCGCGCAGACACGCGCGCTCGTCATCGGAGATAGCGCAGGCAGTCGACCGCTTCGCGCGCGGTCCAGAACGAGCCGAGAGCACGCAGTCGCGCGGCGGCCAGGTCGAATCGCTCGGCGTGGAATCGCACTCCCTCCGGCTGGCATTCCGTGCGCAGATGGCCCAGCACCCGACCGGCGCGGTCGAGCACTCGCCATCTCGTCGCCGAGACGGAGCGAAAAGTGACTCCGCGAACGTGCGGTGTCGTGTCATCCGTGGTCGTCGTGGTGGTCATGTCTTCCTCCTGATTCGAACATAGCTTCGATGTCCGACAGTGCTCGTCCCCGTCCGTCTCGGCGGCCGATCCGGCCCTCCCCAGGGCAGCGGATGCGTCATCCCTCCACATTCGGCGCCCTCGCCCCACATGGCAGCAGACCCGGCCGACAAGCTGATCCTGCTCCGGCGCCCGACGTGGGCACGCGGGTGCCGGAGCGGCATCGCAGAAACACTGCGACCGCGAAGCACGAGGAAAGGTGCGTCATGTCAGATCTCATCGCCGTCACCGGCAACATCACCTCATCGCCGACCAGGCACGACATCGCCGGCAACGTGTCGATGGTGACCTTCGGCGTCGCCAGCACCGAGCGTCGCTGGGAGAACGGCTCATGGAGCGACGGTCACACCAACTTCTACAACGTGTCGGTGTTCCGCTCCCTCGCCGAACACGCGTTCGCGTCGCTCGGGAAGGGCCAGCGCGTGATCGTCGCCGGCAAGCTCCGCGTCCGCCGCTGGGAGGCGAACGGACGGAGTGGAACGAGCGTCGATCTCGAGGCGACGAGTCTCGGTCCCGATCTGATGTTCGGAGTCGCGTCGTTCGTCAAGGACGCCCGGGCCACCGCCGACGACGGACGCCCACGGGGGACCGAGGACTGGGCGCCCGACGGCTCGGTCGAGGGCCCGGTCGACGGCTCCACAGGAGAGATCCTGTCGTCCGGCTCCGAGGCCGACGCCGTCGCGCCCGAGACGCACGGCGAACTCGTCACGGTCTCCGGCTGGGGAGCGCCGTCGGAGCAGACGAGCACGCCGTTCTGAGCGGGAGGGGGTGTCGAGACGCCGCCCCGACGGCGAGGGCTCCGCGGCGAGCGCGCCGCTCGGTGCGCAGGGCGGCTCTCCCGCCGGGCGGCGCTCATCGCACCGCCTAGACTCGACGGGTGCGCCTTCTCGCTCTCCACCCGTCCCGATTCGCCGTCGCGTGCACGATCGGACTGGTCGCCGCGCTCGGCGTGGCCGGATGCGCACCGACGCCGACGCCCCTGCCGGCTCCGTCGACATCGGCCACCCCGACGGCGACTCCGACTCCGACCGCCACCGCGCCGGTGCTCGTGCCGGAGGGGTCCGCGGCGGACAATCTGCCGCTGTTCCGCGAGGTGATGAACGCCGTCGCCGCTACCGACGCGCGCGTGCAGGGCCGCGCCTACATCGACGCGCTCGTCGCGGCAGGGTTCCCGAAGACCGCCATGGAGCTGACGAATGACCAGACGACGGTGGGGAACCCCGCCGACTCGATCCAGTTCTCGGTGAAGTGGGCGGGGGAGTGTCTGGTCGGTCAGGTGGGGCCGTCGACGCCGGCGCCTACCGCGCTCGTTCTTCCGCTCGTTCCGGGCGACACGTGCCTGGTCGGGCAGACCCGCCCCATCGACTGGTGAGGTGTACGCGGTCGCGGTGATCCGAGGTCCGGCCGCACCGTAGACTTGGCGCGTTATGGCCGAATACATCTACTCCATGGTCCGTGCCCGCAAAGCGGTGGGCGAGAAGCTGATCCTCGACGACGTCACGATGTCCTTCCTGCCGGGCGCGAAGATCGGCATGGTCGGTCCGAACGGCGCCGGTAAGTCCACGATCCTGAAGATCATGGCCGGGCTCGACGCGCCCTCCAACGGAGAGGCCAAGCTGACCCCCGGATTCACCGTCGGCATCCTCATGCAGGAACCGGAGCTCGACGAGAGCAAGACGGTGCTGGAGAACATCCAGGAGGGCGTCGCGATCAAGGCGAAGCTCGACCGCTTCAACGAGATCTCCGCCCTGATGGCCGATCCGGACGCCGACTTCGACGCCCTGCTGGCTGAGATGGGCGTACTGCAGGAGGAGATCGACGCCGCGGACGGCTGGGACCTCGACTCGCAGCTGGAACAGGCGATGGATGCCCTGCGCACGCCTCCCGGCGACGAGCCGGTCACCAAGCTCTCCGGTGGTGAGCGCCGCCGCGTCGCTCTTGCGAAGCTGCTGTTGCAGAAGCCCGACCTGCTGCTGCTCGACGAGCCCACCAACCACCTCGACGCCGAGAGCGTGCTGTGGCTCGAGCAGCACCTGCAGTCGTACAAGGGCGCGGTCATCGCCATCACCCACGACCGGTACTTCCTCGATAACGTCGCCGAGTGGATCGCCGAGGTCGACCGCGGTCGGCTGATCGGCTACGAGGGCAACTACTCCACCTACCTCGAGAAGAAGGCCGAACGCCTCGACATCCAGGGCAAGAAGGACGCGAAGCTCGCCAAGCGCCTGAAGGACGAGCTCGACTGGGTCCGCTCGAGTGCGAAGGGTCGTCAGACGAAGTCCAAGGCCCGCCTTGCGCGATACGAGGAGATGGCTGCCGAGGCCGAGCGCACGCGCAAGCTCGACTTCGAAGAGATCCAGATCCCGGCCGGCCCGCGCCTGGGCAGCGTGGTCATCGAGGCGAAGAAGCTGCAGAAGGGTTTCGGCGACCGGTCGCTCATCGACGGCCTCAGCTTCAGCCTGCCGCCGAACGGCATCGTCGGCGTCATCGGCCCCAACGGCGTCGGCAAGACCACCCTCTTCAAGACGATCGTCGGCCTCGAGCCGCTCGATGGCGGTGACCTCAAGGTGGGCGAGACCGTCAAGATCAGCTACGTCGACCAGAGCCGCGCGAACATCGACCCGAACAAGACGCTGTGGGAGGTCGTCTCGGACGGCCTCGACATCATCACGGTCGGCAAGATCGAGATCCCCTCGCGCGCCTATGTCTCGAAGTTCGGCTTCAAGGGCCCCGACCAGCAGAAGAAGGCCGGTGTCCTCTCGGGTGGCGAGCGCAACCGCCTGAACCTCGCCCTCACCCTCAAGGAGGGCGGCAACCTGCTGCTCCTCGACGAGCCGACCAACGACCTGGACGTCGAGACGCTGAGCTCTCTCGAGAATGCGCTGCTCGAGTTCCCGGGATGCGCCGTGGTCATCACCCACGACCGGTGGTTCCTCGACCGCATCGCGACGCACATCCTGGCATACGAGGGCACGGACGAGAACCCCGACCGCTGGTACTGGTTCGAGGGCAACTTCGAGGCGTACGAGGCGAACAAGATCGAGCGCCTCGGACCGGACGCGGCCAACCCGCACCGATCCACGCACCGCAAGCTGACGCGTGACTGACAGAGCCCGACTGCACGTCCCCATCCACCTGCGGTGGGGCGACCTCGATGCGTTCAACCACGTCAACAACGCGACGATGCTGAAGCTCCTGGAAGAGGCGCGGGTGCGCGTCTTCTGGGAGCCGATCGTCGGCGAAGAGGCACCCGACACCGCGGTGATCGAGGCCGGGGCGGATGCCGCGGCGCTCACCCTCATCGCGCGGCAGGAGATCGAGTATCTCGCGCCGGTTCCGTACCGGCGCGAGCCGCTCGACGTGCAGATGTGGTTCGGCAAGATCGGCGGATCGAGCGTCGAGGTCTGCTACGAGGTCTACAGCCCCCGCAGCGACGACGAGCAGACGCTGTACGCACGAGCATCCTCGGCCGTCGTCCTCGTGGACGCGCAGAGCTTCCGCCCGACGCGGCTCACCGAGCGCATGCGCACCGCGTGGGCGCCGTACCTGGGCGAGCCGGTCGCATTCAGTCGCCGCTGATCGCGGACTCCGGCACGCGCACGGTGATCTCCTGCGCGGTGGTCGCCACGAGCACGCCGCCGCGGGTGAAGATCCGACCGGTCGCCAGCCCTCGGCCGCCGCGCGCGCTCGGCGACTCCTGTGCGTACAGCAGCCAGTCGTCGACGCGCCCCGGGCGATGCCACCACATGGCGTGATCGAGGCTCGCCACCTTGAGCCCGGGCAGCGCCCACGGCACGCCGTGCGCCCGCAGGACCGACTCCTGGATGGTCAGATCGCTCATGTACGCCAGAGCGGCCCGGTGCAGTGCCGGGTCATCGCCGATCGGGCGGCGCGTGCGCATCCACACGTGCTGGCGCGGCACGTGCGGTCCGGCCACCCGATCGTAGACCGCGCTCTCGGCGTGCACGACCTCGATCGGGCTTTCGTCGAGAAGTCGGCGCGAGAGCGGGTGCAGCTGCACATCGGCGGCGCGTGCGGCGGCATCCTCCGGCGACAGGACGCCCTCGGGGAAAGGTGCCGCGTGCTCGAGGCCCGCATCCTCGCGTTGGAACGAGGCGATCATCGAGAAGATCGGCACGCCCTGCTGGAACGCCTGCGTGCGCCGCGTCGAGAACGACCTGCCGTCGTGGATGCGGTCGACCGACAGGGTGACGCCCCGCGTCGCGTCGCCCGGGCGCAGAAAATAGCCGTGCATCGAGTGCGGCACACGATCGTCGTCGGTCGTGCGGTCGGCGGCGATGATCGCCTGCGCGAGCACCTGGCCACCGAAGATCCGGCCGCTCGGCATCGGGTGCGACGATCCGGTGAAGATGTCTTCGGTCGTGCGCGCCGTGCTGGAATCGAGGTCCAGCACGTCAAGCATCGTGCCCACGGGGTCGGTGATCGCGGGCGGTGCGGCCTCATCGACTGATCTGCCGGCCTCGCTCACACTGCCTCCCCGTCCGCCGCATCTCGGACGATGCGAACGCTTGGTAGTTTAGGGCGGATGTCGCAACGCCTGCTCTTTCCCGACGGACCCACCGCCGCCGACGCGCTCACCTTCGCCCAGCGGGCATCCCGTCTCGGGGACGGTGCCGTTCGGCTGGTGGCGCGGGACGGGGTGCTTCTGCTGACCGCCGCCCCGCTCGCTCCGCGCACCCTGCTCGAACCCACCCCGACCGTGCTCGGCATGCGGGCCGTGTCCGTCGATCCGGAACTCGTCTGCGACCTGACCGTCGACGCCGCCGCTCTCGCGGCAGACGTCGACTCCTCCTCGCTCCGGCTGCCTGATTCCGCCGTCACCGCGACGTGGGCGGGGGTGTCGCCTCCCCGCGCGGGCTGGAGCGATGAGGGGACGATCCCCGCCGCGACGCTCGCCGAACGCGCCCAGTGGGGGATCGCCACCGTCGCCGAGGGCGTACCCACGGATGCCGGTGACGACGCCGTGCACACCGTTCGAGCGGCCGTGTGGGGCGCACCCGACGACGCCCTGCAAGGTCTGCCGCTCGGAGTGGCTTTCGCGGCCTTCGCTCTCGGCTTCATCGCCGGCGAGGAGGCGGCCGTGGTCCGACGGAACGGCCCCTGGGCGCGCATCAGCTTCGTCCGCGGACACGTCCTCACTCGCGGAACCGTTCGCTCCGGTCTGACGGCCGTCCGCCCGACGGGCGCCTGAACACGGGTGTGACGCCGAGCGTGCGGCGCGGAGGGCTCAGTCGGTGCGGGGATGCACGGGCAGGGACGGCGACTGCGCGCCCCGGGTCGGGCCGATGCCGCTCGGTTCGAACGTGTTGACCATCGCGTGTGCCGCGCGCTCGAGGTAGTCCCACAGCGTCGCTTCGTGCAGGGGCGTGAGTCCGATCTCGCCGACGGCGGTGCGCATGTGCTGCAACCAGCGATCGCGGGCATCCGGGTTCACGTGGAAGGGCGCGTGCCGCATGCGAAGCCGGGGGTGGCCGCGCTGCTCGCTGTAGGTCGTCGGACCACCCCAGTACTGCTCCAGGAACATCGTCATCCGCACGGCGGCCGGGCCGAGATCCTCTTCGGGATACATCGGCTTCAGCACCTCGTCGGCGGCGACGCCGCGGTAGAACGCGTCGACGAGGCGGACGAAGGTCTCGTGGCCGCCGATCTCGTCGTAGAAGCTGCGCGGGTCTGTGTCGGTCACGATGTCGGCTCCTCGCTGGTCGGCGACGTGGGGTGCGCGTCGGCGGATGTCCCGCCCGTGCTGCGCTTGGGCTTCCACACGGGTTTCGCCTCGGCGACGGCGATCCGGGTCGGCTTGGTCCGGGGCGGGTTGGCGCCGCGGACGCGCTGGGCGCCCTCGAGCCCGCTGAGGGTGATCGAGTTCAGGGCGGGCAGGGTGATGCCCATGTCATCCATCGCGTGCTTCAGACGCATGCGCAGCTCTCGTGCGACGTCGTCCTTCGCGTTGGCGCGGGTCTTCATCACGATCCGGATGACGAGCGCGTCGCCGCTGACCGACTCGAGCCCCCAGATCTCGGGAGACTCGACGACACGCGACCGCCACTTCGGGTCCTTCTGGATGCCCTTGGCGGCGTTCAGCATCGCCTTCTCGACGGCGGGGATGTCGGCGTCGGTGGGAACCGCGAGATCGATGATCACGCGTGACCAGCCCTGCGACATGTTGCCGATGCGTGTGATCTCGCCGTTGCGGACGTACCAGAGAGTTCCGTTGACGTCGCGGACATGAGTGATGCGAACGCTCACGTACTCGACGATGCCGGTTGCGAGCCCGAGATCGACGACGTCTCCGATGCCGACCTGATCCTCGGCGACGATGAAGATGCCGTTCAGGACGTCTTTGACGATGTTCTGCGCGCCGAAACCGAGGCCGGCGCCGATCGCCGCCGACAGCAGCGCGAACGAGCCGAGCGCGTTCTGATCGATCGCGTTGACGATGAGCAGGGTCGCGATGATCACGAGGGTGACGTTGACGATGTTCTGCAGGATCGAGCCGAGCGTCCGGGTGCGCTGCACGACGCGGACGGCGGCCAGCGGCGAACGCTCCAGCGCCTGGGTGTCGTCGACGTTCGCCTTCGACTTCGCACCCGAGACGATCCGGTTCACGACGCGTCGGATGACCAGTCGCAGCACCCACGACGCGATGAACGCACCCACGATGATGCCCGCGATCGCGGCGACTTTGAGTCCGGCTTCGCCGAGCCAGTCGAAGATGCGGTGCCACAGGTCGGAGTCGAAGATCGACGGGTTCGTTTCGCCGTCGGGCGAGGTGAAGTACAGCATCTCCTCGATCCTAACGAGCGCCCCTGTGCGTCGCCTCGGACGCCGGGCGGTCGTCGCCCCAGCCGCACCGATGGGCGATGATGACCGCCTGGATGCGGTCGCGGGCGCCCAGTTTGGCGAGGACGCGACCGACATGCGTCTTGACGGTCGTCTCGCCGAGATACAGTTCCGCCGCGATCTCGGCGTTGCCGAGGCCGCGTGCCAGGGCGCGGAAGACGTCGGCCTCGCGCGGAGTGAGAGTCGCGATGCGGGCGAGTTCCTCGCGCGCGGTGGCATCCGGCGCGGCACGCGCGGTCCGACGCGCGATCACCTCGCGGGTGACGCGGGGAGAGAGCACGGCGTCGCCGCCGGCGACGGCGCGTACAGCGGCGACGAGCGCATGGCGATCCACATCTTTCAGCAGGAATCCGCTCGCTCCGGCGTCGAGGGCGGCGAAGGCGTACTCATCGAGGTCGAACGTCGTGAGCACCAGGACCCGGGTGTCGGGGAGTGCGGCGAGGATGTCGGCGGTGGCGGCGATGCCGTCCACGCGCGGCATCCGAACGTCCATCAGGACGACATCGGGCTGCAGCCGCACGCTCTGCGCGAGGGCATCCTGCCCGTCGCCGGCTTCGCCGACGATCGCGATGTCGGGTTCGGCGTCGAGAACCATCGCGAATCCCAGACGGATCAACGGTTGGTCGTCGACGAGGAGGACACGGATGGGTTCGGTCACGCGGCGCTCTCCGGATCCATGTCGGCGGCGGCGGTCGGGATCTCCAGGCGTACGTGCCAACGCCCGTCGGCGCGCAGCCCGGCACGGGCGGTGCCGCTGAGGCGCGCAGCCCGTTCGTGCAATCCCCGCAGACCGAAGCCGCCGCCGGACGGCGCGGCGATGACGCCGTCGTTGACGACTTCGACGACGGTCGCGGTGGATGTCCGCGCGATCGCGACCTCGACGGTGCGCGCCTGCGGCGCGTGCCGCAGCACGTTCGTCAAACCCTCCTGCACGACGCGCGCGACGGCGAGACGGGCGTGGCGCTCGGTGATGGGCTGGCCCGTCGTGCGGAGGGTCACGGGGAGCCCTGCGCTGCGCGCGGCGGCCACCGCGGAACCGACCGCGTCGGCGTCGAGGGGCACGAGCGGGGCCTCCGGGTCGGTGTCGTCTCGAAGCACGCCGAGCATCGCCCGCATCTCGTCGAGCGCGCCGCGTGCGGTCGTCGCGATGCGCGCGGTCGCGGCACGGCTGCGGTCCGCATCGGACGTGGCGGTCGCGCCCTCCGCGAGCGCGACGACGACCGTCAGCGAGTGCGAGACGACATCGTGCATCTCGCGCGCGATGCGCGTGCGTTCCGCGGAGGCGGCGAGCCGGGCGTGATGCTCGCGCTCCTCCCACAGCTGACGCGAGGTGTCGAGGATGGCGGCCACGTACCGTTTGCGGTTGCCGATGTTCACCCCCACCAGAGTCGACACCAGAAGGGCGGTGCCGAGCGAGAAGAACGCGTTGAGGGATGCCTGCAGCGACATCGCGCCCGTCGACGCCGTCACGAGCGCGGCGGCCGCCGACAGCACGGCGGCCGTGACGGCGGCGAGGATGCCAGTGCGCGAACTGCGGTAGACGGCGACGGAGTAGGCCGCGACGACGAGGACGACGATGCCGATGCCCCCGCCGGCGGGCATGCCGACGATCGCGCCGATCGCCGCGACCGAGAAGGCCAGCAGGGGGTGTCGACGGCGCAGCATCAGGCACACGCAAGCGAGAGCCAGGAGGATGACCGTCGCGGGCCGCACCGCGTCCCACGCGGCGTTCGTGCGGGTTCCCACGGGCGGAGCGAACGTGAGCACCGCGCTCAGAAGCGCGATCAGGGTGTCGGCGAGGCGTGGGTGGCGAGCCCAGAACAGACGGATGACCCCCGGCGGACGAGGCAGGCGCAGCTCACCCGACGCGGGGTCGGGCGAGCTGCGCGCATCCGGGGAAGGACGGCTCACGTCATGCGTCGCGGCGGCGGACTACCGCCCACGAGCCGAGCAGGAGCACCGCGGGCCACGCGGCGAGGGTCGCGAATCCGCGCCCGATGTGCTCGCCCGCGACTGTCGTGGCGTTCTGAGCGCCGGTCATCGGCAGGTAGTTGCTGGCATCGACCAGCCACCGCCAGCTGTCGCCGGCGAACGAGAACATGCCGAGGACGACGGGCAGCACGAACAGCACGCCGACCGTCGCTGCGATCGCGCCGGCGCCGTTGCGGATGAGGAAGCCGAAACCGAGCCCGAGAAGAGCGAAGGTCGTCATCGCGAACACTCCGGCAAGGAGCGGGACGAGGGACTCGGATGGGGTGGACCAGTCGATCGGCGTGGCCAGGATGGGAGCGGTCGCGCCGACCGCGATGGCATACGTCAGCGCGGTCGTGAGAGCGATCAGCGCCGTCAGCACGACCGCTTTGGCCACCAGAACCGTGCCGCGGCGTGGCTCGGCCGCGAACGTCGAGCGGATCATCCCGGTCGAGTACTCGCCGGTGATGGAGATCGCACCGAGGATGCCGGCCACGAGCATCGTGAACTGCATCGGCATCACGATCGTCATCACCGGAGCGAACCCGACGGAGAAGTCGCGGGATGCGCTCGCCATCAGCAACGAGATCCCGACGGAGAGCGCGACGGTGATCGCCAGGGACCACCAGGTCGACCGCAGCGACAGGAGCTTCTGCCACTCGCTGCGGACCACGCGCGCGAAGCTGAGACGGTACGGCGACGCTGCGCGGGCGGTGCGGGAGGCGAGGGGCGGGGCGGGGGAGGTCGCGGCGCTCATGCGATGTCCTTGCTCTTGTACTCGACGGAACCCTCGGTGAGGGCCATGTAGGCCTCTTCGAGGGATCCCGTGCGCGGGGTCAGTTCGTGGAGGGGGATGCCACGATCGGCGGCGATGTCGCCGATCCGGCTGGCGGGGAGGCCCGCGACGACGAGGGCGCCGCCTCCGGCGTCTCCGACGGTCACGTCGGCGGCACCGAGCGCGGCGGCAAGATCGGCGGCGCGCGGCGTGCGCACCAGCACCTCGGAGCGGGTCCAGGCGTGCACGAGGTCGGCGAGTGAGGCATCGGCCAGCACGCGGCCGCGTCCCAGCACGATCACGTGGTCGGCGGTCTGCGACATCTCGCTCATGAGGTGGCTCGAGAGCAGCACCGTGCGGCCTTCGGCGGCGAGGTGGCGGACGAGCTCGCGCACCCAGCGCACTCCCTCGGGATCGAGGCCGTTGACCGGCTCGTCCAGGATCAGCGTGCCGGGGTCTCCCAGGAGGGCGGCGGCGATGCCGAGTCGCTGCCCCATGCCGAGTGAGAACTTGCCGGCGCGCTTGCGGGCGACCGATTCGAGGCCCGTCAGCGCGATGACGTCGTCGACACGTGTGTTCGGGATGCCATGGGTGGCGGCCATGGCGCGCAGATGAGCCCGTGCGGAACGTCCGGTGTGCACCGCCTTGGCGTCCAGCAGGACGCCGACTTCGGTCAGTGGCGAGCGGCTCCTCGCGTAGGGATGCCCGCCCACCGTGACCCGGCCCGCGGTCGGGGCATCCAAGCCCACGATCATCCGCATCGTGGTGGACTTCCCGGCGCCGTTCGGCCCGAGGAATCCGGTCACCTGACCGGGACGGACCGTGAACGACACATCGTCCACGGCGGTACGCGATCCATATCTCTTCGTGAGGTTCTCAGCGACGATCATGCTCCGACGCTACGGGGTCGGTCCCGGTGGGGCATCCTGCCTGAGGATGAGATCGGCCGCGCATCCTGTCGTCCCTCCGGTGGATGCGCGGCCGATTTCGGCTCCGGCGTCGCGGGTCAGCTCTCCCCGTCGCGCTCCTGAACGGACAGAGCACGTTCGACGCCCGCGAGGTTCTCGTTCACGAGGCGACGCAAAGCCGCGGGGGCGTCGGCGTGCGCGGCCAGCCACCGTCGCGTCGCATCGCGCAGCGCCGTCGAGGCGAGCGGGGCCGGGTACAGGCCGGTGATGAGGTAGTTGGCGATCTGGTACGTGCGCGACTCCCAGACCGGGAGCAGCATCTCGAAGTAGCGATCGACGAACGCGTCGAGCACGTCCACGCCGGCCGGGTGCACGAAGCCGAGAGCGGCCGAGCGCACCACGGTGTTCGGGAGGTCGGAGTTCTCGACCAGCGACGCCCACGCGACGCGTTTGGCGTCGACCGTCGGCAGCGCGGCCTTCGCCTGAGCGGCGAACTCCCCGCCCTTGGACGTGTTGTCCGCGGCGAGTGCGCTGTCGATCTGCTCGGCCGTCACGAGGCCTCCCGCGGCGAGCGAGACGAGCAGCGTCCACGACAGATCTGCGTCGATGTCGAGTCCCGCGAGGACGGTCTCGCCGTCGCGGAGCGACCGCACCTGCTCCCAATGCTTCGGAGCGGCGGCGGCCGAGGCGAACGCGGTCACGAACTGCAGCTGGCTGTCGCTGCCCTGCTCGGCACGCGTCGCCAGCTCCCACAGGCCGTCCGCGACGCGTTCGCGCGCGGCGGTCCGCTTCTCAGGGGCGACGTACGCGTTTGCGGCGAGCTGGAGCTGCCCGAGCGTGGTGCGAACGGTGGTCGACTCGGTCTCGGAGCCGATGTTGCTCAGCACCAGGTCGATGTAGTCCGAGGCCGACGCCTCCGCATCGCGGGTCTGGTCCCACGCGGCGCCCCACACGAGCGATCGCGCGAGCGGGTCGCTGATGCCGGCGAGGTGGTCGACCGCGGTCGCGAGCGAGCGGGCATCGAGACGGATCTTCGCGTAGGCGAGGTCGTCGTCGTTCAGCAGGATGAGGTCGGGCTGACGCTCGCCGATCAGCTCGGGAACCTCGGTGAGGTCTCCGTCGACGTCGAGCTCCACGTGATGGGTGCGCACGAGCGACTGGCCCTCCAGGGCGTAGAAGCCGACTCCCAGGCGGTGCGGACGGATCGTGGGATAGTCGGCCGGCGCCGTCTGCACGATGGCGAAGCGGGAGATGACGCCGTCGTCCCCGACGCGCAGCTCCGGCGCGAGCGTGTTCACCCCGGCGGTCTCGAGCCACTTCTTCGACCACTCCGACAGCTCGCGCCCGCTGGTGGCTTCGAGCTCCACCAGCAGGTCGCTGAGCTCGGTGTTGCCGAACGCATGCTTCTGGAAGTACTGCCCGACCCCGGCGAAGAAGGCGTCGATGCCGACCCACGCGGCCAGCTGCTTGAGCACCGACCCGCCCTTGGCGTAGGTGATGCCGTCGAAGTTGACCTGCACGTCGTCGAGGTCGTTGATCGTCGCGACCACCGGGTGGGTCGACGGCAGCTGGTCCTGGCGATATGCCCAGGTCTTCTCCATCGCGTTGAAGGTGGTCCAGGCCTCGGTCCACTCCGTGGCCTCGGCCGTCGCGATCGTCGACGCCCACTCGGCGAACGACTCGTTCAGCCAGAGATCGTTCCACCACTTCATCGTCACGAGGTCACCGAACCACATGTGGGCCAGTTCGTGCAGGATCGTGACGACGCGGCGTTCCTTGACGGCATCCGTCACCTTGCTGCGGAACACGTACGTCTCGGTGAACGTGACCGCTCCCGCGTTCTCCATCGCACCCGCATTGAACTCGGGCACGAACAGCTGGTCGTACTTCGCGAACGGGTACGGAACCCCGAACTTCTCCTCGTAGTAGGCGAAGCCCTCACGGGTCTTGTCGAAGATGTAGTCGGCGTCGAGGTGCTGCCACAGGCTCTTGCGCCCGTACACGCCGAGGGGGACGACCCGGCCCGACGCGCTCGTGAGCTCCGAGAAGGTGGACTCGTAGGGTCCGGCGACGATCGCCGTGATGTACGAGGAGATGCGCGGGGTCGCCTCGAAAGCCCAGGTCGCCGCGCCGACCGCTGCGGGAACCGGCTCGGGAGTCGGGGAGTTGGAGACGACCTTCCAGGCCTCGGGTGCCGTGATGGTGAAGGTGAACTCCGCCTTCAGATCGGGCTGTTCGAACACCGCGAAGACGCGCCGGGAATCCGGCACTTCGAACTGCGAATAGAGGTAGACCTCGCCGTCGACGGGGTCGACGAAGCGGTGCAGGCCTTCGCCGGTGTTCGTGTAGAGGCAGTCGGCGTCGACGATGAGTTCGTTCTGCGCCGCGAGTCCGTGAAGCGCGATGCGCGAGTCGGCGAACACCGCAGACGGATCGAGAGTCGCGCCGTTGAGGGTGATCTCGTGCACGTCGCGCGCGATCAGGTCGATGAAGGTCGACCCGCCGTCGACGGCCGCGAAGCGGACGACGGTGCGCGAGCGGAACACCTCGGGACCGGTCGTGAGGTCGAGGGCGATGTCGTAGGTCATCCCCGGCGAGGGGTCGACGACGGCACGGCGCTCCTGCGCCTCGGTGCGGGTGAGGTTCTGTCCAGGCACTGCGATTCTCCCGAGGGTGAGGGTGGGATGCCGCGGACCGACGCTGCTGGCGCCGACGGCAACCTGACCAGCCTACGCGCTCGCCGATTCGCGCCGCACGTGGCGGCGCGCATGGGCGATCGCGGAGGGCAGATCGATGAAGAGGTGGTTGTGGTGGCGGAGCGAGCCGAGCACGCCGACGGTCCGGAAAAGCCCCTCGTGACGCGGCTGCACGCCCTTGATGAGGACGGTGACCCCCCGCCGTTCGAGCGTCTGCACGATGTCGCCGAGCGCGCGAGCGCCGGTCGCATCGACCAGTTCGAGCCGGCTCATGCGCAGGATGACGACCGACACGTCGCGCACACCGTCGATCTCTGCCGCGACGCGGTCGGCAGCGGCGAAGAACAGCGGACCGCCCAGGCGCAGGATCGCGATGCGCTCGTCTCCCGGCTGAGGCGTGCCGAGGATCTCGTCGCGTCGCACGGTGGAGGCGCGCGACATCGAGCGCAGCGCGACGACACCGGCGAGCACGACACCGATGATGACGGCGACGATCAGATCGAACGAGACGGTGACGACCGCGGTGACGACGAACGCGAGGGCATCCGCACGGGTCGAGCGCATCACCGCGCGCACCGTCCCGGGGTGCACCATCCGCACGGCCGTGACCATGAGTACGCCGGAGAGCGCTGCGAGGGGGATCTGGCCGATCGGAGCGGCGATGACGAGGACGACCAGCAGCAGTACGACGGCATGGACGATCGCGGCGAGCCGGCTTCGGCCCCCCGAGCGGACGTTGACCGCGGTGCGCGCGATCGCGCCGGTCGCGGGCATGCCGCCGAACAGCGACGAGGCGATCGAGGCGAGCCCCTGACCCACGAGCTCGCGATCGGGGTCGACGTCGCCGGTGTCGGCGAGTGTCGAGGCGACGCGTGCGGACAGCAGCGACTCGATGGCCGCAAGGGCAGCGACGGTCGCCGCGGGCGCGACGAGCGCGCCGACCAGAGCGGGATCGAGGTCGGGAAGAAGTGGAGCCGGAAGGGTCGACGGCAGGGCGCCGATGCGGGCCAGCGGGGCACCCACGACGAGTCCGAGGATCGTCACCACGACGATGCCGACGAGGGAGCCCGGGATCGCGCGGTGCAGGAGCGGTGCGCCGAGCATGGACGCGGCGACGACGGCGACGGCGCCCAGGGCCCAGAAGGCGTACCCCGCGTCGAGGCGCGCGAAGGACTGGATCGCGGCGACGATCGCGTTGGACGAGTGCTCGCTCGCTGCCGCGACGTGCGGGGAGACCAGTGCGGGGATCTGCTGAGCGAAGATGATCACCGCGATCCCGAGGGTGAACCCCTCGATCACGGGCCACGGGATGAACGAGACGGCGCGGCCGATGCGCAGGGCCCCGGCGACCACGATGATCACTCCGGCCATCAGTGTCACGGTGACCACCGCCCCCGCGCCGTGGGCGGCGACGATCGGGACTAGAACCACGACCATCGCGCCGGTCGGCCCCGACACCTGCACGTGCGAGCCCCCGAACACGGCGGCCACGAGACCCGCGACGATCGCGGTGATCAGCCCGGCTTCAGCGCTGAGACCCGAGCTGACCCCGAAGCCGAGGGCGAGCGGCAAGGCGACGATACCGACGGTGAGGCCCGCGAGCAGATCGCCGCGCCACGTGCGGCCGACCTGGGCATAGTCCGCCCGGCCCGGAAGAAGCGATCGTGCACGTGAGAGCAGGCGCGTCGTCGCGGTGACGCTCACGGGCGCGGGCCGATCGCGGGAAGGGAGTGGGCATCGCGCAGGAGCGCATCATCGGCTTGCAGCACGCTCACCAGCAGCACGCGTGCCGACGCGAGCAGGTCGGCCACCTTCGGGTCGGCGAGTCGGTAGTACACGTGGCTCGCGCGGCGCTCCGACTCGACCAGCCGGTGCCGGCGCAGAACGGAGAGGTGCTGGGAGAGGTGGGATGCCTCGAGTCCGGTCTGCGACTGCAGGTCGGCGACCGAGCGCTCTGGCGCCTCGGCGAGCAGTTCCAGGATGCGAATGCGGAAGGGGTGCGCGAGACCTTTGAAGAGGTTCGCCTTGACCTCGTACAGCGGAAGCTGTCCCTCAGTGAATGGCATGATGGAACCATCATATCGCCGACATCGGCACTGCCGAGCCCGGAGGCGGTGCGCGGGCTCGCAACGCTCCGCCGCTCGGTGCCGCGCTCATAGGATGGACGCATGCGCATCCACATCGCGACCGATCACGCGGGGCTCGAGTTCTCCACGCAGCTGCAGCATCACCTGGCCGAGGCCGGGCACGAGGTCATCGACCACGGTCCGATCGCGTACGACCCGGTCGACGACTACCCGTCGTTCTGCATTCGAGCCGCGCAGGCCGTGGTCCGCGATCAGGCGGACGGTATCGAGACGCTCGGCGTCGTCTTCGGCGGCTCGGGCAACGGCGAGCAGATCGCGGCCAACAAGGTCGAGGGCATCCGCGCCGCGCTGGTGTGGAGCATCGCGACCGCTGAGCTCGCCCGCGAGCACAACGACGCGAACGTGATCTCCATCGGCGCGCGCCAGCACACGGTGGAGGAGGCGATCGGATTCATCGACCGCTTCATCGCGACGCCGTTCTCGGGCGAGGAGCGCCATGCGCGGCGCATCGCGCAGCTCGCGGACTTCGAGCGCGATGGATCGCTGCTCCCCGACCCGCGGGCCGCACGCCCGGGTGCGGACGCTTCCGGCGTGGTCCTCGGCGGCGAGTCCGCCGAGGCGTTCGACCCTGAAGCCGGCTGATGCCCGAGGGTCATTCCGTCCACCGGATCGCCCGCCAGTTCGATCGCAACGTCGTCGGCCATCGCGTCTCGGCGTCGAGTCCGCAGGGGCGCTTCGCCGACGGGGCGAGTCTGCTCGACGGGCGTGAGGCGACCAGCGTCCGCGCGGTCGGAAAGCAGATGTTCCTGGAGTTCGACGACGACCTCTGGCTACGCGTGCACCTGGGCATGTACGGGGCGTGGGACTTCTCCGGCGAGATCCTCATCGATCCCACCATCGCCTCGGCGAACGGGCGGATGGGGCACACCAATCAGCGGGGCACGACTCTCGCCGCGGACGATGTCGTGCTCGACGCGGCGCGGGAGAACTCGCTCTCCTCCATCGGCGCGCCGCGTGTCGCGCGCGGGCGTGTGCGCATGAGCGAGCAGACGCGCGGACTCGACGAAGACGGTGCGGGGGACTGGCCGCCACCGGTCGTCGGTCAGGTGCGTCTGCGGCTCTTGACCGATCGGACCTGTGCGGACTTGCGCGGGCCGACGGCCTGCGAGCTGCAGTCGCCCGATCAGGTGCAGGCATCCATCGCGAAACTCGGCCCGGACCCTCTCGTCGATGATCTCGCCGAGGGCGAGGAGCGCTTCACCTCGGTGGTGCGCCGCAAGCCCACCGCGATCGGTCTACTGCTGATGGACCAGAGCGTGGTCAGCGGCATCGGCAACGTGTACCGCGCCGAACTGCTCTATCGGGCGCTCCTGGACCCGCACACGCCCGGCAAGCTCGTTCCCGAGGAGGTCGTCCGATCGATCTGGCGGGACTGGGCGCGGCTGCTGGTCATCGGCGTCGAGACGGGTCAGATGATGACGATGGACGACCTCGACGACGAGGCGTATCGGAAGGCGATGGCGCATCGCGACGAGCGCCACTGGGTCTACCACCGCGCCGGTCTGCCGTGCCGCGTGTGCGGCACGGAGGTCGTGCTGGAGGAGATGGGTGCGCGAAAGCTCTACTGGTGCCCGTCGTGCCAGAAATGACGCCCGGGCCGGGTTCTAAGGGAGTGCCGGCCGCGCTGAGACCGCAGACACGATGGGAGCGACGCCTGTGACCGACCAGCTCGCGCAGGGGGAACGCCCTGCCGTCATCGCCGACGCACGGCTGACCGGCGCCGGCCGGCTCGATCCTTTCGGCTCCGACCCGGTCGACGTGCACCTCGACGATGGCGTCATCGTCGACATCGCTCCGGCCGGCGCGCTCGCACGACGCGGTGCGGTGATCGACGCGGGCGGAGGGTGGGTCGTCCCCGGCCTCTGGGACCATCACGTCCACACCGTGCAATGGGCCCTGGTCGCGCAGCGCGAGCCGCTCGGCCAGGCCGGATCGGCCGCCGACGCGGCGGCGCGGATGGCGCATGCGCCTGGCTTGGGAGACGGGCGCCGTGTCGGCGCCGGATTCCGCGACGCGCTGTGGCCGGATGCCCCGTCCCTCTCCCTGCTCGATGAGCGCACCGGCGAGATCCCGACGTACCTCATCAACTCCGACGTGCACAGCGTGTGGATGAACACCGCCGCGTTCCGACGTGAGGGCATGACGCTCGATGCCTCCGGTCTCGTCCGCGAGGAACCGGCGTTCGAGATCTCACGGCGACTGAACGCGGTCGATCC
This sequence comes from Microbacterium dextranolyticum, assembly GCF_016907295.1. Lineage (NCBI taxonomy): Bacteria > Bacillati > Actinomycetota > Actinomycetes > Micrococcales > Microbacteriaceae > Microbacterium > Microbacterium dextranolyticum. Next base: position 1,437,365 of record NZ_JAFBBR010000001.1, read on the forward strand.
CGCGACAGGCGATCAGTTCGTGGCTCAGGCGCTGGCCGAGGCCGCCACCCGCGGCATCGTGGGCGTCGTGGACTTCGACATGGCCTGGAACGCCGAGGCCTGGGCGAGACGGCTCGACGCCGGATTCGACACGACCCGCATCCGTTTCGGGCTGTACCCCGCGCACCTGGACCGTGCCCTCGCCGAAGGACTCGCCTCGGACGATGCGCTCGATCCCGCGGGGCTCGTGCGGGTGGGCCCGCTCAAGGTGATCACCGATGGGTCGCTCGGCACCCGCACCGCGGCCTGCTCGCATGCCTACCCCGGCGATCCGCGCAACCACGGTGTGCTCACGGTCGCGCCCGAGGAACTGCTCGACCTGATGACCCGCGCCACCGCGGGAGGTTTGGCGTGCGCGATCCACGCGATCGGCGACGTCGCGAACTCGCATGCTCTGGACGCGTTCGCCGCGACGGGCGCGGTCGGCACCATCGAGCACGCCCAACTCGTCGCGCACGCCGACATCCCGCGCTTCGCGCGGCTCGGCGTGGGGGCGAGCGTCCAGCCCGAGCATGCGATCGACGACCGCGACATGACCGACGTGTACTGGGCGGGTCAGACGGCGCTCGCCTATCCTCTGCGTGCGCTCGCCGAGGCCGGAGCGAACCTGCTGTTCGGCTCGGATGCCCCGGTCGCCGCGCTCGATCCGTGGGCGGCGATGGCCTCGGCGGTGCACCGCACGCGCGACGGCAGAGCGGCGTGGCATCCGGATCAGGCGATCGATGCCGCCACGGCTCTCGCCGCCTCGACCGCCTCGGGGTCGCTCGCGCGCTCGACCCTGCTGCCCGGCGATGTCGCCGATCTCGTCGTCGTCGACCGCGACCCGCTCACGGCCGACGAGCCGTCGTTGCGGAAGACCGCCGTGCAGATCACGCTTCTCGGCGGGCGGCTCACGCACCTCGCGTGAGGACGGTCGCGATCCTCTCATGGTCGGGTTGTGCCCGTTCCGAGGCGCCGATGCGCGGGTCGCTGGCTGCACGACCCATCATTCGGCGCCTCCGAACGTCGAGGTGAGGCGCCTCGGGCGAAGCCCCGCGAACGCACGGATGCCCCGGACCCTGCGGTCCGAGGCATCCGTCTGATCGATGCGTTGCGCTCAGGCGGCGAGGTGCGCCGAGAGGAACCAACGATCCTTCTCGAGGCCGGCCTTGATCGCGATGGCGACGTCCTGGCTGGTCAGGTCGGTTTCGTCCAGCCCGTCGATCGCTGCCTGCACGTCGGCGATGACGACGTCCATGTCGGTGACGACGGCGCGGACGATCTCGTCCCACGGGGTGAAGCCGGCGGGGACGGTCGTGGGCGCAGCCTTCTCGGCGACCGTCGACACACGCGCGTCGATCGGCAGTCCCAGGGCGACGATGCGCTCGGCGGCGAGGTCGGCGAAGCCCTGCGCGTTCGCGACGACCTGGTCGAGCAGCTCGTGGATGGCGATGAAGTTCGTGCCGCGCACGTTCCAGTGGGCCTGCTTGCCGTTGACGGCCAGCGCCTGGAGGCCGAGCACGACGGGGGTGAGGAACTGGGCCGTTCCGGCGGAGGCCTCGGGGCCTGCTGCGGTCATCGAGATCGTCTTCGTTTCGGTCATGGTCTGATCCTCCTCGGTTCCTGCGGGCGTCGTGCACCCGCATCATGTTCAACGGTACTCAGCACGGATTGTTCCGCAAGCAAGAGAAGGCTCGGCTTAGCGCCGCGCTATCGTCGGGGCATGACGATCGCCGACGATGCCTCGATCCTGTCCGTACGCGGGTTCACTCCGCGCCTCGACCCCACGGCCTTCGTCGCATCGGGTGCCCGGATCGTCGGAGACGTCGTGCTCGGCGAGGGTGCGAGCGTCTGGTACAACGCCGTCGTGCGCGGCGACGGCGCCTCGATCACACTCGGTGCCGGCAGCAACCTGCAGGACAACGTGTCGGTGCACGTGGACGCCGACTCGCCGGTCGTCATCGGCGAGAACGTATCGGTCGGACACAACGCCGTCGTGCACGGCTGCACGATCGGCGACGGTTCGCTCATCGGGATGGGCAGCGTCGTGCTCTCGGGTGCGCAGATCGGTGCGGGATGCCTCGTCGCCGGTGGCGCGCTCGTGCTCGGCGGCACCGTGGTGCCCGACGGCTCGCTCGTCGCCGGCGTCCCGGCGAAGGTGCGGCGCCAGCTCACCGACGAGGAGCGGTCGGGCATCCTTCGCAACGCCGAGGTGTACCGCGCCCACGCCGCAGCGCACGCCGAGGCATCCGACGCGCGGTGACGGATGCCGGCGGGGCAGGCGCCCGCGCACCCGCAGCGACGGTGGCCTCGACTCGATCGTTCCCTCGGTGTGAAACCCCGCTGGGGTCCCGCGAGACCGCGATCGCGCGTCGAGACCGCCGTTCCGATTCTCGGTCTCGACGCGAGATGCCGGTTTGGGTGCAGGGGGCCGGCGGAGCCAGGCCCCCGCGCGACCGACGTCGACGAGAAGCCCCGCCGCAGGCCGGGAGGCGTACGACGGGGCAGCGGAGGGGATGACGGGAATCGAACCCGCGCCATCAGTTTGGAAGACTGAGGCTCTACCATTGAGCTACATCCCCGAGGCCGCGTGGCCGCGGCATCTCGAAGAGTCTACTAGCTCTTGTCGGCTAGACTGACCACCGGCCGTAATTCGGCGCTCGCACGCGTGCGCGCCCGGGGCGTAGCTCAGCTTGGTAGAGCGCCCGCTTTGGGAGCGGGAGGCCGCAGGTTCAAATCCTGTCGCCCCGACCACCGGCCCCACGAACCCAGACCCAGACCCCGGACGCGCGTCTGCGCGGTCGAATCAGAGGAGAACGAACAGGCATGGTCACCAGCACCGTCGAGAAGCTGACCCCCACCCGGGTGAAGCTGCACATCTCGGTCACCCCCGAGGATCTCAAGCCCGCGATCGCGCACGCGTACGAGCACATCGCCCAGGACATCCAGATCCCCGGCTTCCGCAAGGGCAAGGTGCCGGCCCCGATCATCGACCAGCGTGTGGGCCGCGGCGCGGTCATCGAGCACGCCGTCAGCGAGGGCCTCGACGGGTTCTACCGCGAAGCGGTCACGGCGAACGAGGTGCGCACGGTGGGACGCCCCGCCGCCGAGGTCATCGAGTGGCCGAACGAGAAGGACTTCTCCGGCGACCTCAAGGTCGAGGTCGAGGTCGACGTCCGCCCCGAGTTCGATCTGCCCGAGCTGTCGGGTCTGACCGTCACGATCGATCCCGTCGAGACCGACGAGGCCGCGATCGACGCCGAGCTCGACCGTCTGCGCGCCCGCTTCGGCACGCTCGTCACGGTCGACCGTCCGGCCGCCACGGGCGACTTCGTCGAGCTGAACCTGGTCGCGACGATCGACGGCGCCGAGATCGACCGCGCCGAGGGCGTGTCGTATGAGGTCGGCTCGGGCGAGCTGCTCGAGGGCATCGACGAGGCGATCGACTCTCTCACCGCCGGTGAGGACACCACCTTCCGCTCGAAGCTGGTCGGCGGCGACCACGCCGGTGACGAGGCCGAGGTCTCGGTGACCGTCACCGCCGTCAAGGAGCGCGAGCTGCCCGACGCCGACGACGACTTCGCGCAGATGGCGAGCGAGTTCGACACGATCGGCGAGCTGCGCGACAGCCTCACCGAGCGCGTCTCCGAGCAATCGGTCTTCGTCCAGGGCGCCGCGGCGCGCGACAAGCTCGTCGAGGCTCTCATCGAGGCCGCCGACATCCCCGTTCCCGCACAGCTGGTCGAGGACGAGGTGCACACCCACCTCGAGGGCGAGGGTCGCCTCGAGGACGAGGAGCACCGCGCCGAGGTGACCGCGGCGAGCGAGAAGCAGTTCCGCACGCAGATGATCCTCGACAAGCTGGCCGAGGCGCACGAGGTCCAGGTCTCGCAGGAAGAGCTCACCCAGTACCTCATCCAGTCGGCTGCGCAGTACGGCATGGCGCCGCAGGAGTTCGTCGACGCGCTGCAGAGCCAGAACCAGCTGCCGCTCATGGTCGGCGAGGTCGCTCGCAACAAGGCGCTCGCGATCGCTCTGGGCAAGGTCACGGTTCTCGACACGAACGGCAAGGCGGTCGATCTGACCGGTTTCGTCGCGGTCGACGAAGACGACGCCGACGACGCTGCTGCTCCCGCCGAGCAGGCACCCGCCGAGGAGGCTGCCGCTGAGGAGGCTCCCGCCGAGGCGAAGCCGGCCAAGAAGCCGGCGGCCCGCAAACCCGCCGCCAAGAAGGCCGATGCCGGCGAGGCGTCGGACAAGCCCGCCGCCAAGAAGCCGCGCGCCAAGAAGGCCGACGCCGAGTAATCCTCCGCGTCGAATCGAAGGGTCGGATGCCACGGCATCCGACCCTTCGTCGTCGATGTGGACGTGCCGGCGCTGCGGCGTCGGACACGCACTCCGCCGACGGCGAACACGGGCGGGACCGCCTGCGCGCATCGGTAGATTCGATGGCATAGTCACCCGAACAGGAGCACACACATGGCTGGCGAACCACTGGTCGCGACGAGCGTCTTCGACAGGCTGCTGCGAGACCGCATCATCTGGTTGGGCTCGGAGGTGCGCGACGAGAACGCGAACGAGATCTGCGCCAAGATCCTTCTCCTCGCCGCGGAGGACTCCGAGCGCGACATCTACCTCTACGTGAACTCGCCCGGCGGATCGATCACCGCAGGCATGGCGATCTACGACACGATGCAGTTCGTCCCGAACGACATCGTGACCGTCGGCATCGGCATGGCCGCGTCGATGGGTCAGCTGCTGCTGACCGCCGGCACCAAGGGCAAGCGCTACATCACGCCGAACGCGCGCGTGCTGCTGCACCAGCCCCACGGCGGTTTCGGCGGCACGGCCAGCGACATCCAGACGCAGGCGCAGCTGATCCTCGACATGAAGAAGCGGCTCGCCGAGATCACGGCGTCGCAGACGGGCAAGTCCGTCGAGCAGATCAATGCCGATGGCGACCGCGACCGCTGGTTCACCGCGCAGGAAGCCCTCGAGTACGGCTTCGTCGACCACATCCGCGAGTCGGCCTCCGACGTCGTGGGCGGCGGCGGCACCGAGACCACCAGCGCGAACTGATCCGAAGGAGAACCACGAATGAACACCCCCGCCTTCGGCACCCCGCAGGGACTCGCGCTGCCGGGTCTCATGCCGCAGAGCCGCTACATCCTGCCGCAGTTCGAGGAGCGCACGGCGTACGGCTACAAGCGCCAGGACCCGTACAACAAGCTGTTCGAAGACCGCGTGATCTTCCTCGGCGTGCAGGTCGACGACGCGTCGGCCGACGACGTCATGGCTCAGCTGCTCGTTCTCGAGTCGCAGGACCCGGACCGCGACATCATCATGTACATCAACTCGCCCGGTGGCTCGTTCACGGCCATGACCGCGATCTACGACACGATGCAGTACGTGTCGCCCCAGATTCAGACGGTCGTGCTCGGCCAGGCCGCCTCGGCCGCGTCGGTGCTGCTGGCCGCGGGCGCGCCCGGAAAGCGCCTCGCGCTGCCCAACGCCCGGATCCTCATCCACCAGCCCGCCGTCGGCGAGGCCGGTCACGGGCAGGCATCCGACATCGAGATCCAGGCGGCGGAGATCCTCCGCATGCGCACCTGGCTCGAAGAGACGATGGCGCGGCACACGAACCGCACGCAGGAGCAGGTCAACAAGGACATCGACCGCGACAAGATCCTCTCGGCGAACGAGGCACTCGAGTACGGCATCGTCGACCAGGTGCTGACCTCGCGCAAGCGTCAGCCGGCCGCGATCACGTCCTGATCCGGCACCTCGACACCTGCGGCCCCGACGGTCGGACGTTGTTCCGGCTGTCGGGCCCGCGCTGTGAGGGATGAGAGGTCGCACCGACCGGTGGCGCGTCGCACGTCTCCATCCGGCGACTCAATCCGCCGATGTGTCGGTGGGAGCGGTTAGGCTCGGAGAGCATCCTGAGTGGGACCTGAAGGAGGGGCGTCATGGCTCGGATAGGTGAGAGCGCCGATCTGTTCAAATGTTCCTTCTGCGGCAAGAGCCAGAAGCAGGTCCAGCAGCTGATCGCCGGTCCCGGCGTATACATCTGCGACGAATGCGTCGAGTTGTGCAACGAGATCATCGAAGAGCGCATGGCCGAGTCGGCCGATGGTGCGGTCGCCGAGTTCGACCTGCCCAAGCCCCGCGAGATCTACGCGTTCCTCGAGGAATACGTCGTCGGGCAGGATGCCGCCAAGAAGGCGCTGTCGGTCGCGGTATACAACCACTACAAGCGCGTCCGCGCGCACGGCACCCTGCAGCCGGCCGAGCAACGCGCCGACGAGGTCGAGATCGCCAAGAGCAACATCCTGCTGCTCGGCCCCACCGGTTGCGGTAAGACCTACCTCGCGCAGACGCTGGCGAAGCGCCTCAACGTGCCGTTTGCGGTGGCGGATGCCACGGCGCTCACCGAGGCCGGATACGTCGGCGAAGACGTCGAGAACATCCTCCTGAAGCTGCTGCAGGCCGCGGACTTCGACGTCAAGCGCGCCGAGACCGGCATCATCTACATCGACGAGGTCGACAAGATCGCCCGAAAGGCAGAGAACCCCTCCATCACGAGAGATGTCTCCGGCGAGGGGGTGCAGCAGGCGCTGCTGAAGATCCTCGAAGGCACCGTCGCCTCGGTGCCGCCGCAGGGCGGGCGCAAGCACCCGCATCAGGAGTTCATCCAGATCGACACGACGAATGTCCTCTTCATCGTCGCGGGCGCGTTCGCCGGACTCGAAGAGATCATCTCGTCGCGCGTCGGCAAGCACGGTGTCGGGTTCGGCGCGCCGCTGCAGCAGAAGGGCAAAGAGCTCGACCTGTTCAGCGAGGTCGAGCCGGAGGACCTGCACAAGTTCGGTCTCATCCCCGAGTTCATCGGTCGCCTGCCTGTCGTCACGTCGGTGGCCCCCCTCGACCAGACGGCGCTCATCGAGATCCTCACCGGGCCGAAGAACGCGTTCGTCAAGCAGTATCAGCGCATGTTCGAGCTCGACGGTGCACAGCTCGAGTTCGAGGACGATGCGCTGCGCGCCATCGCCGACCTCGCCGTGGCCCGCAAGACCGGAGCCCGAGGGCTGCGGGCGATCCTCGAAGACGTGCTGGGTCCGATCATGTTCGAGATCCCGTCGCTCGAGGACGTCGCGAAGGTCATCGTCACTCGGGCCGCCGTGACCGACGGCGCAGAGCCCACCCTGGTGCTGGAGCGCAAGCGCAAGAGCGCCTGATCGCCGTGGCGTGGTGACAGCGCAGCCGGAGATCGCGGTTCCGCGAGGATGTCGGAGGCCCGCGCTAGCGTCCACGGCATGACGCGCATCATCTTCGACACCGCCGTATCGCTCAACGGCTGGATCGCCGACGAGGGCAATTCGCTGGACTGGCTCCTCTCCCTCGAGGCGCCGATCGACGCGGAGGTCGCGTTGTTCCCGGATGCCGACGTGTTGGTGGAGGGGTCGACCACGTACGAGTGGGTTCTCGACCACGAGGACCTTCTCGCCCGCCCTGAGAGGTGGCGGGCGCTCTACGGTGATCGGCCCATCTATGTCTTCACGACCCGTGAGCTGCCCGTGCCCCGCGGTGCGGACGTGCGGCTGCGGTCCGGCTCCGTCCTCGACGTGCTGGATGAGATACGCGTGGCGGCAGGTGAGGGGGATGTCTGGGTCGTGGGCGGGGGTGACCTCGCGGGCCAGTTCCTCGACGCCGGGGTGCTCGATGAGATCGCCGTCTCCATCGCGCCGGTGCTGCTCACCGGCGGTGCGCCGCTGCTCCCGCGTCGGCGGAGTGCTGACGGGCTCCGTCTGCGCTCCGCGCAGAGCGTGGGTCCGTTTGCCCGACTCGTCTACGAGGTCATCCGGGAGGCGACCGGCGGAGCGTGTCGCACGTCGCCGTGAGCGCACAGGGGCGGGCGCCCACGGCGACGGGCGTTCAGTCGCCGAGTCCGCGGCGTTTCAGCAGCGGCGCGATCTCGGCATCCCGCCCGCGGAAGTCGCGGTACGCCTCGAGCGGGTCTTTCGAGCCGCCGACGCCGAGAAGGCGCTCGCGGAACCGCCGGCCGTTCTCGCGCGTGAGGCCGCCGGTCTCGCCGAACCATTCGACGGTGTCGGCATCGAGGACCTCGCTCCAGATGTACGAGTAGTAGCCGGCGCTGTACCCGCCCGAGAAGATGTGCTTGAAGTACGTCGACGAGTACCGCGTCGGCACGGCCGGATTGTCCAGACCGATGGCCGCCAGTGCGGATGCCTCGAATGCGGCGACGTCATCCACGGCCGCAGCGTCTTCCGCGCTCAGCGAATGCCAGGCCTGATCGAGCCAGGCCGCGGCGAGGTACTCGCTCGTCGCGAAGCCCTGGTTGAAGGCCTCCGATGCGCGCATCCGCTCGATGACGTCGGTGGGCAGCGCGTCTCCGGTCTCGATGTGCCTCGCGTAGTTCTCGAGGACCTCGGGCCACATGATCCACATCTCGTTGACCTGGCTCGGGAACTCCACGAAGTCGCGGAAGACGGCGGTCCCCGAGAAGTGCGGGTACGTCGTGACGGCGAACAGTCCGTGCAGCGCGTGGCCGAACTCGTGGAACAGCGTCGTCACCTCGTCGAGGGTGAGAAGCGTCGGGCCCGTCGCGGGCCGGGGTACGTTCAGGTTGTTGACGACGACCGGCGCGGTCCCGCGCAGGCGGGACTGCGCGACCAGGGAGTTCATCCAGGCACCACCCTGCTTCGTGTCGCGGGTGTACAGATCGAGGATGAACAGCCCGAGCGGCGAACCGTCGGCGTTGGATACTTCGAACACGCGCGCATCGGGATGATATGCGACAAGATCGGTGCGCTCGTCGAAGGTGATGCCGTACAGCGACGTCGCGGCGAAGAAGACGCCGTCGCGCAGCACGCGCTCGGCCTCGAACCATGGTCGGAGGGCAGCGGTGTCGATGTCGTAGGTCGCCGCGCGCACCTTCTCGGTGACGTACGCCCAATCGTGCGCCTCGACCGGGAACGGCACCGGTTCGGTGTCGTCGACGATCTGCTGCAGCGCGGTCTGCTCACGGCGTGCGTTGGCGGCGGCCGGTACGGCGAGCCGTCGGAGCATGGTCTGCACGGCCTCCGGGGTACCCGCGGTCTCGTCCGAGGTGACGTACGCCGCGTGTGAGGCCGCGCCCAGCAGTTCCGCGCGTTCGGCGCGGAGCCGAACGATCTCGAGCACGGTGTCGCGGTTGTCGTTCGGTCCGCCCCGTGACGCGCGTGAGCGCGACGCCTCGAGGAGGCGGGCACGGCTGTCGCGTCGGGTGAGGCGGGACAGATAGGGATGTCCGGTGAACAGGGTCAGGGTGACGACGTACGCGCCGTCGTGACCGCGATCGGTCGCGGCCTGCGCGGCAGCCGACAGGGCGCCGTCATCCAGCCCGTCGAGCTCGTCGGCCGTCTCGAACAGCACGGCGAGATCGTTCGTATCGGCGAGCAGGTGCTTCTCGAAGGTGCTGCTGAGGGTCGCGAGTCGCGCGTTGAGGTCGCTGAGTCGTGCTTTCGCCTCGTCGTCGAGAGCGGCGCCGGCATGCGTCATCTCGCGGAACCGGCGCTCGACGAGGTAGCGGTCCTCGCCGGTGAGGCCGAGCTCGTCGAGCCGGTCGTGCACGGACTTCACGCGCTGGTAGAGGGCGGCGTCCAGCTGCACCGCGTCGTGATGGGCAGACACCAACGGAGCGAGTCTCTCGTCGATCTCCTGGATCTCCGGAGTGCCATCGGCCGACGACACGGTGTAGAAGGCGCGCGCAACGCGGTCGAGCAGTTCCCCCGAACGTTCGAGAGCGACCATCGTGTTCTCGAACGTGGGCATCGACCTCACCCGCGTGATCGCCGCGATCTCTCGGCGCTGCTGCGCGAATGCTTCGTCGAACGCAGGCAGATAGTGCTCGGGGCGGATGGCCGCATAGTCCGGAAGTGCGTAGGGGAGGGTGGGGGGTGTCAGGAGGGGGTTTTCTGCGGCCATGCATCCAGCCTAGGCCTGAACAATGAAAAGAAATGCTTGCAAAGAATGCGTTGCATAACTATCTTTGCACCATGACATCCCACGACGCCGCTCCGGAGCAGTTCGACTCAGCCCGGCAGGATCGACAGCTCGACACGGGCGCGCTCCGCGCCCTCGCGCACCCCCTGCGAATCGAGATCTACGACCTTCTCTCGCAGCGCGGACCGCAGACGGCGAGCTCGCTGGCGGCCATGACGGGGGAGTCGTCGGGCGCGACGAGTTACCACCTGCGCGAATTGGCCAAGCACGAGCTGATCCGCGAGGTCGACGGACGCGGAACCGGTCGGGAGCGCTGGTGGGAGCGCCCGACGGGCGGGGTCTCGCTCACCAATCCCGAGGCGCTGAGGACTCCGGCGGGCAAGGCTGCCACACAGCTCGTGATGAGCGAGTTCCTGACGCGCAGACACCAGCAGCTGATGCGCTATGTGAATGAGGCCCTTCTGTCCGCGGAGGCGCTGGACGAGTCCGAGGCGATGATCGCGACCTCGACGCTCCGACTGACACGGGAGCAGACCGAGGAGCTTTCGACCGAGCTTCGTGCCCTCATCACGCGCTTCAGCGATCTGTACCGTGACCAGGAGGGCGATGGCGTGCGGGTCGTCAGCGTCCGTACCGATGTCTTCCCCCTTCCCGAGGGTGGGGTCGGATCATGAGCGCATCGTCGGTGTTGGCCACCGGCTCGGCGCCGACTCCGCCGAACGAGAGCGCGCGGCGCCCGCTGGGCCGGGGTTTTCGGACGCTCTGGTCGGCGGCCGTGTTCAGCAATCTCGCCGACGGGCTCGGCCGCACCGCCGTCCCCCTCGTAGCCATCACCCTCACCTCCGATCCCTTCGTCATCTCCGTGCTGACAGCACTCGCGTTCGTGCCGTGGCTGCTGTTCGGTCTGCCGGCCGGCATGATCGTGGACCGTCTGGACCGGCGCTACGTCATGGCATCCGCCAACGTCATCCGCGGTGGTGTGGCGCTCTGGCTGGCAATCCTCGGTGCCTCGGGAGAGCTCGCCCTGTGGGCGCTGTTCGTCGGCACGCTGATCTTCGGGCTCGGTGAGACGCTGTTCGACAACGCCACCAATGCCGTGATCCCGGGCGTCGTCGCTCGCGACCAGCTCGACCGGGCGAACGGCTGGATCCAGGCGGCACAGGGGACGGTCGACAACTTCGTCGCGGCGCCCATCGCCGGTGTGCTGTTCTCCGTCTCCCTCGCGCTGCCGCTGTGGATCGGGTCGGCCGGCTACCTCGTGCCTGTCGTTCTCGCGGTCCTGCTGCCCCTCTCGGCCGCGCGCTCCGTCAGCACGGCGCCCCGATCGTCGACCGATTCCACCTCGCCCGTCAGCACCCGGAGTGCGCTCGCGCATCTGTGGGGTCACCGCTACCTGCGCGCGATGGTGGTGTTCACCTCGCTCACCGGCAGCGCGCTCTCGTTCGCTCAGGCGGCGCTCGTCCTCTTCTTCGTCGACACGATGGCCGTGCCCGCAGCAGGCATCGGCTTCGTGACGGCGGGCATCGGCATCGGAGCTCTGTGCGGCTCGCTCCTCTCGCCCCGCCTCGTCGCACGGTGGGGCCGTGGGCCGGTGATGCTCGCTGCAACATTCACCGGCGGCGTCGGAATGCTGCTGACGGGACTGGCGCCCTCGGTGTGGACGGCCGTGCTCACCTTCGCCCTCGCCGCCTGCACAGTCTCGATCTGGAACGTTCCGTGGGGGAGCCTTCGCCAGCAGATCGTGCCCGCTCAGATGTTCGGCCGCGTCCTCGGCGTGATCCGCACGGTCACGTGGGGGCTGTTCCCCGTCGCGACCCTGCTCGGCGGTCTGGTCGCTCGTGTCGACCTGCGGCTGCCGTTCCTCATCGGCGGGGTCGTGACGTCGCTCGTCGCGCTCGCCGGCGCGCGACTATTGGTGACGGGCACGCGCCGGGCCGGCGCCGAGCGCTGAGACCGCGAGCGTCTCGTCAGGCGAAGTCGTCGTCTTCGTCGTGACGCACCGACACCGAACCATCCGCGCCGAGCTCCACGATGACGCCGGTGTCGAGTTCGGCGACCGGCCGGCCTTCGAGGAAGGTCAGCGTCCACCGGGGGCGTGGCTGCCCGAGGTCGTCGTCCGGGAGGGCGCGGTCCACCGCGGCGATCTGCGGGCGGATCGCCGCGGGCACGGCCGCAGGAGGCTCGTCGCCGCTCGTCCAGCGTGTGCCGAGCTGCATCTCAGGCCTCCGGCGCGAGTTCGACGGAGTCGACCGTGAGGCCGACCGAGCGGGACTCGTCGGTGTGGATCGCGAGCTCAGCGATCCGGCCCACGGCCTTGAGGTCTCCCTCGGCGACGCGCAGCAGATCGGCGGTCACAGGATCGGCCGTGAGGCTGAGCCGCGCGACGGGCGTCTTCTGCGAGGCCTTCGCCTCGGTCTTCGCCCGGCGGATGCCGATCAGCGCCTCGCTGGCGACGCTCAGCACGCGCTCGTCGCCCCAGCCGCCGCGAGGGGCGGGCCATTCGGCGGTGTGGATGGACCCGTCCTCGAACCACGACCAGGCCTCTTCCGCGGCGAACGCGAGCACGGGCGCGAGGAGGCGCAGGAGCGTCGACAGCGCCAGGCGCAGTGCGAGGGCGGCAGATGCCTGATCCGCGTCGGTCTGGTTGTACGCGCGCTCCTTGACGAGCTCGAGGTAGTCGTCGCAGAACGTCCAGAAGAACGCCTCGGTGACTTCCAGCGCCCGCGCGTGGTCGTACGCCTCGAACGCCTTCGTCGCGTCGGCGACCACCCGGTCGAGGGTCGTGAGCATCGCGGCATCCAGTGCGTGGGTCACCTCCGCCCCGTCGGGGACGGGGAAGGACAGCACGAACTTCGCCGCGTTCAGCACCTTGATCGCGAGGCGCCGGCCGATCTTCACCTGTGTCGGATTCTGCGGGTCGAACGCCGCATCCGCCCCGAGCCGGCTGGAGGCCGCCCAGTAGCGCACCGCGTCGGTGCCGTGCTGGTCGAGGATGTCGGCGGGGGTGACGACGTTGCCCTTCGACTTCGACATCTTCTTGCGGTCGGGGTCGACGATGAAGCCGCTGATGGCGGCGTCGCTCCACGGAGCGCGGCCGTCTTCGAGGGCGGAGCGCACCATCGTCGAGAAGAGCCAGGTGCGGATGATGTCCTGGCCCTGCGGGCGCAGGTCGAAGGGAGCCACGAGGTTCCACAGCTCGTCGTCGCGCTGCCAGCCGCCCGCCAACTGCGGGGTGAGGGAAGACGTCGCCCAGGTATCGAAGATGTCCTTCTCGCCCTCGAAGCCGCCGGGAACCCCGCGCTGCGACTCGTCGAAGCCGGGAGCGGTGTCGGTCGTCGGGTCGACGGGCAGCGCCGCCACATCGGCAGTGATGACGCCGCCCTCGATGCGGTCGCCGTTCTCGTCCAGCGGGTACCAGACCGGGATCGGCACGCCGAAGAAGCGCTGGCGGCTGATCAGCCAGTCGCCGGTGAGGCCGTTGGTCCAGTTCTCGTAGCGCACGCGCATGAAGTCCGGATGCCAGTCCATGCCCTGCCCGAGCTCGATGAGCTTCTCGCGGAACGCGGCATCCCGGGCGCCGTTGCGCAGGTACCACTGCCGCGTCGAGACGATCTCGAGGGCGCGATCGCCCTTCTCGTAGAACTTCACGGGGTGGCTGAACGGCTTCGACACCTCGAGCAGCTCGCCCGAGGCCTCGAGCAGCTCGACCATCTTCTTCTTGGCGCTGAAGACCGTGAGTCCGGCGATCTCGGCATAGGCCGCCGTTGCGGCATCCGTCTGGAGGGCGTCCGGCGCCTCGGCGAGGATACGCCCGTCCTTGCCGAGGATCGTGCGGTTGGGGAGGTCCAGCTCGCGCCACCAGATGATGTCGGTCACGTCGCCGAAGGTGCAGACCATCGCGATGCCCGAGCCCTTGTCCTGCTGCGCGAGCGGGTGGGCGAGCACCGGCACCTCGACGTCGAAGACGGGCGTGCGCACGGTCGTGCCGAAGTACGGCTGGTAGCGCTCGTCGCCGGGGTTTGCCACGAGGGCGACGCAGGCGGCGAGCAGCTCGGGTCGCGTCGTCTCGATGTGGATGTCGCCCGAACCATCGGTCTTGTGGAACGCCAGACGGTGGTACGACGCCTGCTGCTCGCGGTCCTCGAGCTCGGCCTGCGCGATCGCGGAGCGGAAGTCGATGTCCCACAGCGTCGGGGCCATCGCCTGGTAGGCCTCGCCGCGCTCGAGGTTCCGCAGGAACGCGAGCTGGCTCGTCCGGATCGTGTCATCGGAGATCGTGCGGTAGGTCTGCGTCCAGTCGACCGACAGGCCGAGCTGGCGGAAGACGTCTTCGAAGGCCTTCTCGTCCTCGATGGTCAGCGCCTCGCACAGCTCGATGAAGTTGCGACGGCTGATCGGCACCTGGTCGGCAGGCTTCAGGCTCTTGGCATCACCGTGGAACGGCGGCTCGAAGTCGGGGTCGTAGGAAAGCGAGGTGTCGCAGCGCACGCCGTAGTAGTTCTGCACGCGGCGCTCGGTCGGCAGGCCGTTGTCGTCCCAGCCCATCGGGTAGAACACGGTCTTGCCGCGCATGCGCTCGAAACGGGTCTTCACATCGGTGTGGGTGTAGCTGAAGACGTGGCCGATGTGGAGGCTGCCCGACGCGGTCGGCGGGGGAGTGTCGACCGAGAAGACACCCGCGCGACCCTTCGCCTTGGCGGCGTCGCGGTCGAACAGGTACGTGCCGGCGGCACTCCACGCGGCATCCCACTTCTGCTCGAGGCCTTCCAGGGCGGGCTTGTCGGGAATCTGCGCGTTCGACATGGGTCTCCTCGAGCGATATGTGCGGCACCGTGTGAGCGTGCCTGAGTGTGTGGGTGCCCAGAAGTCTACCCGCGCCGCGGCCCTGGGCGCGGCGGATGCCCCGCAGGGCGGACTGTGTCGTGGGGCGGGTGGTGCGGCGTCGGATGCCGAGGAGGTGGCGGATTCTGAGGGCGAGATCCCGGCATCGGCTCCTCAGATCGCGTCACTTCCTCGGCATCCGTCGCACATCGCCTCCTCCACAACAGTCTGTTCTCGGTTGTGGCTCACAGATGTGCCCGCGCCACAGAGCGCCGGGGCGCGTTCGGGCCACAGTCGGGTGATGGGCATCGAGCAAGATCTGCGGCGAGCGGGCGGGGTGATGCGCGTGCGTCAGCTGCGCGAGAGCGGTTGGAGTGAGCGCTCGGTGCGCACGGCCGTGACGCACGAGCGACTGCTGCGCCCGCGCAAGGGCTGGGTGGCGCTTCCGGACGCGGATGCACACCTCGTCGCGGCCGCGCGAGCCGGCGTCGTGGTCTCGTGCGTCACTCAGGCCGAGCGCTGGGGGCTGTGGATGCTGCGACCGAGCGAGATCCCGCACGTGGCCGCCCCGCCGCGTTCCGGCGGGGTCCGGGCTCCCCGCGCGGTCGTGCACTGGGCGGAGCCGGTCGTGCCGCGGCATCCGGACGCCCTCGTCGACGAGATCGAGAACGTCCTGTCGCTCGTGGCGCATTGCTTGCCCTTCGAAGAGGCGCTGATCGTGTGGGAGTCCGCCCTCGACAAGAAGTTGGTGTCGCTGCCGGCGCTGCGTCGGCTGCCGTTCCGCGGGGCGGCGCGAGCCGTGTGCGAGCGCGCGAGTCCGTATTCCGGGTCCGGGCTGGAGACCCTCGTCGTCCCGCGCCTGCGATGGATGGGGATTCCGATCACCCCTCAGGCGTGGATCGCGGGGCACCGCGTCGACTTCCTCATCGGCGATCGACTGGTGCTGCAGATCGACGGCGGCACACACGTCGGTGCGCAGCGCACGAGCGACATCGCGCACGATGCCGAGCTCATGCTGCTCGGCTACCACGTCATCCGCGTCGGCTACGCACAGATCGTCGACCGGTGGCACGAGGTGCAGGGCGTCATCATGCGCGCCGTCGCCCAAGGGCTGCACCGGGCGTGAGAAGCGCGCGGTATGTGCGTGGGGCGTGGCGCGGAGGGTGCCCGGGCGTCGCCGATCTCGAGGAGATGACGCGTCGTGAGGAGCCTCAACCCACATTCCCTCCTCGGAACGCGTCATCTCCGCGGCATCCGCCGCCCGCGTGCCCCGACTTGGACTGCCACGCGGTGCGCGAGATCGCGAAGGCGAGGTGAGGCATGTCGACACCGCGGTAGTGGGTGACGAAGGTGCGGCGGACGGTCATCCCGAGACGGATGGCGACGTTCATGGATGCCACGTTCGTCGAGCGCACCTTCGCGTAGACCTCGTCGGTGCCGAGCGTGCGGAACGCCCAGTCGCGACTGGCGGCGGCCGCTTCGACCGCGTAGCCGTTCCCCCAGTGATCGCGCCGGAACAGGTACCCGACTTCGATCGCCTCGTCATCGTCGATGCGCTGCCGTGTGATGCCGCACTGGCCGATCATCTGTCCGCTGGAGCGCAGCACGACGGCCCACATGCCGAATCCGTCGCGGCGATAGCTGTCCTGCATCCGGCGGAGCCAGGCGAGCGACTCGTCGTCCGAGAACGCGCCCTCGTAGGCGACCATCACCTCGGGATCGTGCAGGATCGCCCGGAGCGCGGGGAGGTCTGCGTCGGTCATCTCCCGCAGCGAGAGCCGGTGTGTCTCGAGAACGGCCGTGTCGGATGCGTCGCCCGGCTCGCCGGGGATGACGGGGGTCACTCCGCCACCCGGATGCCGAGAGCCTCGGCCCACGCGGCGGCGTGCCGCTCGAGCTGACCCGGTGAGAACCAGACCCCTGCGAGAGAGCGTGCGTCCGTGAACGCGAGCGCCTCGAGTCCGCGGAGGTCGAGATGTGTGGTGCGCAGTCCACGCGTGTCGACGTCGTCGGCGCGGCATCCCTCGAACGAGACCCGGTTCACACGCGCCTCGGGAAGGTCGATCGTGCCGAAGCGGCAGTCGACGAAGCGGACGTCCTCGATCTCGCCGGACGCGAGGGAGAGATAGTCGATGTGCACGCCGCGGAGCACGACGCTCTCCCACCGGGTGCGCAACCCGTCGATCGAGGCGATCCGCCCGCCGGTGATCGCCACGTTCCGCCACCTGCCGTCGCGGGCACCCAGCGCGACGGCGCGCAGATCGTCGATCTCGACGTCGACGAGGCTCGCCCCGGTCACATCAAGCCGTCCGACGGATGCCGCAGCGATCCGCGCCTCCGCGAGACGGCCGTGCGAGGCATCCACATCGCCGCTCAATCCGATGACCTCGACCGCGAGCAGGTCCGCCCGCGGCTCGAGTCCGACGTGCTCCTCGAGGTGATGCGGGATATCGGGCGTGCCGACCCGCGGTGCGGCGGGGAGAACGGGGCGAGCTGCCATGTCCCGAGCCTAGGTGCGCGTCGGACGAGGCCGGTGCGCCGGGGAGGGATGGAGTGCGTGCGAGAGTGCGTGCCTGCGCTGCGTGAGCGTGTGTCGGATGCTGAGGAGGTGTCGGATGCCGAGGAGGTGTCGGATGCTGAGGAGGTGTCGGATGCTGAGGAGGTGTCGGATGCTGAGGAGGTGTCGGATGCCGAGGATAGAAAACCGGGCGCGGCTCCTCGGATGGCGACATCTCCTCGGCATCCGTCCATCTCGGGCGCGCCACGAGCCCCCCGCGCTCCTCGACCGCGCACCTCCGGCGCACCCTGCCCGCGCGCTGGGCCACCCACCCCCAGCCGTCCACAGCCCCGGTATGATGGGCTGACCAGTATCGATCCGGCCATCACCGGGGAGCTCGCGGAAGAACGCCCCTCGGGGCCGGTAGAACCGCGCGGGGCAGGCCCGTCACAGCCGTTGCACGAGAGACCGGCCCGGATGCCCGGGGGCGGTAAGCGGGGTGGTACCGCGGTCGACGCGAAAGCGCAGATCGTCCTCGCAGGAAGCACTGCACACGCACGAGCCCCTGCTGGAGTGACATGACCTACCCCCGCCCCTCGACCGCCGCGTCGTCGGAGTCGGCCTTCGGGCCGGCCGCCGATGTCGTCTCGCCGAGCCCCCGCTTTCCCGACATCGAGCGCGAGGTGCTCTCGTTCTGGGAGCGCGACGACACCTTCCGCGCCTCGATCGCGCAGCGCGACGGCGCTCAGGAGTGGGTGTTCTACGACGGGCCGCCGTTCGCCAACGGCCTGCCGCACTACGGGCACCTGCTCACCGGGTACGCGAAGGACCTGTTCCCGCGGTTCCAGACGATGCGCGGCAAGAAAGTCGACCGCGTCTTCGGGTGGGATACGCACGGCCTTCCCGCCGAGCTCGAGGCGATGAAGCAGCTCGGCATCACCGAGAAGAGCGAGATCGAAGAGATGGGCATCGGCGTGTTCAACGCCAAAGCCCGCGAGTCGGTGCTCGAGTACACCCAGCAGTGGCAGGACTACGTCACCCGCCAGGCACGCTGGGTGGACTTCGAGCGCGGCTACAAGACCCTCGACACCGGCTTCATGGAATCGGTCCTCTGGGCGTTCAAGAGCCTGTGGGACAAGGGCCTCGCCTACGAGGGGCACCGCGTTCTGCCGTACTGCTGGCGCGACGAGACCCCTCTCTCGAACCACGAGCTGCGCATGGACGACGACGTCTACAAGATGCGGCAGGACCCGTCGGTCACCGTCACGTTCCCGCTCGTCGGCGCGAAGGCCGAGGCTCTCGGCCTCACCGGAGTCCGCGCCCTCGCCTGGACGACGACCCCCTGGACGCTCCCGACGAACCTCGCGCTCGCCGTCGGGCCCGAGATCGAGTACGTGGTCGTGCCCGGCGGCCCGAACGGCGCCGCCGACGTCTACGACGACGCGGTCGAAGCCGAGGCGCACCGCTACCTCTTGGCATCCGATCTGCTGGGGAACTACGCGAAGGACCTCGGCTACGAGAACGCCGCCGAGGCGGCGGAGGCCGTCGAGCGCACGCTCGTGGGCGCCGATCTCGCCGACGTGCACTACGACCGGCTCTTCGACTATTACGCGGATGCCGAGGTGTGGAACACCGGCGATGCCTGGCGGATCCTCGTCGACGACTACGTCACCACGACCGACGGCACGGGCATCGTCCACCAGGCTCCGGCCTACGGTGAAGACGACCAGCGCGTGACGGCGGCCGCGGGCATCCCGCTCATCATGAGCCTCGACGACGGGGGGCGCTTCCTGCCGCAGGTGTCCGATGTCGCGGGCGAGCTGTGGATGGATGCCAACCGCCCCCTGATCCGTCTGCTGAAGGCGGAAGGACGTCTGCTGCGCGAAGCCTCGTACGAGCACTCGTACCCGCACTGCTGGCGCTGCCGTAACCCTCTCATCTACAAGGCGGTCTCCAGCTGGTTCGTGCGCGTCACCGAGATCAAGGACGATCTGCTCGCGGCCAACGAGCAGATCACCTGGGCGCCGGAGAACGTCAAGCACGGCCAATTCGGCAAGTGGCTCGAGGGCGCGCGCGACTGGTCGATCAGCCGCAACCGCTTCTGGGGTTCGCCGATCCCGGTGTGGAAGAGTGACGACCCGGAGTATCCGCGTGTCGACGTGTACGGGTCGCTCGCCGACCTCGAGGCCGACTTCGGGACCCTTCCCCGCAATGAGGCGGGCGAGGTGGACCTCCACCGCCCGTACATCGACGACCTGACGCGCCCGAACCCCGACGACCCGACCGGGCGCTCCACGATGCGCCGCATCGAGGACGTGTTCGACGTGTGGTTCGACTCGGGCTCGATGCCCTACGCGCAGGTGCACTACCCGTTCGAGAACCAGGAATGGTTCGACGCGCACGCCCCGGCCGACTTCATCGTCGAGTACATCGGGCAGACGCGCGGCTGGTTCTACGTCATGCACGTGCTCTCGGTGGCACTGTTCGGTCGCCCGGCGTTCTCGGGCGTCGCGTGCCATGGCATCGTGCTCGGCAGCGACGGGCAGAAGATGTCGAAGTCGCTGCGAAACTACCCGGACGTCAGTGAGGTCTTCGACCGCGACGGGTCGGATGCCATGCGCTGGTTCCTCATGGCATCCTCGGTCCTGCGCGGCGGCAACCTCGTCGTCACCGAGGAGGGCATTCGCGCGGGCGTCCGCGAGTTCCTGCTGCCGCTGTGGAACACGTGGTACTTCTTCGCGACCTACGCCAATGCCGCGGCCGGCCCCGACGGCGCCGGCTACGAGGCCCGCTGGCGCACCGACTCGACCGACGTGCTCGACCGGTACATCCTCGCGCTCACCGGCGATCTCGTCCGCGACGTCGCCACCGACCTCGAGGCGCTCGACTCGACGACCGCCGCCGCACGCCTGCGCGACTTCGCCGAGGCGCTGACGAACTGGTACATCCGCCGCTCGCGGGACCGCTTCTGGGTGGGCGTGGGCTCGGACGAGGCATCCACCGAGGCATTCGACACGCTCTACACGGTGCTCGAGACCCTCACCCGCGTCGCCGCGCCGCTGCTTCCCCTCGTCTCCGAGCGGGTCTGGCAGGGGCTCACCGGCGGACGCAGTGTGCACCTCGAGGACTGGCCCGACGCGGATGCCTTCCCCGCCTCGCCCGAGATCCGCACGGCGATGGACGCTGTCCGCGAGGTCTCGTCGGTCGCGAACGGCCTCCGGAAGAAGGAGGGCAAGCGCGTGCGCCTGCCCCTCCCGAAGCTCACGGTCGTCGCGACCGATGCGGGCGCCCTGGCGCAGTTCGACGCGATCCTGCGGGACGAGCTCAACGTCAAGGGCGTCGAGCTCATCGAGTTCACCGGGCAGTCGTACGAGCAGTACGGCGTCGCCGAGCGGCTCGTCATCAACGCGCGCGCCGCCGGGCCGCGCCTGGGCAAGCGCATCCAGCAGGTCATCCAGGCCGCGAAGGCGGGCAACTGGCGCTGGGAAGACGGCCGCGGTTATGTCGTGGAGACCGCCGACGGCGAGGTCGAGATGCTCGAGACCGAGGCATCCACCGATACGGATGCCTCCGGACGCCCCGACGGCGAAGCGCTCGGCATCCTCTCGCTCCGAGACGGCAGCGGCTTCGTCCTGCTCGATACGACGACGACTCCCGAGCTCGAGGCCGAGGGACTTGCGCGCGACGTGATCCGCGCCGTGCAGGACACCCGCAAGGCCGCCGATTTCGCCGTCAGCGACCGCATCCGGCTGCAGCTGCTGTTCTCGGCGCACGAGGACGCGGATGCCGTGGCATCCGCCTTCGCGGTCGCCGACGTGGCGGGGGAGACCCTCGCGGTCGACTACGCGGTGGTGTCGCCGGACGGCGTGGCCCTCCACGGCGAGGGATCGGTGCTCGCCTCGGCGCAGACCATCGACGCCGACCACACCGCCGTCGTGGCGGCGGGCACCTATGCCAACGCGGGCGAGTTCACGATCGCCGTGACCCGGATCGGAGGAGCGGTATGAGCAACCGCGATCGTGCCGACGCCGTGTACGCGGCGCTGCTGACCCGGCAGGGCGAGCAGTGGGTGCAGCCGCGCGTGGAGCGCACCCGGCGGGTGCTCGAGCTGCTCGACGATCCGCAGCGCACCTATCGGGTGATCCACGTCACCGGGACCAACGGCAAGACGTCGACGGCGCGGATCGCGGAGTCGATCGTGCGCGCCCACGGTCTGCGAACGGGGCTGTTCACGAGCCCGCATCTGGAGCGGTTCACCGAGCGCATCATGATCGACGGCGAGCCCATCGACGACGCGCTGATCGCGGATGCCTGGAACGAGATCGAGCCGTTCGTCGACCTCGTCGATGCGGAGCTCACGGCCGCGGGCGATGCGCAGCTGACCTTCTTCGAGCTCCTCACGGTGCTCGCCTTCGTCGCGTTCGCCGATGCCCCCGTCGACGTCGCGGTCGTGGAGGTCGGCATGGGCGGGTCGTGGGATTCGACCAACACCGCCGACGGTGACGTCGCTGTCTTCGCACCGATCGACATCGACCACGCCGACAAGCTCGGCGAGACGATCGGTGAGATCGCGACCGTGAAGTCGGGGATCATCAAGGACGGCGCCGCGGCGGTGTCGGCGGTGCAGGATCCGGCGGCGCTCACGGTGCTGCAGCAGGCGTCCGTCGCGTGCGACGCATCGCTCGCGGTCGAGGGCGATGCGTTCGCCCTCACGTCGCAGCGGCTCGCGGTCGGCGGTCAGCAGATCGGCGTTCGCGGGCTCGCGGGCTCGTACGAAGATCTGTACCTGCCGCTCTACGGCGCGCACCAGGGTCACAACGCGGCGCTCGCGATCGCGGCGGTCGAATCTCTCATCGGCGCCGGATCACAGCCGATCGCCGGGGACGTGCTCGCGGACGGCCTCGCCCAGGTCACCTCGCCCGGGCGACTGCAACTCGTCGGCGTCGCGCCGACCGTGCTGGTCGACAGCGCGCACAACCCGCACGGCGCACGCGCTCTCGTCGCGGCGCTCGGCGACTCGTTCGATTTCGACGAGTGGGGCGTCGTCCTGGGGGCGTTCGCCGATAAGGACATCGCGGGCATCGTCTCGACCATCGCACCGGCCGCGACGCATGTGTTCGCGACGGCCCCCGACTCGGAGCGTGCGGCCGAGGCCGACGCGGTGGCCGACCTCGTCGAGGTCACAGGCACCCCCGTCACCGTGCACCGCGATCTGGCGGAGGCCGCCGAGGCCGCGCGCGCATGGGCCGCGAGCGGGCAGCGGCGAGCGGTGCTGATCGCCGGCAGCGTCCTGCTCGCCGGTGAGGCACTCCAGCTCGCCGCCGAAGAGGACTGGAAGAGCGGACTGGCGACATGACGGATGCCACGGAGGATGAACCCGCCGCACGCGCGCCGCGTGTGCGCCGCCGCCGCGGCGCCGCCGAGTCGCTCGCCTCGGTCGTGCTCGGGTTCGAGTCGATCATCGTCTTCCTCGGCGGGCTCGCCGTGTACGGGCTCGGGGCGCTTCCCGATGCGATCCCCGATGTCTGGGGAATCGTCGGGGGAGTGGCCCTCGCCGTCTTCATGGTCGCGACGACCGCGGTGCTGCGGCACCGGTGGGGAATCGCGCTCGGGTGGGTGTGGCAGGCGCTGATCGCGCTCGCGGCGTTCCTCGTGCCCGCTCTGGTGATCGTGGCGGTCATTTTCGGTGCCATGTACGCGTATGCGACGATCAAGGGCGGAACGCTCGACCGCCGAAACGCGGCCCCCGCCGCACCGAACAACGGAGACTGACATGCCCACCGAAGAGACCCTCGTCCTCGTCAAGCCCGACGGAGTCGCGCGCGGCCTCACCGGCGCGATCCTCGCCCGCATCGAGGCGAAGGGATACGCCCTCGTCGACATCAAGCTCGTCGAGCCCGACCGTGACGTGCTCGAGCAGCACTACGCCGAGCACGCCGGCAAGCCCTTCTACGAGCCGCTCGTCGAGTTCATGATGTCGGGCCCGTCGGTCGCGATCCGCCTCGCCGGCAACCGCGTGATCGAGGGCTTCCGCTCGCTCGCCGGCACGACGGACCCGACGACGGCCGCCCCCGGCACGATCCGCGGCGACTTCGGCCGCGACTGGGGCCTGAAGGTCCAGCAGAACCTCGTGCACGGCAGCGACAGCCCCGAGTCGGCGGCGCGAGAGCTCGCCATCTGGTTCTGACCTCTGCCGTGTCGCGCCGGTGAGCGGCGCGACACGCACGGACGAGGCGCCGCGAGTCGAGAGGGATGCCACGGCATCCGTCCGACGCTCGGCGCCTCTTCTGTGCATGCGCGCGGAACGTTGCGCGAGGAGATGCGCGGAGCCCCGCGCGGAGGCGTGTCAGATGACGCCTCGCGTCAGAAGATCACGTCGAGCAGCTGCGGCACGGCGTCGAGCCGCAGCTGGGCGAGCAGCAGGACGAGCGCGTACGTCACGAACGCCATGAGCGGCACCCACGGCGCGAGTCTCGCCCCGACGGCGCGGACGCGGGGCGAATCCGACACGACACCCGAGCGGAACAGGTGCACGACGACGGCGTAGAACGTCGGGATCGTCACGAGCCACGTGACCATGCACCACGGGCAGAGCGTGCCGAGCACATAGATGCTCTGGCCGATGAGCCACAGCACGAAACCGAAGGCGAAGGTGATGCCCGCCGCGAACGCCCACCAGAACCAGCGGGCGAATCGCGCGCCGGCCAGCACGGCGGCGCCGACGACGATGGGCGCTATCCATCCGGTCAGCCCGATGAGGGGGTTCGGAAAGCCGAACACGCTGCCCTGCCACGAGTTGAGGTTCGCGGTGCACTGCACGACGATGCTGAAATCGCAGGTCGCCCCACCGGCATCGGGGTTCATCAGCGCGTGGAACTTCTCCGTCGTCAGTGCGAACGCGGCGATCCAGCCGATCAGCCCGGCGACGATGAGCCAGATGGCCAGGGCGGTCGGACGGCTCTCGACGGTGCGGTGGGGCATGCCGGAATTATCCCATCGGGCGGCTATGCAGCGGCCGAACGCGGCAGCGATGCGGAATGCCTCCGCACAATATCCGGCCGGAAGTGCGATAATGATGCCCGATGACCGCGCGGCCGCGCCGCGCACGGGTCATCACCGAAGACTTCAGGGCGATGAGCGCCCTTCGCAGTACGAGCCCCGCCGCAGAGCGGGTGAGGCTGCAGACCGTATGAGTACGCGGCACCTCCGGACCGGAGCGTCACCGCCAGATTCGCCCGGGCCGGCCCGCGGAGCCGCCCGCAAGGAGTGAGCCAGAGAATGGCCGATGAGCACAACGATCACACCGACACCACGCCGACCGCGGAGCAGCCGCTGACGACGGAGACCGCGCCCACCACGGACGAGACGGAGGTCGTCGCCGAGGCGGACGCCCTCGTCGCGGCCGAGGAGAGCGCCGACACGGCCGCCGTCGCAGACGCGGAGAGCATCGTCGACGACGCGGCGATCACCGAACAGGTCGATGAGGAATCCGTCGTCGCCGACGCCGAGCAGATCACGGATCAGGCCGCCGAGACCACCCAGGTCGAAGCCCAGCCCGAGGTCGAGGCCGACCCCGTCGTTTCCGAAGAGACAAGCGCCGTCCGCACAGACGACGCGCCGGTGACGGCTGAGCCGTCGCCTGCGGATGCCGAGGCGGAGACGGACCCGACGGATGCCGCGGATCCGGGCCCCGAGGGCGCCGTCGCCGAGCCGGCGCCGAAGCCCGAGCCCGTGACGGCGGTGTCCCTCGGCCTGCTGCCGGCGGAGTTCGTGTCGCAGGTGTCGACGCAGCTGATGTTCTACGCGCCCGAGATCGTGGCGCTGCCCGCTCGGCCCGGTCGCCCCGTCGAGGACCGCGACGACCAGGCATCCGAGTCGGGATCGAGCGCACGTCGTCGCAACCGGCGCCGCGGCGCGGCGAGCCCCGCGGAGAACGAGGATCAGCCCGCGGCTCCCGAGCGCGGCGGGCGTCAGCCCCGCCAGCGCGCGGTCGAACTCATCACCGAGCCGCAGCGCATCAAGGGCTCGACGCGCCTCGAGGCCAAGAAGCAGCGTCGTCGCGACGGGCGCGAGGCCGGTCGCCGTCGCACCGTCGTCACCGAGGCCGAGTTCCTCGCCCGCCGTGAGGCCGTCGACCGCGACATGATCGTCCGCTCGAAGAACGGTCGCATCCAGATCGCGGTGCTCGAGGACAACGTCCTCGTCGAGCACTACGTCGCCCGCAGTCAGGAGTCCTCGCTCATCGGCAACGTCTACCTCGGTCGCGTGCAGAACGTGCTGCCGTCGATGGAGGCCGCGTTCGTCGACATCGGACGGGGTCGCAACGCCGTCCTGTATTCCGGCGAGGTCGACTGGGACGCCGTCGAGACCGGCAACCAGCCGCGCCGCATCGAGCTGGCGCTGAAGTCCGGCGACCGGGTGCTCGTCCAGGTGACGAAGGATCCGGTGGGCCACAAGGGTGCACGCCTGACGAGTCAGATCTCGCTGCCGGGCCGCTACCTCGTGTACGTGCCGGGCGGGGCGATGAACGGCATCTCCCGCAAGCTCCCCGACACCGAGCGTGCGCGCCTCAAGCGGATCCTCAAGGAGGTGCTGCCCGAGTCGAGCGGCGTCATCGTCCGCACGGCGGCCGAGGGTGCCACCGAAGACCAGCTGACCCGCGACGTGCAGCGTCTCACCTCGCAGTGGGAGCACATCTCCGCACAGGTCCAGTCGCAGCAGGCTCCGGCGCTGCTGCATTCCGAGCCCGACCTGCTGGTCAAGATCGTCCGTGACGTCTTCAACGAGGACTTCTCGAAGATGCTCATCCAGGGCGAGGACGCGTACCAGACCATCACGTCGTACCTCACCGGTGTCGCCCCCGACCTCCTCGAGCGCATCGAGAAGTACGAGGACGATCAGGACCCGTTCGACCGGTTCCGCGTGACCGAGCAGATCGAGAAGGCGCTCGATCGCAAGGTGTGGCTGCCCTCCGGTGGCTCCCTTGTGATCGACCGCACCGAGGCGATGACCGTCGTCGACGTCAACACCGGCAAGTTCGTCGGCTCGGGCGGCAACCTCGAAGAGACCGTCACGAAGAACAACCTCGAGGCGGCCGAAGAGATCGTGCGCCAGCTGCGGCTGCGCGATATCGGCGGCATCATCGTCGTCGACTTCATCGACATGGTCCTCGAATCCAACCGCGACCTCGTGCTGCGCCGGCTCATCGAATGCCTGAGCCGCGATCGCACGAAGCACCAGGTCGCCGAGGTGACCTCCCTCGGCCTCGTGCAGATGACCCGTAAGAAGCTCGGGCTCGGTCTTCTCGAGACTTTCAGCGAGGCCTGCGACGTCTGCGCGGGACGCGGCGTGGTCGTCCACCACGACCCGGTCGTCAAGCACCGCAGCACCACGCCGTCGAACGGCTCGTCCGGGGGCCGCCGCTCCCGGGGCGCGTCCGCGCCCTCGTCCGCACCGGCCACCGGGGGCACGCACGTCATCACCGAGGGGGCGAAGTCCGCTCTCGCGGCGATCGCCGCCTCCACCATCCACCCCACGCCCGAGGAAGCGGCCGCTCCGGTCCTGATCGACCTCGAAGAGCCCGTCGAGCGTCCCAAGAAGGTGCGTCGCAAGCGCGGCGAGGGATCGCGGTCGACGGCCGCGGCAGATCGTGCCCCGCGCGCGGATGCCGATGCGCCCAAGACCGAGAAGGATCTGCTTCTGGATTCGGTGCTCAGCGCTCTGCCCGAGCCGAAGGCGCCGGGCCAGGGGCGTGCGCGTCGTCGCGTGACGACGGCGGCCCTCAGCGGCACGCCCGTGTCGGCTACGCCCGCACCGGAGCCCGACGCGCAGAGCTGATCGACGGAACCGAGCGTCGGAGGGGAAGGCGGCATCCGTGTCGTCTTCCCCTGCGACGCTCGCGCGAGTTCGCGCCGCCATCCGGCGGGTCGTTCTCGGCGTCGGCGCTACAGGCCCCTTCGCTCACGTGCGGTCACGCGGAGGCCGGACGCGATGAGTCGCTTCACCAGCTCGTGTCCGCTCACGCGGACGGCTCCGGCGGTCACGAGACGGTCGATCGAGTCCTCGGGCACGTCGTAGTGATCCCGATCGAACGCGCGACGCGGGATGCCGGTGACGGCAGCGAACGCATGCAGCTCGTCCAATGAGGCGTCGCTGACCAGATGGGCCCACAGGCGGCCGTGCGCGGGCCAGCGGGGGTCATCGACCAGGATCGTCATGCAGCCATGCTAGGGCGGCGCGCCCGACCCGGGGCGGGTGGCGCGGCCCGGTGGCGTCGCAGGTCGAGCGGAGATCGCGAGCCGTCCGCGACACGCGCGTCGGCTTCTTTTGCCTCATGCTCGACCATCCGGTAAAGTAGTCCCTTGGTGCGTCGTGTCGCAGGCTCGTTTCTGCGGCGTCCGTCCAGACCCCGCCCCGCCGGCGGGCATCCGCACCGCGACTTTCCCTCAGGGCGTCCGCGCTCGTGGAGGACAACTCGGAGCGCAGAGCTCCACAGAAGAAACAGGTGTGAAGTGGTTTACGCAGTTGTGCGCGCCGGTGGCCGGCAGGAAAAGGTCGAGGTCGGCACGATCGTCGTTCTCGATCGCCAGAAGGCGAAGGTCGGCGAGAAGCTCGAGCTCCCCGCCGTTCTGTTCGTCGACGGTGAGACCGTGACGACCGACGCCGACAAGCTCGCGAAGGTGACCGTCACCGCCGAGGTCCTCGGCGAGGAGCGCGGTCCGAAGATCGTGATCCAGAAGTTCAAGAACAAGACCGGTTACAAGAAGCGCCAGGGCCACCGCCAGGACCTCACGCGCGTCAAGATCACCGGCATCAAGTAAGACTCGGGAGACGCAGAGATGGCACACAAAAAGGGCGCAAGCTCCACCCGTAACGGTCGTGACTCCAACGCCCAGCGACTGGGCGTGAAGCGCTTCGGCGGCCAGCAGGTCCTCGCCGGTGAGATCATCGTCCGCCAGCGCGGCACGCACTTCCACCCGGGCGCGAACGTCGGCCGCGGTGGCGACGACACGCTGTTCGCCCTCGAGGCCGGCGCGGTCGAGTTCGGCACGAAGGGTGGCCGCAAGGTCGTCAACATCGTGGCGGCTGCGGAGTAATCTTCCACAGACTCAGGTGCCGGGCATATCGCTCGGTCCCGACGGCGAGGGGCGAGCGTGTGCTCGCCCCTCGCCTTTTTCGATAAGGAGACCGACATGGTGACGTTCGTCGACCGAGTCACGCTGCACCTGCGTGCCGGCAAGGGCGGCAACGGCTGCGTGTCGGTCCGCCGCGAGAAGTTCAAGCCGCTCGCCGGCCCCGACGGCGGCAACGGCGGGCACGGCGGCGACGTCGTGCTGGTCGCCGACCCGCAGGTGACGACCCTGCTGTCGTTCCACCACTCGCCGCACCGGAGCGCCGGCAACGGCGGCTTCGGCATGGGCGACAACCGTTCGGGTGCGCTGGGTGAGGGCCTCGAGCTGGCCGTTCCCGTCGGCACCGTCGTGAAGGACGCGAGCGGCGAGGTGCTCGCCGACCTGGTGATCCCCGGCACACGTTTCGTCGCCGCGCCCGGAGGGCAGGGCGGCCTCGGCAACGCCGCGCTCGCGAATCCGAAGCGCAAGGCCCCCGGCTTCGCCCTCCTCGGCACGCCCGGGTGGGAGGGCGATGTCCTGCTCGAGCTGAAGACCGTCGCCGACGTGGCGCTGGTGGGCTTCCCCTCCGCGGGCAAGTCGAGCCTCATCGCCGCGGTCTCCGCGGCGCGGCCCAAGATCGCCGACTACCCCTTCACGACGCTGCACCCGAATCTCGGCGTGGTCGAGGCGGGCGACATCCGCTTCACGGTCGCCGACGTGCCCGGCCTCATCGAAGGGGCGAGCGAGGGCAAGGGGCTCGGTCTCGAGTTCCTGCGGCACGTGGAGCGCTGCACGGCGCTCGTGCACGTTCTCGACTGCGCGACCCTCGAGCCGGGGCGCGACCCGCTGAGCGATCTCGACGTCATCCTCGACGAGCTCGGGGCCTACCCCGTCCCTGAGGGGCAGACACCGCTCCTGGAGCGCCCGCAGCTCGTCGCCCTGAACAAGGTCGACGTTCCCGAGGCCAAGGATCTGGCCGATCTCGTGCGCCCCGAGCTCGAGGCGCGCGGCTACCGCGTGTTCGAGATCTCGACGGTCAGCCACGAGGGCCTGCGCCCGCTGACCTTCGCCCTCGCCGACATCGTGGCCCGCCATCGCACCGAGCAGGCTGCAGCGCCCGCACCCGAGCGCGTCGTCATCCGCCCGAAGGGATCGGAGCGAGAGTTCGACATCCGCGTCGAGGGCGGGACGTACGGCAACATCTACCGCATCGTCGGCGCCAAGCCCGTGCGGTGGGTGCAGCAGACCGACTTCCAGAACGAAGAGGCCGTGGGCTTCCTCGCCGACCGGCTCGAGAAGCTCGGCGTCGAGGACGAGCTGTTCCGGGTGGGGGCCGTCGCGGGGTCGACCGTCGTGATCGGCGAAGGCGACGGGATCGTGTTCGACTGGCATCCGTCGCTGTCCTCTGCGGCCGAGCTCATGACCGCTCCGCGTGGCACCGACCCGCGTCTCGATCTCAACCCGCGCCGGACGACGTCGCAGCGCCGCGAGCGCTACCACGAGCGCATGGATGCCAAGGCGGAGGCCCGGGCCGAGCTCGAGAATGAGCGCCGTGCAGGCGACACGGCATGGGAGATCGACGGGGTGGAGGACGACGAGTCGTGAGCGTTCGGGATCGTGCGGCGCTGAACGGGATCCGGCGCGTCGTCGTCAAGGTCGGCTCGTCGTCGATCAGCGGCGAGAACGCCGGCAAGATCCAGCTCATCGTCGAGGCCCTCGCCGACGCGCATGCGCGGGGCACCGAGGTCGTCCTGGTCTCATCCGGCGCCATCGCGACGGGCATGCCCTATCTCGCGCTGGACGCTCGTCCGGTCGATCTCGCCACGCAGCAGGCGGCCGCCGCGGTGGGGCAGAACGTTCTCATCTACCGGTACCAGGACGCACTGCGACCGTTCGAGATCGTCGCGGGTCAGGTTCTGCTCACCGCCGGCGACCTCGAGAACGTCACGCACCGGTCCAACGCCCGCCGGGCGATGGAGCGCCTCCTCGGCCTGCGCATCCTGCCCATCGTCAACGAGAACGACACCGTCGCGACGCACGAGATCCGCTTCGGCGACAACGATCGGCTCGCCGCCCTGGTCGCGGAGCTGATCGGCGCCGACGCGCTGGTGCTGCTCAGCGACATCGAGTGCCTCTACACCCGCCCGCCCGGCGAGCCCGGCGCCGAGCCGATCGACACCGTCGCCTTCGGCGACGACCTCTCGGGGCTCGATTTCGGCTCTGTCGTGGTCAACAGCGTCGGCACCGGGGGAGCGGCCACCAAGGTCTCCGCCGCGCGCCTGGCGGCCTCGGCGGGAATCGGCGTGCTCGTCACGAGCGCCGACCGCGTCGCCGACGCGCTGAGCGGCGCCCCGATCGGCACGTGGTTCGCGCCCGATCCCGCGATCGTCCCGACCTCGCACACGGGCACCATCCGGCCCGCCATGCCCGTCTCTCGCTGATGCGCCGTCGATAGACTGACCCCATGACGACCACTGCGACCACGGCGACGACCGCCCGCGAACGCATGCAGCGGGCGAAGGATGCCTCCCGCACCGTCGGCCTGCTGAGCGACGCCGACAAGGCCGAGGCGCTGCGCGCGATCGCGACGGCGCTCGAAGCCGAGACCGCGGCCATCGTCTCCGCCAATGCCGACGACCTGGCCCGCGGGCGCGAGTCCGGGCTGTCGGAAGGGCTCCTCGACCGGCTCCGCCTGGACGGCGCGCGGGTGGCGGCCCTGGCATCCGCGGTGCGCGACGTCGCCGACCTGCCCGACCCTGTCGGGCGCGTCCTCGACGAGCGCATCCTGCCGACCGGCGTCTCGCTGCAGAAGGTGTCGGTGCCGTTCGGTGTCGTCGGCTCGATCTACGAGGCCCGCCCGAACGTCACGGTCGACATCGCCGCGCTCGCGCTGCGGTCGGGCAATGCCGTCGTCTTGCGCGGCGGGACGGCCGCGCAGTCGAGCAACGCAGCGCTCGTCGAGGTGATGCGCGGTGCCCTCTCGGCTCGGGGCATCGATCCCGAGGCGATCCAGACCGTCGACGACTTCGGGCGCGACGGCGCGAACGCGCTCATGCAGGCGCGCGGGCTCGTCGACGTGCTCGTGCCGCGTGGCAGCGCGCAGTTGATCGAGACCGTCGTCACCCAGTCGTCCGTCCCCGTGATCGAGACCGGCGCCGGGGTCGTGCACATCGTGCTCGACACGACCGCTCCGCTGGAATGGGCCGAGCAGATCGTCGTGAACGCGAAAGCGCAGCGGCCGAGTGTGTGCAACGCGGTCGAGACGGTGCTCGTGCTGAAGGATGCCGCGGAGCGCCTGATCCCGCCCGTGTCCGCCGCGCTCGAGAGCGCGGGCGTCACCATCCACGGCGACGAGACCGTGCGCGCGCTCGTGCCCACGGCTGTTCCCGCCGTCGACGAGGACTGGGCGACCGAGCACATGAGCCTCGACCTGTCGATGCGCGTCGTCGACGACCTCGATGACGCCCTCGAGCACATCCGCCGGTACTCGACGCATCACACCGAGTCGATCATCACCGCCGACGACGCGCGCGCCGAGAGGTTCCTCGCCGAAGTCGATTCCGCCGTCGTGATGGCCAACGCGTCGACCCGGTTCACCGATGGTGGCGAGTTCGGGTTCGGTGCCGAAGTCGGGATCTCGACCCAGAAACTGCACGCGCGCGGCCCGATGGGGCTTCCCGAGCTGACGAGCACGAAGTGGCTCGCCCGCGGCTCCGGGCAGATCCGCGCGTGAACCGCCTAAACTTGACTCACCCGAACCGAACGGAGTCCGCATGACCCTCGCCACGATCCTCGTCCTCGCCGCAGAGGGAGCGGAGCACCACGGCAACGTCCAGGCGGAGACCTTCATCTTCGGCGCCATCGCCTTCATCGTCTTCATGGCCCTCGGCCTCGTGACGATGTCGTACCGCAACGTGGCCAACCGCCACGCCCAC
The DNA here is from genome assembly GCF_016907295.1 of Microbacterium dextranolyticum. NCBI lineage: Bacteria > Bacillati > Actinomycetota > Actinomycetes > Micrococcales > Microbacteriaceae > Microbacterium > Microbacterium dextranolyticum. Next base: position 1,469,752 of record NZ_JAFBBR010000001.1, read on the forward strand.
AAGGCCGAGGCCTATGCGAAGGCGCACCCCGTCGACCAGGCGCAGGTGGGCCACGGCCATCACTGAGGCCGATTCGATGGTCTCGGCACGCGCGCCTCGCATCGGCGTGATGGGTGGGACGTTCGATCCGATCCACCACGGTCACCTCGTGGCGGCGAGCGAGGTCGCGCACTCCTTCGATCTCGACGAGGTCGTCTTCGTCCCCACGGGTCTGCCGTGGCAGAAGGACAAGGTCACCGAGGGTGAGCACCGCTACCTCATGACGGTGATCGCGACGGCCTCCAACCCGCAGTTCACCGTCAGCCGTGTCGACATCGACCGCGACGGCCCGACGTACACGATCGACACGCTGCGCGACCTGAAGGCGTCGCGCCCCGACGCCGAGCTGTTCTTCATCACCGGGGCGGATGCCATCACGCAGATCCTCGGCTGGCGCAACCACGACGAGCTGTGGAGCCTCGCCCACTTCGTCGCCGTGTCACGCCCGGGGCATGTCCTGAGCACCGAAGGACTGCCCAGTGAGGACGTCAGCCAGCTCGAAGTGCCGGCTCTGGCGATCTCCTCGACGGACTGTCGCGCGAGGGTGCGTGAGGGAAACCCGGTGTGGTACCTCGTTCCCGACGGCGTCGTCCAATACATTGCGAAGCACCACCTGTATCGGAGCGAGCCATGAGCACACCCGAAGAATCCGGATCGCAGCCGCTGACGCGTCGTCAGCTGCGCGAGATGCGCAACACCGCATCGACCCCGGTCATCACACCCGAAGAGGCCACCGCGGCCAAGGAGGCCGCCGAGGCCGCCGAGGCCGCCGAGCCCATCGTCGCCCCGGCGCCGCCCGCCGCGCAGCCCGTCGTCGTCGACGAGCCCCCTGTTGCCGCTGACGTCGACCTCGCCGCTCCGGCCCTCACCCGACGCTCGGCGCGTCGCCAGGAGCGTCTGCGCACGGGATCCGTGCCCGTGCAGGACGACGGCGCGCACGACCAGCCCGCCGACGCTCACGAACCCGCGGACGCGCCCGTCGACTCGTCGGCGACCGGTGCCGACGAGGCGCAGGCGACGCCCGAGAGCCTCGTTCACGAGGCCGCCGCCGCGCAGGCGGCTGACGACCTCGCGGCCGCGCAGAGCGAGGCGCCCGACGTCGAGATCCCCTCCTCCGACGACGAGGTTGCCGCTCCGAACGAGACCGCGCAGCGGACCGAGTCCGTTGAAGCCGAAGCCGACGAATCCGAGCGGCCGCAGGTCGCGTCGACGTTCGGCTCGGGCCTGCTCGCGGGGGAGGGCGTGGAGCTGGAGCTCCCGGCATCCTTCGATCAGCTCCTGACGCGTGGATCGGCCGCCACCGGCGCGATCGCCGCGTCGAATGCGCTGATCCTCTCGCAGACGCCCGAAACGGGCTCGTTCTCGTCGCCGGTGACGGCGACCGGTGAGGTGCTCATCACGGGAACGTTCGTCCTGCCCGAGTCGCTCGGCTCCGCCGGCACCACGGCCGGATCGTCCGACGGCAAAGAGATCGACGCGGTGCTCGTCGACGGCGAATTGCCGGCATCGTCCTCGCCGACGCCGATCGCGGCGAGCTCGGCGATCAGCACCATCAAAAGTGCCGACGACATCATCAAGCCTCCGGCGCCCGAGAAGGGCGGCCGGCTGATGCTGGTGTTGGTGATCACCGCGGGGGCGCTCGCTCTCGCACTGACGGGCGCGCTGGTGGCCGCGCTGGTGACAGGAGTCTTCCGATGACGGCGACCACGCGGACGCGCGAGCTGCTCGAGATCGCTGCGGCGGCCGCCGACGGCAAGGGAGCGGAGGATCTCGTCGCATTCGACGTCTCCGAGCCGCTGCCACTGGTCGACGCGTTCCTTCTCGCGACCGGCAACAGCGAGCGCAACGTGGCCGCCATCGCCGATGCAGTGGAGGAGGCGATGCTCGAGGAGGGTGTGAACCGTCTGCGCCGCGAGGGAAAAAGCGAGGCGCGGTGGATCCTGATCGACTTCGGTGACGTCGTCGTGCACGTGTTCCACGAAGAGGAGCGGGCGTTCTACGGTCTCGAGCGACTGTGGAAGGACTGTCCCGTTCTCCCGGTCGGTGTCACGGCCGACGCGCCCGAGTGACCGGGCCGATTCGTCGCCCGCGTCGGGATGTAGTAGCATCGAAGGGTTGCCGCGGAACGGTGACAACCCAAAGATTGGGCCTGTGGCGCAGCTGGTAGCGCACCTGCATGGCATGCAGGGGGTCAGGGGTTCGAGTCCCCTCAGGTCCACCAAATAGCCGCCTGCTCCGAACGATGACATCGTCGGGGGCAGGCGGTTTTCGTCTTCTCCGTCCAGGATGCCATTCGATCCTCGCCCGCCGCGTACAGAGTGAGTACCGCTGCGTCTACCTTTTCTCCTCCATCGTGGAGATCATCCCGCTGGCGGTGTGTCTGGTGGGCGAGCTCGCCGGCTCCGTGTGGGGTGACCCGGGTTCACGGTGCGCCGGAACCGGCGGCGCAGGCTCCACCCACGGCGATGATCCTCTGAGGTCTGGCGCGCGCACCGCACCCGAACTCCTGGCTCGGTCGTTCACCTCCTGGCGCCGTTCAGGGCCTGGGCGGCCTGCGCTTTCGCAATCTCCCGGCGCCCGCGCTGCATGCGCACGCTCGGCTGCCAGATTCTCGTCCGCGCGGTGGGTCAGCGGCGCTTCGCCGGCAGGGCGAACGCCGGGATCAATGCCGCGATGCACATCCCGACGGCCCACCAGAACGCGGTGTGGAAGGCATCCACGGCACCGCGGTCCATCGCGCCCTGCAAGACGACCGCGACGATCGCGGTGCCGAACGAGGCGCCGACCTGCTGCAGGATGCGGGTGTTCATCGTCGCGTGCGGGATGCCCTCGCGCGGGACGTCCTGATACGCGCCCGCCATCGCGGGGATCATCAGGGCGCCGATCGCGAAGCCGCGCACGAGGAGGACCGCCCCCAGCCACCACAGACTGGTGTTCTGGTCCGCGTACGCGAAGGGGACGGTCGCGAGGGCAGCGAGCACGAAGCTGGACGTCGTCACGAGCCGTGCGCCGAATCGATCGACCAGAGCGCCGACGACGAAGCGGGCGGCGAGAGCTCCGATACCCTGCGGGATCAGCATCAGACCGGCATCCAGCGGGCTCATGCCGCGGATTTCCTGGAAGGAGAGCGGGAGCAGGAACATCGCCGCGTACAGTACGGCGCCCGAGGTGAACAGGACCGACGAGGCGGTCAGCAGCGACCGCAGTCGCAACAGGCGGATGTCCACGATCGGGGAGCCGTTGCCCGATCGAGTCGCCCAGAAGCCGAAGGCGACGAGCAGGGCGACACCCGCGGCGAGCGGACCCCACACGTCGGGGTGTGCGATGCCGCCGTCTTCGGCGAGTTGAGATAGGCCCCACAACACGCTCGCGAGGCCCGGGGCGAGGAGGAGCAGGCCGACGATGTCGAGCCGCATTCGTGCCGTGCCGGGGACGGGACGGTCGTCGGGGAGGAATCTCCGCGCGAGGATGAGCCCGACGGCGATGAGCGGCACGTTCACGAGGAACAGCCAGCGCCAGCTCAGCCAGGTGAGGATGACGCCGCCGACGACGGGACCGAGGATGGGGCCGAGGGCGATCGGCAGGCTGACCGTCGCCATGAGGCGACTCGTGACCTGGCCGCCGGCCGCCCGCACCGCGAGGGTCTGCATCAGCGGCATGATCAGGCCGCCGCCGAATCCCTGCACGACGCGGAACGCGATCAGGCTTCCGGCATCCCAGGCGGTCGCGCACAGGATCGATCCGACGACGAAGATCAGGAGCGCCGCGATCCAGACGCGCTTTCCGCCCCAGCGGCTCTCGGCCCAGCCTGTCAGCGGCACGGCGATGGCCAGCGCGAGCAGGTAGCCGGTGGTGACCCACTGGATCGCGCCGCTGTCGACGTGGAGATCGGCCGACAGTGTGTGGATGGCCAGGGTCACCATCGTCGAGTCGAGGATCGCCGCGATGCCGCCGACGATCAATGCGGCGATCGCCCGGCGGACCGTCGGGTCCAGCTTCGTTTCGGTGCCCTGCGCCATGTCGCGCCTCCGTAAGAGTCGAATTATTCTCTTGGAGAGTAAGCCACCTTGTTAAGGAATGCAATCCTCTCTATCGTGGAGGACGTGTCCGACCCCGTCCGCCGCCGTCGCCACGGCGAAGAGCTCGAATCGGCGTTGCTGCAGGCGGCGTGGGACGAGCTCGTCGCGGTCGGCTACGCGAACCTCACGATGGAGTCCGTCGCCGTACGGGGGCGGACCGGAGTGGCCGTGCTGTACCGCCGGTGGCCGAACAAGGATGTCCTGGTCATCGCCGCGATCGAGCGTTACCGCGCATCGCATCCGGTGGAGCTTCCCGACACGGGAACGCTCCGCGGTGACCTCATCGCGCTGCTGAACGGCATGGGGCGCGCCCAGGCGGGCTTCTTCGTGATCGCGATGGCCACGGCGCTCAGCGGCCTCCGCACCGAAAGCGGGCTCTCGCTCGCCGAGGTGCGCGAGAAGGTGCTCGGCGATGCTGCGACGGCTCGGATGAACAGGATCTACGGGCGTGCGCAGGAGCGCGGCGAGATCGATCTGCGCGTCGTCCCCGCGGGCGTGCTCGCTCTGCCCTTCGACATGGTCCGACACGACCTCTTCATGAATCTGAAAGCGGTCGAACCGTCGCGGGTCGAGTTCATCGTGGACGCCCTGTTCCTGCCCCTCGTCGCGCGGTACATGAGCGGCGACGCGGTCATCAGGCGACGGGGGCGATGAGCTCCGGTCCGTTGTTGCGGACGTTGCCGACGGCGGCGCCCACCTCGCGCATGCTCAACGAGTCGACGATCTCGGGAGCGGCGTCGACCGTGGCATCCAACAGGTCGCCCACGTTCTCGGTCGTCGGGTCGAGCCAGACGTCGGCGTAGTCCGCGTCGATGAACAGGGGCATCCGGTCGTGCACCGAGCCCAGCGCTCCGGTCGCGGCGCGCGTCATGATCGTGAAGCTCAACAGCCACCGCGACGGGTCGTCGTCGCGCTTGGACGGGTCGCGCCACCACTCATAGAGGCCGGCGAAGAAGAGCGGCGCGTCGTCGGCGGGGTGGATGAAGTACGGCGTCTTGGCGCCGCCTTCCGTGTGCCATTCGTAGTAGCCGGATGCCGGGACCACCGCCCGACGGGCGAGGAGGGCCTGCCGGAACATCGGCTTGTCCTCGACGTCTTCGGAGCGCGCATTGATGGCACGGGCGCCGATCGATGGATCCTTCGCCCACGCGGGAACCAAGCCCCAGCGTGCCGCCTCGAGTCGACGCGTCGGCGGCTCCGTCTTCGACGAATCCAAGACGATCGCGACACGGTCGGTCGGGGCGACGTTGTAGGACGGTGCCGGCAGATCGTTTCCGACGAGATCGACCCGGAGGACTCCGACGAGCTCAGATCCGCTCGCGGCAACAACGAAACGTCCGCACATGCGGCCAGCCTACGTGCCGTCGCCGACACGCTCAGTCCGATTCGACGACACCCGCTTCATGCAGTCGGTCGAGCAGGCCCGCACCGTCCGATTCCGACACCCAGGGCACGTCGGCGGCGGCGTGGTCGTTGACGGCGGTGCGCCCTCCGGCGAGCACGGCTTCGGTCGGGGAGAGCCGCCGGATGGCGACCGCGGTGACGTGCTCGGGGAACTCGTCGGTGAACGCGGTGTAGAGGTCGTCGTCGTGCTGGCCGTCGTCGCCGATCAGCAGCCACTTGATGTGCGGGAACTCGCGCGCGAGCCGGCGCAGACCGGCCTCTTTGTGCTCGCGTCCGCTGCGGAACCAGCGGTCGTGCGTGGGCCCCCAGTCGGTCAGGAGTAGTGCCCCCGGCGGGTACAGGTGGCGGCGGAGGAAGCGCTGCAGCGTGGGAGCGACGTTCCACGCTCCCGTGGACAGGTAGATGACGGGCGCGCCGGGATGATCGCGCACGAGCCGCTCGATCAGGACCGACATGCCGGGCACGGGCTGGCGGGCATGCTCGTCCAGCACGAAAGAGTTCCAGGCCGCGACGAACGGGCGGGGAAGAGCGGTCACCATCACGGTGTCGTCGACATCGGAGATGACGCCGAAGCGCACCTCGGGGCCGACGATGAACACGCGGGTCTCGAACGGTTCCGAGCCCTCGACCGACATCGTCACGGGCTGCCAGCCCGACGCAAGACGCGCGGGCAGCACGGCGTCGACGACGCCCCCGCGGTCGGCTCGCACCTCGTGAGCCGTGCCGTCGATGGTGACCGTCACACGGGCGAAGCCGACCGGAACCGACGCGAACGAGCGCCATCCGCGGACGCTCGCATACTCGCCGCGGTGACGGGTGGGCAGCGGCGGAACGATGAGCACGCGGCCGAGCACGCGCACCCAGTCCTCGCCGCCGTAGCCGGGGTACGCGGCGACGCTCGGACGATTGCCGCGGGCGCGAGCGCGCCGCTCGCGCCAGGTGTTGAAGCGGTAATCGAGACGTGCGATCCACAGCGGCTTCGCGACGGGAGCGGATTCGAGAGGCATCCCCCTCAGTCTCCCACGCCACCCGCCGTCGTGTCGTCCGATGCGGGCTCATCGTCCATGTGACGAGCCTCGCCACGGATCAGCGCCCGCTTGATCAGATACGCCACGATCAGGAACACGACGATGATCGCCACGAAGAGGTAGCCCGCCTCATGCAACTGCGACGACAGTTCGCGATACGTTCCCGCAGCGGCGGCTCCCACGCCGACGTAGGCGATCGCCCAGACGGTGCACGCCGGCGCCGTCCACGCCAGGAATCGGCGATACGAGAACCCGCTCATGCCGACCGTGAGGGGCACGAGCGAGTGCAGCACCGGCAGAAAGCGCGACAGGAAGATCGCCGGACCGCCGCGGCGACGCAGGTAGAGCTCGGCGCGCACCCAGTTGTGCTCGCCGATGCGCCGACCGACGCGTGAGAAGCGGATGCGCGGGCCGAGCCATCGACCCAGCCAGAATCCGATGCTCTCGCCGATGAGCGCGCCGACGATGACGACGGCGACGAGCACGACGGCTTCGCCGAAGGAGCCGACGGCGGTCGACGAGACGATGACCACCGTGTCGCCGGGCACGACGAGACCCACGAGCACGCTGGTCTCCAGCATGATCGCGATGCCGGCGATGAGCGTTCGCACGACGGGATCGACGTTCTGCACGGCATCCAGCAGCCACGTCAGGAACTCGTTCACCGCACCAGCGTATGCGGGCGCCCGGGCCGTAGCCTGAGAGGATGCAGGCCCGCCCGACCGCCGTCCGGATCGACTGGATCGACCCGGCAGATCTGTTCCGTGCGGGTCCTGCCCACGAATCGAACGCGTTCTGGCTCGACGCCGGGCCGGACGCCGCCGAGGGCTGGAGCTGGATGGGCGTCGGCGCCGCGGCATCCCGCGCCCCTCGTGACCTCGCGCTGGCGGGGCGCTCCGCCGAGCTAGGCGGAGGAGACGACGGCGTGCCGGGTGGCTTCGCCGGCGGCTGGGTGGGGTGGATCGGCTACGACGGGGGAACCGGCGCCGTGGGCGCCCCGGCGCAGATGGATGCGGACGCGCCGGACGAGGCGGGAATCGACGCTCGGAGCCTCATCGCCTTCGACCATATGCGGCGCGAGGCATGGATCATCGCGCCGGAGGCAGATCTCGCCGACGCGCGGCGCGAGGTCGACCGGTGGCGCCAGCAGGCGGGGGACCAACCGCCCTTCCGTGACCTGGATGCCACGGACATCCGGGTCTCGTCGGCGAGGCACACGCCGGCCGTGTACGCCGCGCTGATCGCCCGTTGTCGCGAGGCGATCCGTGCGGGGGATGCGTATCAGCTGTGCCTCACCACGCGGTTCGAGGTCGCGCGCGACGAGCCCATCGACCCGGTCGAGGCGTATCTGCGCCTGAGGCGAGCCCTCCCTGCGCACCACGGCGGATGGGTGCGGGTGGGGGAGCATGCGCTGCTGAGCTCGAGCCCCGAGCGTTTTCTGCGCGTCGCCCAAGGCGTCGTGCGCACCCATCCGATCAAGGGTACGAGGCCGCGATCGCACGACCCGGTGCCGGATGCTGCGGCCGCCGCTGCACTCGTCGCGAGCGAAAAGGAGCGGGCCGAGAACGTCATGATCGTCGACCTCATGCGCAACGACCTGCAGCGGGTGTGCGAGCCCGGAAGCGTCGCCGCCGAGCGCCTGCTCGAGGTCGAGTCGTATTCGGCGGTCCATCAGCTGGTGAGCACCGTCGCCGGGCGCCTGCGCCCCGGGTGCACGGTGGGCGATCTGCTCGATGCGACCTTTCCCGCCGGCAGCATGACCGGTGCGCCGAAACGGTCGGCGATGACGATCCTGCACGACCTCGAGAGCGCGCCGCGCGGAGTCTATGCGGGATGCTTCGGCTGGATCGGCTCGGACGGCGCTCTGGATCTCGCCATGACGATCCGCTCGATCGTCGTCCACCCCCGCGGCGCGTACGTCGGGGCCGGCGGGGGCATCACGTGGCTGTCGGAGGCCGAGGACGAGCTCGCCGAGGTCGCCGTCAAGGCGCGCGGTCCGCTCGCCGCGCTCGGTGCGGCCCTCCCGGCTGGGTGGGCGGGCCTGCGCGGCGCGGACGCATCCGCGGCGGTCGAAAGCGCGCTTCCGCCGGTCCGGTAACCTGGAAAGACGCGCCTGCGCGTTCCCGAACCCCACGATTGGTGACCCGTGTCCACGATCCCCGCATCCCCCGAAGCCACGCCCGGCGAGGGTTTCGACCCCCACGCCATCCAGCAGAAGTGGCAGGCGCGCTGGGCGCAGGACGACCCGTTCCGCGCGGGCGGGGACGATGACACGCGCCCCCGCAAGTACGTGCTGGCGATGTTCCCGTACCCGTCCGGCGACCTGCACATGGGTCACGCGGAGAATTACCTCTACTCCGACATCGTCGCCCGCTTCTGGCGCCACCGCGGCTACAACGTGCTGAACCCGATCGGGTGGGACAGCTTCGGGCTGCCGGCCGAGAACGCCGCCATCAAGCGCGGCGTCGAGCCCCGCGGTTGGACCTACGACAACATCGCCCAGCAGCGCTCGAGCATGCAGCAGTACGGCGTCTCGTTCGACTGGTCGCGGGTGCTGCACACCTCCGACCCCGAGTACTACCGCTGGAACCAGTGGCTGTTCCAGCGGCTGTACGAGAAGGGGCTCGCGTACCGCAAGGATGCGCTGGTCAACTGGGACCCGGTGGACCAGACCGTGCTCGCCAACGAGCAGGTGCTGCCCGACGGCACCTCCGAGCGCAGCGGCGCCGTGGTGGAGAAGAAGAAGCTCACGCAGTGGTTCTTCCGCATCACCGAGTACGCCGACCGGCTGCTCGACGACCTGAACCAGCTCGAGGGCTTCTGGCCGCACAAGGTGCTGCAGATGCAGCGCAACTGGATCGGGCGTTCGGTCGGCGCCGACATCGACTTCGAGATCGAGGGCCGCGAAGACAAGGTCACGGTCTTCTCCACCCGCCCCGACACGCTGTACGGCGCGACCTTCATGGTCGTCGCCCCCGACTCCGACCTCGCGGCGGAGCTCGTGTCCGCGGCATCCCCCGAAGCGCGCATGCGCTTCCAGGACTACCTCGACACCGTGCAGAAGACGAGCGAGATCGACCGTCAGACGGCCGACCGCCCGAAGACCGGTGTGTTCCTCGAGCGCTACGCCATCAACCCGGTGAGCGGCGAGCGGCTGCCGATCTGGGCCGCCGACTACGTGCTGGCCGGTTACGGGCACGGCGCCGTGATGGCGGTTCCCGCCCACGATCAGCGCGACCTCGACTTCGCGCGGGCGTTCGACCTGCCCATCCGGGTGGTCGTCGACACGACGGCACCGGTGACCGGCGTGATTCCGGTGATCGAGGTCGACGAGAACGGCGAGCCGATCCTGGACGAACCCATCGAGTCGATCGATCCCGCGATCACCGGGAAGGCGCTCACCGGCGAGGGGCGACTCATCAACTCCGGCCCCTTCGACGGGCTGAGCAAGCGCAACGCGATCGCGCGCGTCGTCGAGCAGCTGCAGGCGACCGGCACCGGCCGCGCCGCGAAGACCTTCCGCCTGCGCGACTGGCTGATCTCGCGCCAGCGCTTCTGGGGCACCCCCATTCCGATGATCCACACGTCCGACGGGCGGATCGTGCCGGTCCCCGACGAGCAGCTGCCGATCGAGCTGCCGCCGGTCGAGGGTCTCGACCTCAAGCCCAAGGGCTCGTCGCCGCTGGGTGCGGCGACGGACTGGGTGACGACGGTCGACCCCGTGACGGGTGAGCCGGCGCTGCGCGATCCCGACACGATGGACACGTTCGTCGACAGCTCGTGGTACTTCCTGCGATTCCTGTCGCCGGGGGATGCCACCGAGGCGTTCTCGTCGCGCGAGGCGAACCGCTGGGGTCCGGTCGACTTCTACATCGGCGGCGTCGAGCACGCGATCCTGCACCTGCTGTATGCGCGCTTCATCACCAAGGCGCTCTTCGACATGGGGCTGGTGGAGTTCACCGAGCCGTTCTCGAACCTCATCAACCAGGGCATGGTCATCCTCGACGGCGCCAAGATGAGCAAGAGCAAGGGCAACCTGGTGCTGTTCCAGGACGAGCTGAACCTCTACGGTGCCGACGCACTGCGGGTCGCCCTCGCCTTCGCCGGTCCGGTCGAGGACGACAAGGACTGGAGCGACGTCTCGACGACGGGAGCGCAGAAGTTCCTCGCGCGTGCACTGCGGATCGCGCAGGACGTCTCGAGCGCGCCCGACGTGGTCTGGGCCGAGGGCGACAGCGCGCTTCGGCGCGTCACCCACCGACTGTGGGCGGATGCCCCCGGGCTCATCGAACAGACGAAGTTCAACGTCGTGGTCGCGCGCCTCATGGAGCTCGTCAACGCGACCCGCAAGACGATCGACGGCCCCGCCGGTGCCGGCGACCCGGCGGTCCGTGAGGCGGCCGAGGCGATCGCGATGATCCTCGATCTGTTCGCGCCGCACACCGCGGAGGAGATGTGGGAGATCCTCGGGTACGAGCCGTTCGTGGGTCTCGTCTCGTGGCGCCAGGCCGACGCGACGCTGCTGGTCGAAGAGACGGTCACCGCGGTCGTGCAGATCGACGGCAAAGTCCGCGGCACCCTGTCGGTGCCGGCGCGGATCTCGGCTGACGAGCTCGAAGCCCTCGCTCGCACCGACGAGAAGATCGTCCGCTCTCTCGCCGGTCGCGAGATCGCGCGTGTGGTCGTGCGTGCCCCGAAGGTCGTGAGCTTCACCACCGCGTAGCCCGGATCATCGCGCGACGTCGCCGGGGAGGGCCCTTGGGCCCTCCCCGGCGATGCTGTTTCGGGATCTGTCCACGGATCCCGGACGGCCCGTCGGCGGGTATCGAGCGCCCTGACAGGGTGTCGGTGTGACCGGAGCGACGATCGACAAGCCCGCACGGCGGCGCCTCGGCGTGGGCGCCGCGATCATCCTCGTGCTCGTGCTCGCGGCCGTCTCGGTCGTCATCGGCATCGTCCGCTCGGCGGGCGCCACCGGATCCGCGGGGGAGCGGATCGCGCTGGCGACCGGCGCGCCACAGCTGCCGGCCGTCTACGTGCACGTGTACGGCGCCGTCGTGCATCCGGGCCTGTATCGGTTGGACGAGGGTGCACGGGTGGTCGATGTGATCGCAGCGGCGGGCGGTCTGACGCCCGAGGCCGATCGCACCGCGGTGAACCTCGCGCGCCGCCTGACCGACGGCGAGCAGCTGCGGCTGCCGGCGGTCGGCGAAGCGCCCGGCTCCGGAACGGTCGGCGCGTCGGGAGCGCCGCCCGGCATCGCCTCGGACGGCCGGGTGAACCTCAACACCGCCGACGTGGCGGCTCTGGACACCCTGCCCCGCATCGGTCCCGCGCTCGCGCAGCGGATCGTCCAGTGGCGCGAGGACAACGGCGCGTTCACGAGCGTCGACGATCTGCTGTCGGTGCCGGGGATCGGCGACAAGATGCTCGACGGCTTGCGCGACCTGGTGACGGTGTGAGCGTCGCATCCACGACGTCGGCGGGCGCAGCGCCCAGGGGAGGGAGTCTGCGCCGCGCGCGTCGTCGCGATGCGCGTCTTGTCCCGGTGGCGGCGGGAGTCTGGCTGGTGGCAGCACTGATGATCCTCGCGCCTGCCTGCGCGGGCACCGTGGCAGTCGCGCTCTGGATCGCGGCCGTGGCGGCGCTGGCGCTCGCGCTGCGCGCCGGCACGCCGCACCCGCGTGCCGCGGCTGCTCTCGTCGCCGTCGTCCTGGCCGCGTCTGCGGCCGCGGCGACGCAGGTCGCGGCCGCGCAACCGGCACGGGAGGCGGCGGCCTCGCTCCCCGTCGACGGAGGACGAGCCCTCGTCGTCGAGGGCGTGGCGGTGGGCAAGATCGAGCGCGGCGGCGACGGGAGGCGCTTCGATGCTCTGATGGATGTCGCGCGCCTCGGCACGCGCGCGGATGCGGAGTGGGAGGGAACCTCGATTCCAGTGCTCGTTCGCGCGAGCGCGGTTCCCGCGGCACTCGACCTGGGCGCGCGCGTGCGCGTTCGCGGCACGGCGTGGCGGCCGGACGCCGGAGACCGCGCCGTGCTGGTGGTCGACGCCGCGGAGGTCGAGGTGATCGACCCGCCGAGCGGGGTGTTCGCCGTGGCATCCGCGCTCCGCCGTGGCCTGCTCGACCGGGCCGTCGGCCTCCCGGCTCCCGGTGGCGGGCTCATCGCCGGGCTCGCCGTCGGCGACACGAGCGCCGTGACGCCAGAGCTCGATGGGGCCATGAAGGCGTCGTCGCTGTCGCATCTCACGGCGGTCAGCGGGGCGAACTGTGCGCTCGTCGTCGCGCTGGCCTTCGGCGGGGCGGCGCTGTGCCGGGTGCGGCGGGCCGTGCGGGTGCTGGTCGGGCTCGCGGCGCTCACGGGATTCGTCGTGCTGGTCTCTCCGGAGCCCAGCGTCGTGCGTGCGGCGGCGATGGCGGCGATCGCCATGCTGGGTCTGCTGCTGGGCCGGCCCGGCGCCGGCCTGTCGTTGCTGACGACCGCTGTCGTCGTGCTGTTGATCGCAGACCCCTGGCTCGCGCTGTCGCTCGGATTCGCGCTGTCGACTGCGGCGACGGGCGCGCTGCTGGTCGGCGCCGGACCCCTCGCCGACGGGATGGCACGGTGGATGCCCCGCCCGCTCGCCCTCGGGATCTCCGTTCCGCTGGCGGCGCAGCTGGCCTGTGGCCCGCTGATCGTGCTGATCTCGCCGCAGGTGTCGCTCTACGGTGTGCTGGCGAACGTGGTCGCGGCGCCGGCCGCGCCGGTCGGCACCGTGCTGGGCCTCGCGGCCTGCCTCGCCGCCGGGGTCCCCGCCCTCGGCGCGGGGCTGACGGCGCTCGCGTGGCTGCCGGCCGCGTGGATCGCGGCGACGGCGACCATGATCTCGGCGGTCCCCGGCAACGCGATCCCGTGGCCCGAAGGTCCGGGCGGCCTCGTGGTTCTCGCCGTCGTCGGTGCGGCCACAGCCGCCCTCATCGTCCGTACCCGTCCGCTGCTGCGCGTGTCGGGGGCGGTGTTCCTGACGGGCGCTGTCGTCATCGTGGTCGGAACGGGCCCGGTCGCCGACATCGTCGAGCGGTCCCGAATGCCCGCCGACTGGGCGATCGCCGCGTGCGACATCGGGCAAGGCGATGCCGTGCTCATCCGCTCCGGCGGAACGGTCGCCCTCGTCGACACCGGTCCCGATCCGGTGGCGCTGACGCGCTGCCTCCAGCAGCTGTCGATAGACAGGATCGATCTGCTGGTGCTGACCCACTTCGACCATGATCACGATGGAGGAACGCCTGCCGTCGTCGGGCGCGTGGACGTCGTGCTCCACGGTCCGACGGCGGCACCCGACGACGAGCGCACACTGCGACGACTCGACGAGGGCGGTGCGCGACTCGTGCGGACGGTCGCCGGGATGTCGGGCGCGCTCGGCGACGCCCACTGGCGCGCGCTCTGGCCGCAGAACGGAACACCCGCGGGGAACGACGGCAGCGTCGTCGTCGAGGTGACAGGCGGCGACGTGCCGAGCTCGCTGTTCCTGGGCGACCTGTCCGCGCGCGGGCAGAAGACCATGGCGGCCCGATCGTCGCTGCGCACCTCCTACGTCGTCGTCAAGGTCGCCCACCACGGCAGCGCGGATCAGGATCCCGGCCTCTACGCGCGCATCTCACCCGCTGTCGCGCTCGTATCGGTGGGGGAGAACACCTACGGCCACCCGCGCCCCGAAACGCTGGATATGCTCACCCGGCTCGGTGCGCGCATCGATCGCACGGACGAGGAAGGCCTCGTGGTGCTGTGGGCGGATGCCGACGCGCTACGGATCTGGCATGAGCGAACACCGCCGTGATGTCTCGGCACGATCGATCGCCCGTTAGCGGACATGTCCGCAAGAGGAGCTGGGCGTCTCGCCGGCTGCTCATCACAATCGTGACTGTCAGAAGGAGTTCTCGATGTCGGACGGTGGACGCGTCGATCAGGTCATGCCCGCCCTACCCCGGGCCCGGAGAGCGTGGAGCTGAAGCGCACGCTGGGCGGCTTCCAGGTCTTCGCCGTCTCGTTCGCCTTCAGCTCCGTCGCCGTCGGCGTCTTCGCCACCGATGGTGAGATGCTGCAGACCGCGGGGCCGGTGGGGATCTGGCTCTGGATCGCCGCCGCGGTGGGTCAGATCCTCGTGGCGTTGGTGGTGGCGCAGTTCGCCGCGCGGATCGCCCCGAGCGGCTCCTCATTCCAATGGGCGTCGCGTCTGGCGAACCCCCGCGTCGGCTGGCTCTTCGGATGGCTGAGCTTCTGGTACCTCGCGATCACGGCGGTCATTCTCGCCAACGCTCTGGTCAGCCAGGCCCTCATGCCTCTTCTCGGCATCCCGGTGAGTGAGGGCACCGCCCGCGTCCTGACGTCGGCACGGTCTACTTCCTCTGGCTTCTCCGCCTCCGCCCGAGCGCATTGCGCGACAACGAGGGCGGGGGTCTCGTCCAGGGCATCGCGCCGACCTCGTCGCCGCACGGAGGTCGGGTGTCTCACGCGCTCGATAGGCTTGTTGTATGCCGCCTGCTGACCGTCGCCCCGCATCTCGCGGGGGAGCACGCGCGGCAGCGTCCGTCATCCCGCAGATCTCGTGGCGTTCTCCGCAGCCGGCGCCGATCGTGCTCGTCTCGGGTCCTGAAGAGGTGTGCGCGGAGCGCGCGATCGCCGGCATCCGTGACTACCTGCGCGCCGAGGACGACAGCCTCGAGGTGTCGGATCTGCGCGCCGACGATTACGCCGCGGGGAGCCTTCTCGGCCTCACGTCGCCGTCGCTGTTCGGCGAGCCGCGCCTCGTGCGCGTCTCGGGTGTCGAGAAGTGCTCCGACGCGTTCCTGAGCGAGGCGATCGCCTATCTCGACGCCCCCCAGGACGGCGCGACGGTCGTGCTGCGCCATACCGGAGCGAGCGTCCGGGGCAAGAAGCTGCTCGATGCGATCCGCGCCGGCACCGGCGGCGGCGTCGAGATCGCGTGCGCTGCCGTCAAGCGCGATTCCGACCGGTTCGACTTCGCCGCCGGGGAGTTCCAGGCCGCGCACAAGCGGATCGCACCGATCGCGCTGCGCGCTTTGGTCGGGGCGTTCTCGGACGACCTGACGGAGCTCGCCGCGGCATGCCAGCAGCTCATCGCCGACGTTCCCGGAGACATCACCGAGCAGATCGTCGAGCGCTACTACGGCGGCCGGGTGGAGACCTCGGCGTTCACCGTCGCCGACACCGCCATCGCCGGACGGTACGGCGACGCGCTCGTCGCGCTGCGTCACGCGCTGGCCAGCGGCGCCGATCCCGTTCCGCTGGTCGCGGCGATCGCCTCGAAGCTGCGGACCATGGCGCGGGTCGCGGGCTCGCGTGAGCCGGCGCGCGCCCTCGCGACGCGGCTCGGGATGAAGGACTGGCAGGTCGACCGCGCGCGTCGGGATCTCACCGGCTGGAACGAGACCTCACTCGGGATTGCGATCCAGGCCGCTGCGCGCGCCGACGCCGAGGTCAAGGGTGCCTCGCGCGACCCGGTGTTTGCCGTTGAGCGACTCGTCACCGTCATCGCCACTCGGGAACCCTTCGGCGCCTGACTCGCTGATCGGTCGAGCACGGCGCCGCCGCCCCCCCCGAGATATCGGAGGGTGGGGTCGTCTTTCGTACTCACGGCGTCGCCGTGGTCACGCGATCGCCCGACGAGGCCCGCGCACGACGAAGGCCCGCCCCTGAGGGGACGGGCCTTCGTACGAGTCTCGGTGAGAGGAGGCTCAGAGAGCGGCGACCTGCTTCGCGATCGACGACTTGCGGTTCGCGGCCTGGTTCTCGTGGATGACGCCCTTGCTCACGGCCTTGTCGAGCTTCTTGGACGCCTTGACGAGGGCCTTCTCGGCAGCGGCCTTGTCGCCGGCGGCGATGGCCTCGCGGGTGCGGCGCACCTCGGTCTTCAGCTCGCTCTTGACGGCCTTGTTGCGCTCGCGCGCCTTCTCGTTGGTCTTGTTGCGCTTGATCTGCGACTTGATGTTCGCCACGTTCGACGGCTCTTTCGTTCGGAGTTTTCGATGGATGTGCCGGTGTGGCGGTAGAGGGGCGCCTCCGGCGGCGCCTGAGGTGGGACCCAGACGCAAGCCAAGGACCGAGTCTATCAGGTCCCCGCTGTCGACCCGGAATCGACGGGGTCGGTGGGGGAGCGCCGCGGTGCGGCATCCATCGTCGCCAGAGCGAGGTCGAGCACGGCGTTGAAGACCCGCGGACGCATGGCGGTGACCAGATGCGAGGTCCGCGGGACGACGATCAGCTCGGCCTGCGGGACCAGAGAAACGAACAGCTTCTCGTTGACGCGCAGCTGGTCGTACTGCCCGTTGACGAACCACGTCGGCACGTCGATGCGGCGGAGCGCGGCGAGCAGGTCCAGCACCGAGAGGCTCCGCAGCGCCGTGTCCTGCGCATCGTAGGCGTAGCCTCCGGCCCCGAAATCCTCGCGGGTCTCCAGGGGAAGGGTGCGGTCGAGGACCCACTCGGCGATCGCGGAGCCGCGACCCGGCAGGCGGTCGAAGCCCCCCGCGAGCGCGCGATACGTGGCCAGCGCGAGGCCCCGGGGGATCGCGGTGCACGACGCGGCGATGAACGCGTCGACGGGAGGACGCGCGTCCTGCCCCATGTACGCGGTCGAGACGAGCCCGCCCATCGAATGCCCGACGAGCAGCACCGGCCCCGCCTCCGCGGCGCGGCGGACGGCGTCGTCGATCGTGGCGAAGGCGCCCTCCAGGGTGAAGGTCTCGCCCATCCGCGTGCCGTGCCCGGGAAGGTCGACCGCGACGGCAGGGATGCCTCGGGCGGACAGGTGCTCCACCTGCGCGCGCCACATCGTGGCGGAGGTCCGGATGCCGTGCACCATCACCACTGTCGTCACGATGCCAGCCTAGACAGTGCGAGATCTCCGCCCACCTCGTGCACGTGACCGTGCTGTGGTGCGCGAAAGGCCCCGGCGCCCGCCGAAGCGGGGCCGGGGCCTCGTGCGCGATCGATCAGCCGATACGGGTGCGGCGACGTGTCATCGCGAGCACCAGGCCGGCGGCCAGGAGGAACGCGCCGCCCAGCGCCAGGCTCCAGGGGAGCTCGGCACCGGTCGTGGCGAGGGTGCCCTCGCCCACGACCTGGAGCGGCAGGTTCACCAGCACCCGTCCGTCCGCGCCCAGCACGATGAGGTGGTGGGTTCCCGTGGCGAGGGTGCGGGGAACGTTCACCGTGAACGTGACCGTGCCGTTCGCGTCCGCTGCCGGAATGCCGGTGATCACGATCGGGTCGCTGTTGAGCGTCGCGGCGACCTGCTCGTATGCGGCGAGACCCGTGAGGGTGACGGTGAACGACGACCCGCGCTCGATGCGGTTGCCCGAACCGAGTCCCGAGGTCGACACGCCGACCGTGGAACCACCGGTCGAGGGCAGCGTGCCCGACGGGTTCGGCGACGGGACCCCCGTCGGTGCACCGGTGGGAGCGCCGGTCGGCGACGTGCTCGAGGACGGATCCGGCGTCGTTCCGGTCACGAGCTTCGCCCGGCCGAGCGCCGACGGTGCGATCGGCGTGATCGCCTTCGCGTACGCGAGCGTGGCGTCCAGGTCCACCTGACCGGTGTCGGTGCGGTCGGTGCCCTGCGCGAACGGCGTGAAGCCGTCGCCGCCGTTGGCCAGGAACGAGTTCGTGACCACCGTGAACGTGTCGGTATCGGCGATCTTCGTGCCGTTCAGCGACATCGACACGATGCGACCCGAGCGCGACGCGGTCTGGCCGGCCGGGGGAGCATCCTCGGTGTACTCGTAGGTGAAGCCCTGCGAGACGCCCAGGTGAAGCTTCGGGCGGTCGCCCGTCGCCTGCCACTGGCGCGTGAGGATGTCCTTGAGCTGAGCACCCGTGAGCGTGACCGTCACCAGGGTGTTGGCGAAGGGCTGCACGTCGGCGATCTGCTTGTAGGTCACCGTCCCGTCGCCGGTGCGGATGAGGTCGGCCCGCAGCCCGCCCGGGTTCATCAGCGCGATCTGCGCCTTCTTGCCCGCATAGGCCGGGTTCGTGCTCGTGGCCCACAGATAGATGTCGGCGACCGTGTTGCCCATCGTCGACTCCACGCCCCGGTCGGAGCCGCGCGTGCCGCCGCGAAGGATGTCGGCGGTGATCTTGCCGACCGGCTGCGCGCCGATCACGTTCGCGGTCGCGGCGAAGCCGGCCACGAGCGCTGCGACATCCGCATCCGCGGGGTACGCCTTGGCGAGCGGCGACGTCGAGCCCGCGATCGAGACGAGCTCGTGCGCCTGCGTGTCGTACGTGATCGAGAGCTGACCGAGCGCCTTGCCGTACTCGGACGCCTGGATGACCGGGCGCAGCTTTCCGGTCGAGGCGACTTGCACCTTGCACGCGTAGGTCTGGTGCGTGTGCGCCGAGACGATGGCGTCGATGCTCGCCGAGGCGCCGCGGACGAGGGTCCCGAAGTCCGACGGGTCGGTCGCGACGGCGTCGCAGTTGTTCGACACCGACGAGCCGGAGTGCGTCAGCAGCACCGTGACATCGGCGAGGTGGCCCTTGGCGATCGTCGCGGCGACACGGTTGGCCGCCTCGAGCTGGTCACCGAAGTCGATGTCCTCGATGCCCTTGGGGTCGACCATCCGCGCCGTGTCCGTCGTCACGGTGCCGATGAAGGCGACGCGCACGCCGTCGATCGTCTTGATCGTGTACTCCTGCAGCGCAGGGGTCTTCGTGCCCTTCTTGTAGACGTTCGCGCCCAGCGCGTAGGGCGAACCTGCCGCGATCTGCTCGGGGGTCGCGCTCGCCGGATCGGTGTTGCCGCCGAAGCGGGGGATCACGCGCTTCGTCAGATCGGCGAAGCCGCGGTCGAACTCGTGGTTGCCGACCGCCGAGACTTCCAGTCCCGCAGCCTTCAGCGAGTCGATCGTGGGCGAGTCCTGCTGGATCAGCGAGGTGAAGGTGGAGGCCCCGATGTTGTCGCCAGCCGAGACCAGCAGCGTGTTCGGGTTCTTCGCCTTCTTGGCCTTCACGGCGCCCGCGAGCACGGCAGCACCGGCTTCGCCCTGGCTGCCTGCTTCGATACGACCGTGGAAGTCGTTGATCGTCAGGATGTCGATCGTCGTCGGAACGGCGGTGCGTGCCGAGAGGCCGACCTTCAGCGGGTCGTGGTCGCTCGAGCGGTACGGACCGTCCTGCCAGAACAGCGTGCCGTGGTTGTTGTAGCGGCTGTACTCGAGGGCGACCGACTCACCGGAGTTGATGTTCCACACGTCTCCGCCGGTGACACGCTTCTGCGCTGCCGCGTTGTACAGCACGTGGTCGAGCGAACCGGACAGGCCGTCGAACGAGTAGGTCGACCGCCCGACCTTCAGCGCCGATTCGGCGTCGACGTAGCCGGCGTCGTAGAGCACCTGCAGCGGGTCCTCGTGGGTGTACGAATTGAAGTCGCCGACCAGGATCGTCGCTTCGTCCGACGTGGTGATCGAGGACACCCAGTCACGCAATGCCGCGGCCTGCGCGATGCGAGCCGGGTTCCACGCGCCCTGCCCGTCCTTCTGGTCGGCTTGCGCGCCCGAAGCGCCGCTCGAGCTCTTGGACTTGAAGTGGTTCACCACGAACAGGAACGGCGCACCGCCCGCCGTCGGGGCGAACCTCTGCGCGATCGGCTCGCGGGCGTTGCCGAACGCCTGACCCGATGCCGACTGCGTGCCCAGTGCGAGCGCGTCACCCACACGCTGCACCAGCGCGGGCTGATAGATGATGGCGTTGCGGATGACATCCTGCTGCGATGCGTCGGGCAGCTGGGCGGACGCCGGAACGTAAGCCCACTTGGTCGTTCCCGCGGCGCTGTTCAGCGCGTCGACCAGGGTCGAGACAGCCTTGTCGGGCGTGCTCGGGGTCGACTTCGACGAGTTCTCGATCTCCATGAGCCCGACGACCGAGGCATCCAGCGTGTTGATCGCCGAGACGATCTTCGACTGCTGGCGGGTGAGGTCGGCTGAGCTCCACGCACCGCGCAGGTCGCAGCCCGTGCGGACGTTCGTGCCGTTGCCGGCGCGGTCGGTGTAGGGCTGGCACGCGGTGTTCGAGGATCCGAGCGTCGTGAAGTAGTTCAGGACGTTGAACGAGCCGACGCTGAGGTCCCCGCCGACCGCGGCGGGAGCGCTCGTGCGCGGGTTCGTGAACGTCGCCTGACCCTGTGTCGTTCCGTCACCGGGCAGGAAGGACGCCGGGTTCAGCTTCCACCTGTTGTTGCGGTAGTCGAGGACGAACGAGCCGCTGAGCGTGGCCGTGCCGCCGACGACGACCGGGTGCTCCAGCGAGACATAGGCCGGGGTCGCGTTGCCGTTGAGGAGTGCGCCGGTGCCGTTGTTCGCGCGGGCCGCGTAGTCGAGGGATCCGCCGTCGTCCAGGACGACGCCGCGCGCAAGGTTATCGGCGGCGACCGCAGCGGCTTCAGCCGAACCGGGGCGGCCGACGTCGGTGGGCTGACGCAGCACGCCGTTGCCGGCGGCCAGTCCTACCTCGCCGTAGCGGCTGGTGTTGTTCGTGTTCGTCACGGTGAACGAGCCCGAGACGCTCACGAGCATCGACTCGAGGCTTTCGCGCTGGGCGACCGAGGTAAGCCAGGTCGTGAGGACGACGGGCGCCGGCTTTGCGGCGTCGGCGATCTTCGTCGCCATGCCCGCATTCACGCTGAGCTGCGTCAGGCCGTTGAACTCGCCGGCCGTGCCCGTGACGCGCACGGTGTCGCCCAGGGCGACCTCGCTCGCGACGGCGGCTGTCTTCGTGTAGACGAACACGGCGTCGGATGCCGCGTGGGTCGACAGGTCGAGGGTGCCTCCGGTGCCGGGGGTCTGAATGACGTACCCGTTGTAGCCGCCCGTCGCGTAGTGCGCCGTGACGACGCCCTCGGTGGTGACCGTCTGGCCGTTCAGGGGGGTGCTGTCGCCCGTGCCCTGGATCTGCGCGATGGGCGTGATCGTCTGGGGGCTGGGCGTCTGGGTCTGCGTGGGAGTCGGGGTCGGCGAACCGGTCGCGCTCGCCGACGGCGACGGTCCGGTCGATCCGGACGGCGACGGTTCGGGCGAGGGCGTGCTGCTGCCGGAGTTCTGCGGCGTCGGCTCGGCGACGGTGAAGTCCGCGCTGTTGACCGCCGTGTTCGTGTGGGCCGCGTCACGCGTGATGCTCGTCGTGTTCGTCGTCTCGTGCGCGGGCGAACCTGCGGCCGGGGCGGCGGAAGCGCCCCACGCGACGTAGTCGACCACCGCGTCGTCGTTCGGCCCGGTGACGGCCGTCGTGGTCGAGGCGAGCGCGACCTTGCCGGTCTTGCCGCTCAACGCGAGAGTGCCCGTGGCGTCGGGGGTCGGCAGGGGCGTGGTGCCGCCGTCGCCCTTGGCCTCTTGCACGAGGAAGGTCGCTCCGGCGGGGATCGTGCCGCTCAACGCCTGCGGCGCGAACGTCTTTCCGGATGCCGCCGCCGCGTACTGCAGGCTCCAGCCCTCGAGGCTCACGGGGGCGGAAGACACATTGACGAGTTCCACGAAGTCGTTCGTGTACGTCGCGCCGCTGTTGCCGCCGCCGCCGTAGACCTCGTTGATGAGCACGGGGGCGCCGGTGCTGACGGCTGCTTCGGCGGGAAGCGCGATGACGCCGGCGCCGCCGATGGCGAGGGCTCCTGCGGTGATGGCGGCGACGAGCGCGCGGGGCGTCCGCCGTCCGGCCGTGGGACGCGGGGCGCCCGGTGTCGGATCTGACACGTGTTCTCCCTGGTTTCGTATACGTGGGGGGTGAGGTCGCTGCCGCGACCTATGGGTGTGATGAGAGTTCATCCTGCGCAGGCTGAGCGTCGATCGCGTTGCGAGCAGGTGAACACGAGGAGTCGCCCGGCACGCCCTCACGGCGCGGCGCGGCTCACGACGCGGCGGCGATCGTGTCGGCGTCGGTAGAATGCTCGGAATATGTCCCCGCGCGCCCTGAAGCCTCTCGAGCCGTCTGCGACCCCTCCGGAGCAGATCCGCAATTTCTGCATCATCGCCCACATCGACCATGGCAAGTCGACTCTGGCCGACCGCATGCTGCAGATCACCGGTGTCGTCTCCGACCGCGACATGCGGGCGCAGTACCTCGACCGGATGGATATCGAGCGCGAGCGCGGCATCACGATCAAGTCGCAGGCGGTGCGCATGCCGTGGGCGACGGATGCCGGGACCTTCGCGCTCAACATGATCGACACCCCCGGCCACGTCGACTTCACCTATGAGGTGTCGCGGTCGCTCGCCGCGTGCGAGGGGGCGATCCTGCTCGTCGACGCGGCGCAGGGCATCGAAGCGCAGACGCTCGCGAACCTGTATCTGGCGCTCGAGAACGATCTGCAGATCATCCCCGTCCTCAACAAGATCGATCTGCCCGCGGCCGACCCCGAGAAATACGCGGCCGAACTCGCGAACCTCATCGGCGGCGACCCCGCCGACGTCCTGCGTGTGTCGGGCAAGACCGGCATGGGCGTCGAAGAGCTCCTCGACCGCATCGTCGAGCAGATCCCCGCTCCCGTGGGAGACCCGACCGCGCCCGCGCGTGCCATGATCTTCGACTCCGTCTACGACGCCTACCGCGGCGTCGTCACCTACGTGCGGATGGTCGACGGCACGCTCGAACCCCGCGAGCGCATCCAGATGATGTCGACCCGTGCGACCCACGAACTGATCGAGATCGGCGTGTCGAGCCCCGAGCCGGTGCCCACGAAGGGTCTCGGCGTCGGCGAGGTGGGCTACCTGATCACCGGCGTGAAGGACGTCCGCCAGTCCAAGGTCGGCGACACGATCACGAACCACCGCAAGCCCGCGAGCGAAGCGCTCGCCGGCTACACCGACCCGAAGCCGATGGTCTTCTCGGGGATCTACCCGATCGACGGCAGCGACTACGCGGATCTGCGCGAAGCCCTCGACAAGCTGAAGCTCTCGGATGCCTCGCTGCAGTACGAGCCCGAGACCTCCGTCGCCCTCGGCTTCGGTTTCCGCTGCGGCTTCCTCGGCCTTCTCCACCTCGAGATCATCACCGAGCGGCTCTCGCGCGAGTTCGACCTCGACCTCATCACGACGGCGCCCTCGGTGACGTACGAGGTCTTGACCGACACCGGTGAGACGGTGGTCGTGACGAACCCGAGCGAGTACCCCGACGGGCGCGTGGCATCCGTGTCCGAGCCGGTCGTCAAGGTCGGCATCCTGCTGCCGAAGGACTACGTCGGAACCGTGATGGAGCTGTGCCAGCAGCGGCGTGGCACGTTGCTCGGTATGGAGTACCTCTCCGAGGACCGTGTCGAGCTGCGCTACAACATGCCGCTCGGCGAGATCGTCTTCGACTTCTTCGACCAGCTCAAGTCCAAGACCCAGGGCTATGCGAGCCTCGACTACGAGCCCGCCGGTTCACAGGAGGCCGACCTCGTCAAGGTCGACATCCTGCTGCAGGGCGAGAAGGTCGATGCGTTCTCGTCCATCGTCCACCGCGAGAAGGCCTACGCCTACGGCACGCTCATGACCGAGCGGCTGCGCAAGCTCATTCCGCGCCAGCAGTTCGAGGTGCCCATCCAGGCCGCGATCGGCGCGCGCATCATCGCCCGCGAGAACATCCGCGCAATCCGCAAGGACGTGCTCGCCAAGTGCTACGGCGGTGACATCACCCGAAAGCGCAAGCTGCTCGAGAAGCAGAAAGAGGGCAAGAAGCGCATGAAGATGGTGGGCCGCGTCGAGGTGCCGCAGGAGGCCTTCATCGCCGCCCTCTCCGGCGACGTCGAGACCAAGAAGTAGTCGGCCGCCTCAGTCTCACGGACGCGCGACATCGAGGGGTCGGTATCCTGGAGGACATGCGTCGCGGGAACTTCCAGGCCGGAACGGTCGATTACGCGGCGGTCGGCGCCACGAGCGCGCACGACCTCATGTCGTACCCGCCCGAGCAGAGCGTGCCCGCCGAGGCATCCTGGCGCATCGGCAGCGGGCAGGAACGCTTCGAGACCTCGGCAGACGCGCTGCTCTCCTGGGCCGCGCTGCGCGGCGCCGGCCTCGAGATCACGGACGTGCGCCCCGCCTCGGGCCCGATGTACTCCGGCGTCGGCTTCGATGCCGAAGGGCTGCCGGTCGCCCCCAGCCGTCTCGAGGCCGATCAGCGCTTCGACGCCGACGGGACGCCGTACGTCGCCGCCGGCACGACCATCCGCGTGCACGGACACATCAAGGGCATGAACGCCGACGGTGAGCTTCGCGTCATCTCCGCGATCGAAGAACCACGCCGCGTCGCGTTCGCCCTCGGCACGGTCGGCGGCTCCGTCGTCAGCGGCGAGGAGTCGTTCGCGATCGAGTGGCTCGACAACGACGAGGTGCGCTTCGTCGTGCGGGCCTTCGACCGTCCCGTGGCTCTCGCCTACCGCCTCGTCCCGCCGCTCGTGAAGCGCCGGCGTCGCGAGCTGTTCCAGGGCTATCTGCGCGCGATCTCGCCGATGTTCACGACGCCCGCCTGATGGGTTCGGCTCTTCCACTCGGTGATCCGGCACCCGCCGACGGTGCTCTGCCCGGTGACATCGTTCTGGAGGGAACGGTCGACTTCGGCGTCTACCTGCACGTGCCGTTCTGTCGTGTGCGGTGCGGTTACTGCGACTTCAACACCTACACCGCCTCCGAACTGCGCGGCGCACGGCAGGATGCCTACGCCGACGAGGTGCTGCGCGAGATCGATCTCTCCCTCGCGGTCCTCGAGAGCCGCGGGCCGCTCCGGCCCGCGCAGACGGTGTTCTTCGGCGGCGGCACGCCCACGTTGCTGCCCGCCGGCGACCTTGCCCGGATGCTCGCGGGCGTCCGTGACGGCTTCGGTCTGGCTCCGGGTGCCGAGGTCACGGTCGAGGCCAACCCCGACACGGTGACGGCGTCCGTCGTCGACGAACTGGCGCGCGCCGGAGTGACGCGCATGTCGATCGGAATGCAGTCGACGGTGCCGCACGTGCTCCGCACGCTCGATCGGACCCATGAGCCCGCGGCCGTCGCACGCGCCGTCGAGGCGGCCCGCGCGGCCGGTCTCGATGTCAGCGTCGACCTCATCTACGGGACGCCCGGAGAGTCGCTGGCCGACTGGGAGGCGTCGGTACGGGCCGCTCTGGAGCTGCGCCCCGACCACGTGTCCGCCTACGCCCTGATCGTCGAGGAAGGTACGAAGCTCGAGCGCGAGATTCGTCGGGGCGTCGTCGCCGCCCCCGACGACGACCTGCAGGCCGACATGTACGAGCTGGCGGATGAGGCCTTCGGCGCCGCGGGCTTCGCCTGGTACGAGGTGTCGAACTGGGCGACCGCACCCGAACACCGATCTCGGCACAACCTCGCCTATTGGCGGGGGACGGACTGGTGGGGCTACGGACCGGGCGCCCACAGCCACGTCGCGGGGCTGCGCTGGTGGAACGTCAAGCACCCGGCCGCCTATGCACAGCGCCTTGCGGCCGGCGAGTCTCCGGCGGCGGCGCGCGAACGGCCGGATGCCGCGGCGCGCCGACTCGAGAGCGTGCTGCTGCGCTCGCGTATCGCGGGGGGGATCGCCGTGGGGGAGCTCGTGGGCGAGGGGCGTCACGCCGTGGCATCCCTCATCGCCGACGGCCTGATCGACGGATCCGCCGCGGTGCGCGGTCGGGTCGTGCTGACGCGGCGGGGCCGCCTGCTCGCCGATGCCGTCGTTCGCGCGCTCACGGCGTGAGCGGCATTCGGCGCGGAGGCCGGGCGGCGGGCGCGGGGGTGCGTCATCGGCGCGCCGTCGTCGCCTCGCGGTAGGATTGGCACTCGATGGCACGGAGTGCCAACAATCCGACGAGGTTCGACACAAGGAGGGACGATGGTTTCGGAGCGCGGCCTGCAGGTCCTCCGCGCGATCGTGCAGGACTACGTCGACACGAACGAGCCCGTCGGCAGCAAGACCATCGTCGACCGTCATCAGTTCGGAGTGTCGGCAGCGACGATCCGCAATGACATGGCACTGCTCGAGGACGAAGAGCTGATCGTCGCTCCGCACACCTCCTCCGGGCGGGTGCCGACCGACAAGGGGTACCGCGTCTTCGTCGACCACCTGGCGGAGCTCCGCCCCCTCTCCGGAGCGCAGCGCGCGGCGATCTCCACCTTCCTCGCCGATCCGGTCGATCTCGACGATCTGCTCATGCGCACCGTGCGTGCGCTCACACGACTCACCGGTCAGGTGGCGATCGTGCAGTACCCGTCGTTCGCGCGGGCGAGCGTCTCGCACGTGGAGTTCGTCCATCTCGGCGGCACGCGCATCGTCGTGATCATCGTCACCGACACCGGGCGCGTGTCGCAGCGCGTGGCGTTCCTGCAGGGCGAGCTGGACGAGAGCGACGCGGCCCGCGTGAAGGTCGCGATCGCGGCTCTGGTCACCGGAAAGCCGGTCGCGGATGCCGCGCAGGCGATCTCCGACCTGTGCGCCGCTCCCGCGGGGGCGTCCCGTGTCGACGACGCCGTGCGCACGGTGGCGCGCATCGTCGCCGAAGAACTCGACGACTTCCGCCAGGACCGGCTCGTGCTCGCCGGAAGTGCGACCCTCGCGCGCCGCGAGGGAGATTTCCGCGGCAGCATCTCGCCGCTCCTCGAGGCCATCGAAGAGCAGGTGACCCTGCTGAGCCTCATGGGCGAGATGGTCGCCGACGAGCAGGGACTCGCGGCGAGCATCGGCCGCGAGAACGCCTCGTTCGGCCTCGGCGAGGCATCCATCGTCACGAGCGACTACGACGGCGCGGGCACCCGCGCCCGGGTCGGGCTGCTCGGACCCACCCGCATGGACTACCCCACCAACCTCGCGGCGGTCCGCGCCGTCGCGCTCTACCTCACCCGACTGCTCGACGAGGACGACTCGTCCCGCTGAGCGGTCCGACACGTCCGACATCCACCGCGCCCGCTGGGCGCCGAAAGGCGATTGTGGCCGATCACTACGAAGTCCTGGGAGTCTCCCGCGACGCCACCCCCGACGAGATCAAGAAGGCGTACCGGCGGCTCGCCCGCGAACTGCACCCCGACGTGAACCCCGGAGCCGACGCCTCCGAGCGGTTCAAGCTCGTCACGCACGCCTACGACGTCCTGTCCGACCCCGAGCAGCGGCAGCGCTACGACCTCGGCGGCGACGGATCGGCATTCGGCGGCGGCGCCGGGAACTTCGGCGGCTTCGGCGACATCTTCGAGACCTTCTTCGGCGGCGGAGGCGGCAGCCGCGGCGGACGTCCCCGCTCGCGGCGCGAGCGCGGACAGGACGCGCTGGTGCGCGTCACCCTCGACCTGAGGGACGTCGTGTTCGGCGCACACCGCGACATCGACGTCGACACGGCCGTGCTCTGCGAGACCTGCGACGGATCGTGCTGCCAGCCGGGTACCCAGCCCGTGACGTGCGACATCTGTCACGGCTCGGGGCACGTGCAGCGCACCGTCCGGAGCCTGCTCGGCAACGTCGTCACCGCCCAGCCGTGCACCACCTGCCAGGGCTACGGCACGACGATTCCCTATCCCTGCGCGTCCTGCCAGGGACAGGGACGGGTGCGTGCCCGACGGACCGTCTCGGTGGACATCCCCGCCGGTGTCGAGACCGGGCTGCGCCTGCAGCTTCCCGGCTCGGGCGAGGTGGGCCCTGCGGGCGGACCGAACGGCGACCTGTATCTCGAAGTCACCGTCGCGCACGACGACGTGTTCAGCCGCGACGGGGACGACCTGCTCGCCACCCTCGAGGTCTCGATGCCCGACGCCATCCTCGGCGCGCACACGACCATCACGTCGCTCGACGGCGACGTGGATCTGGAGGTACGCGCGGGCGTGCAGTCCGGGGATGTGCTCACGATCAAGGGCCGTGGGATCACGCCGCTGCGCGGGGGCACCCGCGGAGATCTCCGCGTCGGCGTGCAGGTCGTCACACCGACGAAGCTCGATGCGCGCTCGCGCGCGCTCATCGAGGACTTCGCGAAGAAGACGAAGGCCCCCGAGCCGCAGCTGGCGCAGTTCCATCAGGGACT
The DNA here is from genome assembly GCF_016907295.1 of Microbacterium dextranolyticum. NCBI lineage: Bacteria > Bacillati > Actinomycetota > Actinomycetes > Micrococcales > Microbacteriaceae > Microbacterium > Microbacterium dextranolyticum. Next base: position 1,498,317 of record NZ_JAFBBR010000001.1, read on the forward strand.
GTTCTCGAAGCTGCGCGACAAGTTCCGCGGCTGAGTCGTGGCGCTGCACTTCCTCGCCGACCCCGACGCGTCGAGCATCGCGCGCGCGGCCGGGTCGCCGCGCGACGACGCGGAATCCGCGCTGCGGATCACGGTCGCCGATGCACGCCCCGGTGACGAGGTGGTGCTCACCGGGTCCGAAGCGCACCACGCCGCGGTCGTCCGCCGCGTGCGCGTGGGCGAAGAGGTCACCGTCGGCGACGGAGCGGGCACCTGGCTGAGCGGAACCGTCGTCGAGGCGGCACCGAAGCGCGTCGTCGTGCGTATCGCGGAGCATTCCGTCGTGCCCGCGCACACGCCGCGGATCGTTCTGGCCCAAGCGCTCGCGAAGGGCGACCGAGACGAGCTGGCGGTGCAGGCGGCCACGGAGCTCGGGGTCGACGAGATCGTGCCGTGGCAGGCATCCCGCAGCGTCTCCCGGTGGGATGCCGTGAAGGCGGCGAAGGGCGTCGCCCGCTGGAGCACGATCGTTCGCGAGGCGGCCAAGCAGGCGCACCGCGCGTGGGTTCCGCACGTGGCGGGTCCCACGACGACCGCGGCACTGGCGGCGTTGTCGGCGGGTGCTCGCGTGTGGGTGCTCGAGCCCACGGCATCCGCTCCTCTGTCGCAGATCGACCTCGACGAGGACGATCAGCGCGACATCGTGCTGGTGGTCGGTCCCGAAGGAGGGATCTCACCCGAGGAGCTCGCGGCTCTCGCGGCGGCGGGCGCCGAACACGTCCGCCTCGGCGACACCGTGCTGCGCACTTCGACCGCCGGGCCCGCCGCCCTGGCCGTCCTCAACGCGCGCCTCGGGCGCTGGTGAGGCCGGCGCGCGCCACCTCCGTGCGCCGCCTGCCCGCCCGTAGACTGGGAACATGAGCGAGCCGTCGATCTTCACCCGCATCTACCAGGGCGAGATCCCGTCCGAGATCCTCGCCGAGACCGAGCACGCTTTCGCGATCCGCGACATCGCACCGCAGGCGCCCGTTCACCTGCTGGTGATCCCGAAGACCGCGCAGTATCGCGACGTCGTCGAACTCGCCGCGGGCGACCCCGCGCTCCTCGCCGAGATGGTGGCGCTGGCCCGCACGCTCGCCGAGGAACACGCGAATGGACAGTTCCGTCTCGTCTTCAACACGGGCGCCGCGGCCGGGCAGACCGTCTTCCACGTCCACGCGCACGTGCTGGCCGGCGACCTGGACGAAGGGAACCTCGGTGCCTGACGATTCCTCGTCCGAGGCCGACATCGTCGAGACGATCCACGCCGACGGCGTCGCGATGGTGCAGCTGCTCGGTCCGCAGGACCGGCTGCTGCGGGTCGTCGAGCGCGAGCATCCGCAGGTGCGCGTGCACGTGCGGGGCAACGAGATCACGCTCAGCGGTGCGCCCGCCGACGTCGCCCGGGCGCGCGCCCTCGTCGACGAGCTGCTGGCGCTCTCGCGCACGGGGCAGGGCCTCGACCCGTCCGACGTCGTCTCGAGCGAGCGGATCCTGCGCGGTGACAGCGGCCAGCGCCCGTCCGAGGTGCTCGGCGAGGCGATCCTGTCCTCCCGCGGCCGGATCATCCGCCCCAAGACGCTCGGTCAGAAGAGCTATGTCGACGCGATCGACGAGAACACGATCACCTTCGGCATCGGTCCCGCGGGAACCGGGAAGACCTACCTCGCGATGGCGAAGGCCGTGCAGGCCCTGCAGCGCAAAGAGGTCAGCCGCATCATCCTCAGCCGTCCGGCGATCGAGGCGGGGGAGCGGCTCGGGTTCCTGCCCGGCACGCTCACCGACAAGATCGATCCCTACCTGCGGCCGCTCTACGACGCGCTCAACGAGATGATGGACCCCGAGATCGTCCCGAAGCTCATGGCCTCGGGCACCATCGAGGTCGCCCCCCTCGCGTACATGCGCGGGCGCACGCTCAACGACTCGTTCGTCGTGCTCGACGAGGCCCAGAACACCACGCCCGAGCAGATGAAGATGTTCCTCACACGTCTCGGCTTCGGCACGCGGATGGTCGTCACCGGTGACATCACGCAGATCGACCTGCCCCAGGGCGCGTCCGGCCTGCGACTCGTCACGCGTGTGCTCAAGGACATCGACGACATCTCGTTCAGCTACCTCACGAGCGACGACGTCGTTCGCCACACCCTCGTGGGACGGATCGTCGACGCGTACACCGAGTACGACGAGCAGCGGCTCGCCTCGCGGCGCGAGCGCGACGAGGCATCCGCTTTCATCGCCGCCAACGAGGGCACCCGCGCTCAGCGCCGCGGTCAGCCTTCCCGACCGGGCGGACCCCGCGACCATCTCCCGAAGCGAGGAATGTCATGACGATCGAGATCACGAACGAGTCGGGCGTCGAGGTCGACGAGACGGTGCTGCTGCGCCTCACCGAGCACAACCTCGCCGAGCTGCACGTGAGTGCGGATGCCGATGTCGCGATCCTTCTCGTCGACGAGGGCGCCATGGAGGCGCTGCACGTCCAGTGGATGGACGAGCCCGGCCCGACCGATGTGCTGAGCTTCCCCATGGATGAGCTGCGCCCGGGAACGCAGGAGCAGCCGACGCCTCCGGGCCTGCTGGGCGACATCGTCCTGTGCCCGCAGGTCGCCGAGACGCAGGCACAGGCCGCGAACCACTCGACGCTCGACGAGCTGATCCTCCTGACGACGCACGGCACGCTGCACCTGCTCGGCTTCGACCATGCCGAGCCGGACGAGGAGCGGGAGATGTTCGGTCTGCAGCGCGACCTCATCGCCGCGTTCCGCAGCTCCGAGCGTCGACGGCGCGCATGACGGCGACGCTCCTCCTGGTCGCCGCCGCGCTCCTCGTCGCGCTCGGCGGCCTGATGGCGGCGCTCGACGCAGCTCTCGGCGTGACGTCTCGCGCCGACCTTCTCGACATGTCGCAGACCGGTCGCGGCGGTGCCGCGCTGGGAAAGATCGCCGCCGACCCTGAGGCTCACGGCAACGCGGTCGTCTTCATCCGCATCCTGGCAGAAACCACGGCGGCGGTTCTCGTCACGGTCGCCTTCACGATCGCTCTCGACAGCATCTGGTGGGCGATGCTCGCCGCCGCGATCCTGATGACCGTCGTGTCTTTCGTGCTCGTCGGGGCGAGCCCCCGCGCCGTGGGGCGCCAGCACGCCCGGGGGCTCCTGCGAGGGGGCGCGCCCATCGTCCGCGGCGCGCGGGTCGTGCTGGGGCCGCTGGCTCATCTGCTCGTGCTGCTGGGCAACCGTGTCACGCCGGGCGTGCATCGCAGCACGTCGTTCGCCAGCGAGGAACAGCTGCTGTCGATGGTCGACGAGGCGGCCTCGCAAGACCTCATCGAAGAAGACGATCGCGAGCTCATCCACTCGGTGTTCGACTTCACCGACACGTTCGTCCGGGCCGTGATGGTGCCGCGTACCGACATGGTGACGATGGATGCCGCCGCCACCACTCAAGAGGCGATGGGCCTCTTCCTCGACAAGGGCGTCTCACGGGTGCCCGTCGCCGACGCCGACGACATCACGGGGGTCGTGTACCTGAAAGACCTCGTGCAGTTCGCCTTCCGTGACGAATCCGCGTGGCGGGACGCCCCCGTGGCGCAGATCGCCCGGCCGGCCGTCTTCGTGCCGGAGTCGATGAAGGCCGAGACGCTGCTGCAGCAGATGAAGCGGGATGCCGTGCACGTCTGCCTCGTCGTCGACGAGTACGGCGGCGTGGCGGGCCTCGTCACCCTCGAAGACCTCATCGAGGAACTCGTCGGTGAGATCGCCGACGAGTACGACCCGCGTCAGAGCGAGATCGTCGATCTCGGCGACGGACGATTCCGCGTCAGCGCCCGCCTCGGGCTGGACGAGGTCGGAGAGCTCTTCGGCATCGAACTCGAGGATGACGACGTCGACTCGATCGGAGGCCTTCTCGGCAAGCAGCTCGGACGCGTGCCGCTGCCGGGCGCACAGGCGGAGTACGACGGGATCGTGATGACCGGTGGGACCTCCCGAGGCCGCGGGCGCGGCCTGGCCACCGTCTTCGTCGAGGCATCCGATGCCCTCACGGCCGCCGATGCGGCGTTCGGGGGACGCACACCGCGCACGGGACCCGTGCCGACCCAGAAGGGCGACGACAGATGAGCGCGCACAGATCCGGATTCGTAACCTTCGTCGGTCGGCCCAACGTCGGCAAGTCGACGCTGACGAACGCGCTGGTGGGCGAGAAGGTCGCCATCACCTCCGACAAGCCGCAGACGACGCGACGCGCGATCCGCGGCATCCTGAACCGCCCGGGCGGGCAGCTGATCATCGTGGACACCCCCGGCATCCACAAGCCGCGGACCCTTCTCGGGCAACGTCTGAACGACCTCGTGGAGCAGGTGCTCGGCGACGTCGATGCGATCGGGTTCCTCGTGCCCGCGACCGAGAAGGTCGGCCCGGGCGACCGCCGCATCGCGGCCTCGCTCGACGGCTATCCGCGCGCGAAGAAGGTCGCGATCGTCACGAAGACCGACATCGCCTCGCGCGAGGAGATCACCGAGCGTCTGATGGAGGTCGACAGTCTGCGAGAGGACTGGGACGCCGTCATCCCGCTGTCGGCCGTCGCGGGGGAGCAGCTGGACGTCCTCGCCGACGAGCTTCTCTCGCTCCTGCCCGAGGGGCCGGCGCTCTACGAGGACGGCGTGGTCACCGACGAGTCGCTCGAGGACCGGATCGCCGAGATCATCCGCGAGGCCGCACTGGAAGGCGTCCGCGACGAGCTGCCGCACTCGATCGCCGTCACCATCGAAGACATCGCCGAGCGCGACACCGGCTCGATGACCGACATCTACGCGAACCTCGTCGTCGAGCGTGACAGCCAGAAGGCGATCATCATCGGGCACAAGGGGTCACGCCTCGCGGCGGTCGGCGCGCGCGCGCGGGCGCAGATCGAGCCGCTCGTCGGAACGAAGGTCTTCCTCAAGCTCCACGTGCGCGTCGCGAAGGAATGGCAGCGCGACCCGAAGCAGCTCGGACGGCTGGGGTTCTGATGCGTGGTCGACGGATGCCCGGCGCGCGGTGCGCCGTCGCGCGCTGGCACGCGGCACCGTCGGCGTGATGAGCGGAATCGGCGACGGGGGAGCACCCGACGCCCGCGTCGCGTCGGTTCCTGCCGGGTGGGTCGGATCCCGTGCGTCTCGCGCGCCCCTGCAAATGCTCACCGCCGAAGTCTTCAACCGCAGCTTCACCCCCTCGCCCGACGCCACGATCCACGTCGCGCCGCTGCGCAGGCCACCGGCGACGCTCACGGTCGTCGTGGGCCTCATCGCCGCGTTCCTCGTGTGGGTCGTGGTGTGGATCCTCGTGCAAGCGGGCACGACGCCGTCGACCGAGGGCCCCGTGCCCTACCTGATCGCCGGATTCTTCGGCCTGGTCGGACTCTACTTCGTGATCAGCTTCGTCAATCTGGTGATGGCGGGACGTGATCGCCGTTCCTGGAGCAACCGCGAATGCGTCGCGCTGGGGCGCTCGGGCGTCGTGATCCGCACGCAGGGCGAAGCCGTCGACATCCCGTGGTCGGAGGTCACCGCGATTCGCGCCACGGTCACGAACTCCGACCGTGCCGCGCGCACGGGCCGCGTGCGGATTCCCGTGCTGCGGATCGAGCAGGGGGCGAGGCACTGGGACTTCGCCTCGTTCATCCTGGGTGCATCGCCGCTCACCGTGTACACCGTGCTGCACTACTACTGGACGCACCCCGCGGCCCGCGCGGAGCTCGGCACGGCGGCCGCTCAGCGGAAGATGGATGCCCAGGCGGGGGCATCCGTGCCCTCCTCCGACCCTGCGGACGCGGGTCCTCCGTCACCCGCGGGGTAGCGGTCTCGACGCTCCCGTCGGAGCATCCGGTCGCGGGTGCCCCGCGGATGCCCGCGTTCATCGCACCTCGGGGCGGGGTGTACGCTGTCCCCATGCGCTTCGGCCAGCTCCTTCTTAGCTGCCGCGACGAGGCCTCGATCTAGGGCCTTCCTCGTCGCGGAGCTTGTCGTTTCTCGACGCCGCTGGCCCGCCCTCATCTGACGAGAGAAGCCACATCATGGAGAACACCCAGAAGACGTCCGGCATGCCGGTCCACAAGTACCGCCCGTATCACGAGCAGATCCGCGTCGAGTTGCCCGATCGCACGTGGCCCGACGCTCGCATCACGCAGGCCCCGCGGTGGTGCGCGGTCGATCTGCGCGACGGCAACCAGGCCCTCATCGACCCGATGAGCCCCGAGCGCAAGCGCGTCATGTTCGAGCTGCTCGTGCAGATGGGGTACAAGGAGATCGAGGTCGGATTCCCCTCCGCCTCGCAGACGGACTTCGACTTCGTGCGACAGCTGATCGAGGAGGGGCTGATTCCCGACGACGTCACGATCCAGGTGCTGACGCAGGCGCGTGAACACCTCATCGAGCGGACCTACGAGGCCATCGCCGGCGCCAAGCAGGCCATCGTGCACCTCTACAACTCGACGAGCGTCCTGCAGCGCGAGGTCGTCTTCCGCAGCGACAAGCAGGGGATCATCGACATCGCGCTGAACGGTGCGCGCCTGTGCCGCGAGTTCGAGAAGCGGATCCCCGAGACCGCGGTGTACTACGAGTACTCGCCCGAGTCGTACACCGGCACCGAGCTGGAGTTCGCCGTCGACGTCTGCAACCAGGTGATCGAGATCTTCGAGCCCACCCCCGAACGCAAGGTCATCATCAACCTGCCTGCCACCGTCGAGATGGCGACCCCGAACGTCTACGCCGATTCGATCGAGTGGATGAGCCGACGCCTCGCCCACCGCGAGAACGTCATCCTGTCGCTGCATCCGCACAACGACCGCGGCACCGCGATCGCCGCCGCCGAGCTGGGGTACATGGCCGGCGCCGACCGCATCGAGGGATGCCTGTTCGGCAACGGCGAGCGCACCGGCAACGTCGACCTCGTCGCGCTCGGCATCAACATGCTGACCCAGGGCATCGACCCCCAGATCGACTTCAGCGACATCGACCACGTCAAGCGCACCGCCGAGTACTGCAACCAGCTGCCGGTGCACGAGCGCAGCCCGTGGGCCGGCGATCTGGTGTTCACCGCGTTCAGCGGTTCGCACCAGGACGCGATCAAGAAGGGCTTCGAGTCCATGGCCGCGCGGGCCGAGGCATCCGGCGTCACGGTCGACGATATCGAGTGGGCCGTGCCGTACCTGCCCATCGACCCCAAGGATCTGGGGCGTTCGTACGAGGCCGTCATCCGCGTGAACTCGCAGTCCGGCAAGGGCGGCGTCGCGTACCTGCTGAAGACCGACCACGCGCTGGATCTGCCCCGCAAGCTCCAGATCGAGTTCTCGGGTGTCGTGCAGGCCAAGACCGATGCCGAGGGCGGCGAAGTGTCGAGCGACCAGATCTGGGCGATCTTCACCGACGAGTACCTGCCCGCGGCGGCCCACGACGACAAGTGGGGCCGGTTCGAGTTGCTGTCCACCCGCACGGCCAGCGACATGTCCGGCGAGGTCGCGCTCGATGTCACGCTCCGCGACGGCGACGAGACGGTCGCGACGCGCGGAGTCGGCAACGGTCCGGTCTCGGCTTTCCTCGAGGTCGTCCGCGCGCAGGGCTTCGACGTCACGCTGTACGACTACGTCGAGCACACGCTCAGCGCCGGCGGCGACGCACAGGCCGCCTCGTACGTCGAGCTGCAGGTCGACGGCGAGCGCCTGTGGGGCGTCGGGATCGACGGTGACATCTCGACGGCGAGCCTCAAGGCCATCGTCTCGGGGGTGAACCGGGCGATCCGCACCCGCTCGCACGCGGGTGCTCTCGCCGGCGTCTGACACAAGTCGCATCCCCCATGGGGAACGCACAGCGCCCGGGGCCGTCGTCGCCCCGGGCGCTGTGCGTGGGGGCGGTCTGCGGCTCCGCGCTCCGGTGCCGCCGCATCAGGGTTTGATGATGGGGATGGCGGATGTCTCGAGAGCGACCTTGCGGCGGTGCAGGGCACGCTGCTCGGGCAGCGAGATGTCGAAGATCACGGCGAGCAGGCGAATGACGGTGGTCACGACCACGCAGGCGACGGATGCCGCGGCGATCGGCGCACCGAGCGCGTGCGCTCCGACCAGCACGGCACAGCCGGCGCCGGCCGCGACCGCGTAGAGCGAGCCGACGTGCATGACCGACACCGGAAGTCCCATGATCACGTCGCGCAGGATGCCTCCGCCGACGGCGGCGCACACGCCGATGAAGACGGCGGGCACCACGGGAACGCCCATCGCGAGTGCCTTGGCGGTTCCGAAGGCCCCGAACAGCCCGATCACGATGGCATCCAGCGCCACGATCAGGCCGTTGAGCCGCTGGAAGATGTTCGCCAGCAGCATCCCGACCAGTGCTGCCCCCGTCGCCGTCAGCAGGTACCAGTTGCTCTGCAGCGTCGCCAAGGGGGTGTTCAGCAGCAGGTCGCGGATGATTCCGCCGCCCATCCCCATCATGATGCCGATGAGGGCGACGCCGAGCAGATCGAGGCGCTGCCGACCGACGAAGCCGGTCGCGAACAGCGCCCCCTGCACGCCGCCGAGTCCGACGGCGAGAAGGTCCGCCCACAGCGGGATCACGAAGAGCTGGTCGTCCACCTCTCCATTCTCCCGCCTGCGGTGCGGATGCCCGGCTCCGGTGGGGCGGCGCACCTGTGCACGACGCGTCCGCGGTGGCATCCGCACCACCGTGCGCCGCGCGCGCCGCGGCTGCGAGCCTCCAGCCCGTGTCGGACAGGGCGGAGATAATGGAGGGGTGCCCACCTACCGCGACGAAGTCGTGGTCCTGCGTACCCACAAGCTGGGGGAGGCGGACCGCATCGTGACGATGCTCAGCCGTCGTCACGGCAAGGTGCGTGCGGTGGCCAAAGGCGTGCGGCGCACATCGTCGAAGTTCGGCGCGCGGCTCGAACCGTTCATGGTCGCCGACGTGCAGCTCTATCAGGGACGCACGCTCGACATCGTGCAGCAGGCGGAGTCGCTCGGCTCGTACGGGGCGCCCATCGTCGCCGACTACGACCGGTACACGGCGGCCCACGTCATGGTCGAGACGGCCGACCGACTGAACGAGGCCGAGGCGACCGCGCAGCAGTACCTTCTGCTGGTCGGCGGATTGCGCACCCTCGCTCAGGGTGGGCGCGCGCCGCGCGGAGTGCTGGATTCGTATCTGCTGCGGGCGATGGCCCTGTCCGGATGGGCTCCCGCGCTCGACGCGTGCGCCCGGTGCGGCACCCCGGGGCCGCATGAATGGTTCGTCGCCCCGCTCGGCGGAAGCGTCTGCCGCGCCTGCGCACCCGCGGGCTCTCCCCGCATCCACCCCGAGACGCTGCTCCTGATGCGGGCGCTGATCGCGGGGGAGTGGGAGATCGTGGATGCGGCATCCGCACACGCGCGGTCCGCGGCCTCCGGCCTGGTGGCCGCCTACACCCAGTACCACCTCGAGCGGGGCATCCGCTCGCTCTCGCAGATGGAGACCCGTCGGTGACGCCGAAGCCCTACACGCACCGCGATGCCGTGCCGTATCGTCCCCTCGACTGGACGGGACTCCCGGCCCCGGCCTTCCCGAAGGGGCGCGTGCCGCGGCACGTCGCGATCGTCATGGACGGGAACGGGCGCTGGGCCAACCGCCGCGGCCTCACTCGGATCGAGGGGCATCGGGCGGGCGAAGAGGTGCTGCTCGACGTCGTCGCCGGGGCGATCCAGGCGGGCGTCTCGCACCTCAGCGTGTACGCGTTCTCGACGGAGAACTGGGCGCGCTCGCCCGAGGAGGTGCGCTTTCTCATGGGCTACAACCGTGACGTGCTGCACCGCCGCCGCGACCAGCTCAACGAATGGAACGTGCGCATCCGCTGGGCCGGCCGCCGGCCGCGTCTGTGGGGCTCGGTCATCAAGGAGCTCCAGTACGCCGAGCAGCTCACGCAGGGGAACACAGGCCTCACCCTGACGATGTGCATCAACTACGGCGGCCGTCACGAGATCGTCGACGCGATGCGCGCGATGGGCGAGGAGATCGCCCGCGGCCGGATGAAGCCGTCGGCGATCACCGAGAAGACGCTGCGCCGACACCTGTACATCCCCGACATGCCCGACGTCGATCTGTTCGTCCGATCGAGCGGTGAACAGCGCACCTCGAACTTCCTGCTGTGGGAATCGGCGTACGCCGAGATGGTATTCCTCGACACGCTGTGGCCGGATTTCTCGCGCAGCGACCTCTGGCATGCGATCCAGCTGTACCTGGACCGGGACCGCCGCTTCGGGGGGGCCGTCGACGCCCCGACCGCGTAGGCATCCCGCTCGCCGTCATACCACGGTGGGAATACTCCCGCGCGGGACCGCGTTGTCGACGGTGTGACCAATGCCATCAAGATCGACGTGTGGAGTTTGTCAAACTAGCCTGTCAGTAGCAGGTTGCCTCTGTCAGCCGAAAGCTATCTCCGTTGCTCGTGTGATCCGTCAGTGTGACCAGAGCTTCTTCCATTGGGCGGAGGGCTGTTGTTAGGTCGTTGGTCATGCCGACCTGCGTGCTACCGGAGATGATTGCGGCTTCGATATAGAGGGAGTTGGGGCACCCATCTACCGAGATGACGCGGAGCTTGCTGCACGACCAGTAGTCGCAGGTGTAGCTACTCTTCGGCTCCCATTTCGCAAAAATCCCACGCTTGACCTCCTGGTAGCCGTCAGCCTCGAGCTTCTGTGTTGGCGTCTTCTCGATTGGCTTCTGCGCCTGCGGCTCGCCGGGCGATTGCGTGGCGCTTCCGGCTACTCGCGGTGCGCTCATGGCGCCGACCACAGCGACCGCTCCGATACCTAAAGCCACGGTGACGATCAGTGCCGCTGCCGTGATACCCAGAGCTAGCCACACGCCGCCATTCTTCGACTTCCGCGCGCGTGCCGCGGTCCATGTCGTGCCGTCCCAGTACAGCTCTTGAGAAGGGTTCTGCGGGTGCGGATACCAGCCGGGGGATGCCATTCATGCAGGCTAGCGGAGGGGCATGCTTCCGATCACCCTGCCCGCCTCGACACGGCGGCATTGTTCGCGCCGCTCACGGTGGCCTGTAGTGTCTGGCTGCCGATGGTGAGGCCGACTCGATCGGCGATCTCGGTGAGCAGTGAGCGGTCGTACTGCGAGAGTTGGACGACGCTCGACTCGGGCGCGGATACGGTGCGTGTCGGCGCTCCGATGCGGTAGTCACTGCGCACGCGCTGGGCGCCGAGGGAACCGAATGGCGCGGCGCTGAGCGAGGCATCGAATGCGCCCGAGGTGGTGTTGGCGATTCGTCCCATCTGGCGAGTGAGGTCGCCTTCCCCGCCGCGGAGGCCCTTCACGAGGCCGTCGATAACGTTGCCGCCGTAGCCTGCGAACAGGCGGCTGGGCGAGTGGATGCCAAGCAGTGAGAGGAATCCACCGATAGCACTCTTGGCGATCTCGATGAGAGCCGATCCGACCGATCCTGCCGCGTTCCAGAGTCCCTTGACGAGGCCGGCGATGAGGTCGATACCGGCCTTGATGAGGGCGGGCACGAGTCGCGCGAGCGCATCGATCATGACCGGGGCGAGCGTGATCAGTGCGTCAACGAGTTGCGGGATGATCTGCGGAATCGCGGTCACTATTCCAGTGAACAGCTCGACTGCGGCCGTGATGAGGCGGGGGAGCATCCCCACGACAGATGACACGAGACGGGGGAGCAACGTGACGATGCCCTGCACGAGTGGCGGAATGATCTGCGGGATTGCCTCGACGAGTGACATGAACAGCGAAAGCGCCGCTTCGGCGAGTCGGGGGAGCAGGGAGAGAATCGCGCCGAGCAGCGTGGGGAGCAGGCCGACGAGGGCGTCCACGAGGGGCGGGATGATGACCGGCACGGCCTCGATGATTGAGGTCAGTACCTGGACGGCGGCGGCGAGGATGCCGGGGGTGAAGTTGCTCAGCGTCTGCACGATGTCGGGGAGCAGTGTGGCGAGGCTTGCGATCAGCGGTGGGACGACTTGAACGACGGCCTGCACGATCCCAGTGAGTGCGGTCAGCGCGGCGCCGAGGAGCATCGGCGCGTTGTTCGCGAGGAACGTCACGACCGTCGTGATGAGGGTTGCCGTCGATTCGACGACTCGGGGAAGGATCTCGCCCGCGGCGTCGAGGATGCCGCTCAGAGCGCGGAGGGCGGCGTCGACGATCGCGCCGCGGGCGTCGAGCAGGGTGTCGGCGATGCCCGAGATGTCGAACCCATCGCCGGAGAGCAGCGAGGCGAATGCCTCTCCGATGCCCCCGGCGATCGCCTGGAAGGTGGGCGAGTCCGCCAGCGAGACGAAGAGGTCGTTTACCTTGTTGAGGCCGTTGGTGATGGGCGGAAGTAGGTCGGTGACGAACATCTCGGTGAGGGCGCCGAAGCTGTTCTTCACTTTCTCGACGGTGCCGAGGAACGTGCCGCCGAACGCTTCGGCGCTGCCGCCGAATTGCTCTTGCAGGACGCCCAGGATGATGCCCTGAGCGCCCGCAACGTCGCCCACGGCGGTCATTTGCTCGACCATGGCCTTCTGGTCGGCGGTGAGCTGCACGCCGACCTTCGAGAGCGCGCCGACGCCTTTGATCGGATCGTTTAGCGCCTTGCCGACGAGGGTGGCAGCCGAGGTCATGTCGGTACCCATCGCGACAGACATGTCGAGGGCGCTCTTGGTGGCGGCGTCGAAGTTGGTGCCCTTGATGTTGGTGAACGTCAAGAGCATGTTCTGCCCGGCCTGGATCGTCTCGGCCTCGACGCCGGACATGCGCTCGAGCGAGTCGGCGAGGCCGGTGATCTGGTCGATCGAGCGCTCCGCCGCGCCGCCTGTGGAGGTGAGCGCGGCGGAGGTCTGGGCGTTTAGTCGCTCAACCTCGGCGACCGCCTTGAAGGCCTCGACGCCGAGCGCGCCGATCGCGACCCCGGCGCCAACAGCCATCGCGCCGACCGCCACGCCGATGCCGGCGAGGCCCTTACCGAATGCGCCCAGCCCGCCTGCGGCGTCGTCGAGGCCGCTCTTGAGCTGTTTGGTGTCGGCGAGTACGGAGATCGCGATGGTCTGCCCGGCCATGGGTTAGCCCTTCTTGGCTCGCTTGTTGTGCGCGCGGATGAGTGCCTCGCGCTGGGAGAGGGTGAGCGCCCAGAACTCGGACGGCGAGAGGGAGAGACTCACGACGAACGTCGCGAGGTCCTCATCCCACGCCTCGGGGTCTACTCGGTAGGCGTTGCCGGGGAGGTCTTGGCGGAGCGGGACGCTTTTGGGGCCTTGTCCTCCGTCGTTGCGATCGCGTCGGAGGCCTCCGTGGTCTTGATGCCGAGGATCTCGTACGCCTCGGTTATCGTCAGCGCGGTCGCCTCGTTCCACGAGAACTCGGGGTGTCCCTGGCGGCGCCTGTAGACGAGCGCGAGAGCGGCGAGCATGTTGCCCTTCGGCGCGCTCGAATCGTCGAGCGAGGCGAGCGAGTACCCGCCGAGCTTCTCGACGGTGGCGATCTCGCCGAGGGTGAGGGATGCGGAGTCGATAGCCATGATGGCGGTCCTTTCAGGTGAGGTCGTGCTGTTTGAGGAGGTCGGCGATCCCGGCATCGAGTTGCTCGAAGATGCGGGATCGGTTGGCTTGGAGGGCGTCCGTGAGGAACGGGCGCGCCGGGATGCCGCGTGCGGGCCATCCGTAGTGGACTACGCCGGCGTAGGGCGCTTTCGCGCCGCCCGCGCGCACGACGGCTTTTGTCTTCCCGCGCCCGGCTCGGATGGTGGATGCGAGGCGCCCTGACTGCTGCGGGGGCGCTGCGGCGTCGACGACGATCGAGCCGATCGCGTGCATTAGGTCTTTGAGGTCGTCGGCGGAAGCGCCCGCCGCTGCGAGCTGGCGCTGTGCGGTGCGCAGGCCCTCGACGCGGATGCGGCCGGGGCCGTTTGTGATTTCGAAGGAGTCGCCCATTACGCGCTCCCGAAGGCCGAGAGGCCGTAGGGCGAGACGCCGAACCCGTTCAGCACGGTTTCCGCTGTGAGTTCTTCAGGCTCGCCAACGACGAGCCACGCAAACTCGAAGATGAACGCGCGATCGCCCGCCGCGCCGCCGAGAGCGGGCCGCGGGCCGATCTGCAACTCGCCGACGTAGTGCGGCGCGTCGGCTGTGGGGGTCGCGTTGCCGTTGGGGGCGAAGACGTAAGGCACGGTGTCGCCGGACCTGTCCCACGCGAAGCGCCAGAGCGCGCCCGTGCGGGTGTTCTGATACGCCTCGCCGCTGAGAGTCCACTGCTGGACGGGGAACGGCAGGGCGAGCGAGTCGTCGTCACTGTCCTCGGGCGCGAGGTGCCCCTCCGTCAACTCCGCCCAGCGCTCTACGCCGTCCAGCCAAAGGGCGGGGCGCATGCGCGGGGCGGAGTAGACGGGCAGCATGGATCAGGCGGAGGGGAGTCGCGCCGGCTCGCCGACGACATCGAACTCGAAGTCGAACTCGTACCCGGAGCTACCGGCGTCGCCGCCGATGCTCGGACGCTTGCCGACGCTGAGCGTTCCGGCGTAGTGCGGCTGGGTGGCGCTGGCGGTCGTGTTGCCGTGCGGGGCGACAGTGAAGGCGACATCCTTACCCGCGTTGGCCCACACGTACTCCCAGAACGATCCGGAATCGTTGGACTGGATCGCGGTGCCCGAGAGCTTCCACGCGGCGGCGCCCGTAGCGATCTCGCCGAAGGTGGGGCCGTCGAGGTCTTCCGGCGCGAGCGTCCACGTCTTCACGTCCTGCCAGACCTGGACGCCGGGCGAGCCGAGAGTGAACGAGAGCTTCTTTCCGCGAATGCGATTCGACATGAGGGGGTTTCCTTTCAGGAAGTGGGCGCGGGAGGTCGGACGAGTACCCGCGCGGAGATGATCGTGACGAGGAATGACGAACCGGAGGCGGGCGCCCATGTGATCGGCTGGGCGACGCTTTCGACCGCGATCTCGTCGGACTCGAGGGCGGTGACGGCTGTGGCGATCAAGTCGTCTAGGGAGTCGCTCAGGGCGGCGTTGTCGCCCTGCCCTGCGATGATCCAGATATCGAGGCGTAGCGCCCGCTCGCCGAACAGCTCACCCGGGCCGAGGTAGGGGTCTCCGGGGAGGACCATGGCCACGGTCCCACGCGGGGCGCTCGGCACGCTGATCGTTCCGGTGATGCCCGCGGCGGTGAGAAGGTCAGCGACCTCCTGCCGCTCGGCGGTGAGCCAGCTCATGCGATCCCCCTCGGGAGGAACGGCGCGAGCATGTCGCGAGCAGCGATCATCGGATCGCGGGCGACGCGGATACCGCCGCCGTTGCCGTCGGGCGTGGCGAATTGCGTAATCCCATTCGGGGCGCGGCGTCGGTGGTACAGCTCGGCGCCGACCTCGAGTACAGCACGATCCCGGATCGCCTCGGGGACCGGCACCGACCCGACGTGCTGGGCGATGAGCGCGATCGCCTCCTCCCAGCACGCCGCGACGAACGACTCATCCTTCGATGCGAATGCGAGATCCGATGAGACGTAGGCCTTGAGGTCGGCGACGGTCATACCCATGGCGGAGCCGATCAGCTCGCGGCGAGCTTGACGGGGACGAGGCCGACGGGCACCTCGGCAGCTACGGCGCCGTAGCGGTAGACGGCGAACGCCTTGGAGAGGTTGACGATGTTCTCGTCAGTGAGCGAGACGAGTGCCGAGTCGTAGGCCTTGATCGCGCGCTTGTTCACGATCACGGCCTTGTCGCCCGTCTGGCCCTCGTCGAGTCGAACGTCGATGCCGGCGAAGTCGCCGCGGAGGCCGGGGAGGTCGAGCGTTCCGCTCGCGTTCTTGTCGTGCACCTGGAAGACGCGCTCGCCCGTGACGGTCAGCGCTCGCAGCGCCTTGAACACAGATGCGGAGACGAGGATGCGATCGATGGTGAGGTTCTCGCCCTCGAGCTTGATCGCGGCATCGATGAGCGCGTTCTCCCAGTTGCCCGCGGTGGAGGCCGCCAGGGTTGCGCCGAGCACGACAACTCCGCCATTGGAGGCGACGCCCTCGCGGGCCGTGATGAGCGAGTTGTATGCGGCGCGCATGACGGCCTTCTTGCGAGCGCCGGCTGCGGTGGCGAGCGCCTCGAGCGAGGTGTTCAGCACATTGACCGTGGAACGCTCGATGCTCTGGCGGGTGAGCTGCGTTCCGCCCGCGTAGGTCTTGACCGGGGTGGTGCGGGTCGTCAGCGAGACCTTACCGAACGTGATGTCGTCGCCTTCGGCGGCCTGCTCGTTCACGGTGATCGTGTTGGGGCCGACCTCGACAAACTCGAGCGTGTTGCCCGTCTCGCCGAGGGTGCCGGTCGCGAACGTCTCCGCCAGTGCGCCCGAGGAGGCGTCGAAGATGCGCACGAGGTCGATAAGGCCCTGCGGCTTGACGACGGTATCGGCGGAAGTGCCGCCCGTGTAGGCACGCTCAGCGAGAGCGGCCTCGTAGGTGCGGACTGTCGCCTCGTCGCCCGAGGCGATGGCCTTGAGGATCTCGCCTGCGGTGCGGTTATCGACAGCGGGCGTCTCGTCGCGGTCGGCGGTGCGGAGGCCCTCGACAGTGCGGCCGAGATCCTCGATGGCGCCGCGAAGTTCGGTTACTTCGGCGGCGGTGATGGTGTCAGTCATGGGGGACTGCCTCTCTGCGGCGCGGGCCGCGGGGTTGGGTGCCGCCGCGTGGCGGACATCAGTGACGACGGCATCGCGGGAGTACGCGCCGAACGGAACAAGGGAGGTTTCGCGGACTTCGATGCGAGTGCGCGTGATGTCGCCGGTCTCGTCGTCCTCGCGGTGCTCAAGCGGGAGAAACCCGATCGACAGTTCGTCCACGACGCCATCGCGGAGGAGCGTGTACGCCTCGTCACCGCGTGGCGTCTCGGAGATTCGGGCCGTGATCTCCCAGCCCTTATCGGTGTCGCGATGTGCAGTGAGGAGGCCGATCGGCTCGGAGTGGCGCCAGTAGAGGAGCACTTTGCCCGAGGTGGGGAGGTTCACGGCGCCGCGCTCGATCGTCTCGCTATAGATGCCCGCGATGTCGGCGGGGGTGTCGTACGGCACGGCGATGCCGGTGAAGGTGCGCGCCTCGGTTTCGTCGGCGCGCACTTGGAAGGATCGATACTCGAGTTCGGTCATGCGGCGGCCTTCTCATTGGTCGGCGCCGCTGCCGGCGCGGGGTGCGGAGAGAGTGGGGGGCGATCGTCGATGCCGGCGACCTCGGGGAGGTTCTCGATCTTGCGGACCTCAGAGGGGAGCAGCCAGCCGGCGGCGATGCCGGCCGCGTGGGCGGCGTAGCGGCTCTGCGTGTCGAGTCGAAGGAGCGATTCGGGGTTGAAGCGTGCGCGCTGGCCCCGCGGGAGGACGGCGGTGAATGCGTCCTCGATCTCACGGAGATCATCGGCAAGCCCGAACTTCACCCACGAGGCGAGTTCCTGGCCGATGTTCGCGTACGTCATCGAATTGCCGTCGAGGGCCGCCATCATGAGCGTGAGCGGCACGCCGAACAGGCGGGCGACGCTTGTCGTGCTCCACTGCTGCGCTTCGATCCACTGCGCGTCGGCGGGTGACAGGTTGAATGGCTTCAGCTCGAGGCCGCCATCCACGACGATCGCGCCGTTGGTGTGGTCTGCCGTGGCGGCGTGCAGTGCCTTTCGCGACTCGACGGCGCTTCCGGGGCCGAGCTGGGGGAGGCGTTGGTCGGTCGACCAGTAGCCGCCCGTAGGGAGGCCGCTGTCGCGGAACCACGCCGCGGCGTAGTCACGCACGTCGAGCGCGCCGCGCAACTCCGCTCGGGCCGCATCGATCGGCCCGAGGCCATAGGGCGTTCCCGGCACGCGGAGTTTGCTCAAGTGCTGGATCTCGGCGAGGGCGAGGTCGTAGCCGCGATACGCGTAGCCGGTGACGCGCCCGCCGCTCGTCGTGCGGATCGTAACCTCGTGCGGGTCGAGCACCTCGAGCGAGTTGACCGATCCGGCCGAGTCACGGCGAATGCGCCAGTATGCGTTCCCGGCAAGGTTGAGGCTCACGGCCGTGCGCTCGATGAATGGGCCGAGAGCGAGGCCGGTCAGGGGGTCCGGCGTGCGGATGATGGCGGGGGTTGCGATGATCTCGCCGCCGCGTTCCACGTCGACAGACATCTGTCGAAGCGCCATCGCCCGGATAGACACCGCCCGGTAAACGGCGATGAGGGTGAGCGCCTCATTCGAGGTGACGGCGATGGTGCTACTACGGCTGGGGATCGTCAGGCCGTCGCCGGACGCCTCACGGCGCTCGGGGGCGCTGCCGAACAGATATTCGGCAATCCGATCCAATGTCTTACCCATTGGTTAGATTTTATGATCGATTCCGGGGTATAAAACGAGGTTCTTTACCCCACCTGAATTCCGATCGCATCCGGGGTCTGATCGAGCACGAGAGCACCGAGCGCGATTGCGTTTAGCGCGTCTACGTGCGTCGCGGAGTCCGCGCGCGAGATCCGGAATCCGTCGCCAGCAGTCTTCCGTACAGCTCGCGGCACCTGTGCGCTAAGGAGAGGCTCGCCGCTGTGGCGGAATCGCCCTGCCCGGATCAGGCCGTGCAGCAGGGCGGCGGCGTTAGTGGCGTCGGCGAGCGTGCCGATGTGCACGGGGTACCCGTACTCGCCGATAGTGCGGCCGAGCTTCCGGAGAGTGTAGCTGTCCATCGCGAACGCGACGGGGGAGAGGCGGGCGAGGTCGAGTGCGATAGTGCGGAGTTGCTCGAACGTCGGTCGGACGAGGCTCGCGACGAGGCGCTCGTGAATGCGCCCCCCCTCGTCGCGGGCGATCAGCGCGAACGTCGCATAGGTCCACCCTGGGGTCGCGTCGATGGCAACGACTGGCGGAGATGAGGGAAACGCCTCGCCATCGCTGCGGCGTGCGGCGTGCCAGTCTTCGGCGTCGATAAACGGCGCGGTGACCGACGAGAGGAACTGATTCAGGTGGTACCGGATCACGTCAGGCTTCGATTTGCTACGGACGATGCTCACGAGTGCGGCGAGGTCAGTGCGCCCACTCGCGACGGCGGGGTTAGCCATCGCGAGCCAGCGCTTCAGGGTTGCGTCATCGTCCGGGATGCGCGCCTCGGGCGCTTCCCATACCCAGAACCCGACTCGGTTTACGCCGCCGTCCGCGATCGCTTCGGCGCCGAGCTTGTAGAGGTCGATGAGCAGTTCGGACGATGCGTCCCCCGCGGTCGTGATGCCGACGACGAGGCAGTCGGGGCGCGCGCCCGTTCCCGACACGAGGTCGCCCCAAAGCGCGCGGCGGAGGATATGCAGTTCGTCGACGAGTCCGAGGTCGATCGGTAGACCCTGGAGGGCTGCGGACTTTGCGGCCTTGATCTCGTATCGTCCGCCCGACTTTGTGCGGATGCCGCGGGTATCGGTCAACCGATGGAACAGCTCAGATAGCTCGGGGTTGGCCGCTACGGCGTCCATTGTGCGGCGGTACACCAGGCCCGCCTGCTCGGCGCTGGAGGCTATGCCGATGACGAGCGCGCGGCGTGAGCGGAGCAGGCGCCACAGTCCGAGGGCTGCCGCGATCTCCGTCTTGCCATTCTGTCGGCCGAGAGAGACGACGGCCTGCTGCCAGCGCAGTTGCCCGGCGCGCTCGTGGCCTTCGGGGAAGACTTCGAGGATCGCGCGGATCAGGTGGATTTGCCACGGCTCGAGCGCGTAGCCGAACGCGCATGCCCAGATGATCGCGAACGCCCTCGCGTACGGGTCGAACGCACTCTTGAAGTCGGGCGCGAGCGGCGGCGTGTGGCGCGTTGGCGGCCACGGGGCGATGTCGGCGAACGGCTGCGCCGTCACTGTGCGACCTTCCGAGAGCGCTTGAGGCCCAGCTTCCGCGCCCACACGTAGGGGCGCGATGCTTCTACGCCGAATGCCGCGCCGATGTCGGCGGCTCGCGCGCCCGCCATCCACATCGCGCGGAACTCATCCTCGCGACCGTCCAGCGCGCTCGGCAGGCCGGGGCGCTTGGCAGTCTTACCTCGTCGGCGAGGCTCGGCCGGTGCGGACATCCATTCACCGGTCGGCAGCTCTCTCGACATGCGCGTACGCGGCCACGAGCCGCCAGGCGGGGGCGTAAAGATGCGATCGACCTCCGCGTCGGTGAATCCGACGCCTCGGAGCAGCGCGCGCGTCATCGCGCTTGGTTCAGACATCGCGGGTCTCGCGGGGTCGGCGTCCCGCTCGGCGCTGGGGGAGGCCGAGGCGCTTAGCCGCGCATCGAACTCCGCTGTACGTGAGGCCGACGGCGGTGGCGATGTCGGCGCAACGCGCGCCAGCGTTCCACATGGCCGCGATCTGGGCGTCTCGCGCCTGGATGCCGTGGGGGCGGGCGAGGTGCGGGGCGTACTTATTGACGACGAACGAGACGTACGCGTGCGTGCAAGCAACCTCGGCGGCAATCTCGACGAAGGTCAGGGTCGAGGGTGCGAGTTCGATGATGCGCGCGCGGCGAGCGCGAGCGTCGAGATGCAATCCGAACGGTGGCCGCTGCCTCCCATTGGCGCAAGCCACGTTCGATACGGTCCTCGTGCTGCGCCCCACCTCTGCGGCGATCTCGGCATGAGACCTGTCGGCGTCGAGTAGCTCAAGGATGCGTTCGCGCTCGACCTCGGTCACGCGCCCGCGCGGCATCAGCGAGCACTTCCGGCCGGCGCCATCGGGATCTCGTAGCCGAGTCGCTCGAGGCCGAGTCGCGCGGCCTCGAACCTCATGAGGTGAGGATCAACCTGCGCGGCGACGCGCGCCGCCACCTCTTGGGGTGCGCGCATCGATTCGGTGAGCCATCGCACGCCCGCGACGCGCCCGATTGCCTGCCCCGCCTCGAAGGCGAGCGCTACAGCCTCGTTCGTGGTCGTGTCGGTCATGCCATCGCCTCCTCAAGCGCTGCGCCGAGCGGCGACTTCGACGGGGCTGCCTGCGGTGCTCGTGCGATCAGTGCGCGGTAGGCGACGCCGTACGCGTTGTGCAGTGCGGCGGTCGGCTCGGCGTCGATCAGCGCCGCGAGCGAGCGAAGCATCGCGAGTGCGGGGGCGTCAGCGGGGGAGAGCCAGGCTTTCCCGCCACGAATCATGGCCTCCGTCGCCGCTGTGAGTGTCTTTCTGGACGAAATCGTCAACCTTCGACCTCTCCTTGAATGTTTGCGAGTCGTTTGTGCAAAGAAGAGGTGGGGGCGGGGCTGGCGTGCATCCGCTCAGAAAAACGAGTCAGCACGGCAGACCGTTCGGGAAGATCTCGCGGTCCCACCACGTCACGCGAACGAGGGGGCGGTCACCTTTCGCCGAGTTGCACGAGCGGCACATCGATGCGAGTTCGCTGTCGTCGTAGACCTTGCCCGCGTTATGGATGACCGCCTCGATGTGATCGACGGTTGCGTCGTGCCGCGGATCGGGATGATCGAACGCGAGCCACGATCCGCACGAGGTGCACACCCAGCCATCGCGATCCAGCACGCGCCGGCGCTGAGCGTTCCACGCGGCACCGCTGGCACTCGCGACGCTCATGCGAGCGCACCCATGCCGGACGGGCGAGGGGCGCCATCCGGGGTCACTGCCGAGCGGAGGGTGGGCATCCGCACGAGGGGGGCACCCGGTAATTGCATACTCGACATGCAATAAGACTACGGGCGTAACGAGGGGTGTTCCCGAGGTGGAATCAACACGGGTGGAAAGGTGGAAGGTGGAAGCCCTTCACTCGGTGAGTGGCCACCTTCGATTGAATCGAGCGATGGTGTGAATTAGAGCCTGACCAGGCATTTAATGATTGAACAAGTCGATTCTAGATATTGTCCATCGTCCACCTGAATGAGGCGTTTCCACCTTCCACCTTTCCACCTTTGAGGGTCGGGGTGGAAACGACCGACGGGCACGAGTCGTTGGCCTGACTCGTGCCCGTCGGTGTATTCCGTCGTCACCAGGACTCGGCGGCGCCGGTCGCGAGCAGTCCGTCCCAGAGGGTTCGCTGGTATGCGCCGAGGCTCTTTCGTGCTGCGCCCATCGTCATCCCCTGTGCGCGCTTCTTGCGCATCTGCGCCAGGACGGTCTGTTCGCGGAGCACATCGCCGGCGCCCGCTGCCTCTTGGTCTGCCTGCGCGATCGCGCGCAAGACCTTGCGGCGCGTCCGACGCGAGTGCTCGATGACGAGTCCGGCGAGGTCCCAGTCCTCGTCGACGAGCGCCGCACGCCCAGCCATCGCCATGAGGCACGCGGCGACCTTTGCGCGGAGCATCGCCGAGTGCGACTCCATCGGGTCGAGAGCGCCAGCGAGCGAGAGGTCGCGCTGCCGGTCGAACTCGGCCTCCATGTCTCCGGTCGCCTCGATCGTTTCGATGCCGCGCCAATCCGGGCGCCCGAGGCGCATGCGCTCGGGGTAACGACCGTCGCGACGGAGGCCGACGAACGGGGCGTATTCGCTGTCGAGCCATAGCATCCGGCCCGGCAGACCTCCCGCCGCTTCGTCTGCCGACATGATGAGGTGCGCGCGAGCGGGCTGGACGTTCAGCGTCGCCACGAGTCGGTACGCGTTCGGCGGGATCTCGATACCGTCGCCCGCGGCCAGCTTGCGGCCGAGCGGTGCGCCGGACTCGCCCGACTTGAGGTACTCGAGGACCGTCGCCCCCTGGCGGGCCTGCACGGCGTTCAGGCGCCCCACCTCATCGAAGATCACGCGGGCCATGTGGTCCGCGGAGCGCCAGATGAGGTCGCCGCGCTTCACGTCGAGTTCTTTGTCGTCGCGGGTCGCGATGTGTCCGAAGAGGGAGGCGATGGCCTCGCCCGACCCCACCTCGTGCGCGTAGCCGAGGTCGCGTCCGAAGTCGAAGATCTCCGCCACAGCGTTCTCGGTGGCCGTTTTTCCACCGCCCGTCGATCCGACGACGGCCAGCAGCAGGTTCACCGGGCGCCGGCCAAGGAACGAGCGGAACGGGATGTCGTACGGGATCGACGCCGCCGCACGGCCGAGCGTGCCGCCGAGCATCGCCCAGGGGCTGAGCTTGAACCGACGCGCCTGCGCCATCAGGTGCTGGATCTCTCGACGGTCGGACGCCCAGAAGCCCTCCGGGTCAACAACGCCCGCCGACGCGGCGGTGAGGCCGTCGGTCGCCTCCGCTGCCGCGGCACGCTCGGCCTTAAGGCTTGCGTCTCGGTACGCGCGCTGCCACATCCAGCCGCCGGATTGGATCGCCGGATGGCCGGCTGCCACGACGCCGGCAGCGACGGCCTGCGTCATCATTTCCGCGGCGTGGGCGGCGGCCTCTTCGTGCGTCGGCAGGCTATCGAGGGTGGCCGCGCTCACGCGGCGTTCTCCGTGCGGAGGCGCTCGAGCACGGCGATGGCCACGCGGCGGGCGAGGTCATCGCGTAGTGCTTCCAACTCGGCGTCCAGCCGGTCGTTCTCCGCGGCCAACTCGGCAACGTGCTCGCGCCAACTCTCCACCTCGGCGCGGAGCGCGGCGATCTCCTCGGCGTGCTCCGCACTCCGGTACTCGGTCAGCACCGAGATCACGGCATCAGCCTCGGCGTCGGATTCGAGGTACAGAAAGCGCCGATGACTCAGCGACAGTCCAGCGGATTGGCCGGTGCTGATGAGGAGGGTCACGCCATCGCGCGTGAGGCTCTCGCCGCCGTGGTACGCGCTCACGCCGCCGCCCCCTTCACGTGCGAGCCGAGTTCGATGCGCCCGATCGCAGTGAAGGGGATCACCGACTGCCGCTGCCGCTCGGTGTCCTCGACGAGGATGGTGATGTCATCCTCTGCCAGCACGACGCCGCTGATCGGCGCCCAGCCTCCCGAGCTTGCAGGGAACACGCGGACCCGTCTCCCGGTGATCGAGGTGCTCTGTTCGGTCATTCTCTTTCCTTTCCTAGTGAGGTCTGTCCTCCTTGCTGCGTATTTACTTGTGCTGTCACAACCAGGCTATGGCCGCTTTTGGGGGTCTTTCCGAGGTCGCGGTGAGAGTGTTTATGCCCTCTAATCAGGCTCTACGCATTCCGGCCACGTTTGTGCGTGATCTCCGATATCTCCCCGCGGAGGCTGGCGATCTGCGCCTCGATCTCATTCAGGCCCAGCGCGATCGTCGCGAGATCGTGGGGCTGGATTGTGATCTCCCGCATGCGGAGCAGTTCGCCCCTATCTGCGTCGAGCTGGGCGATGCGGGCCTGTAGTTCCACGATCTGCCGCGCCTTGCGGATTGCGTGCGCGGTCGCCATTTCGACCGCGCCGTCGCTCGGGAGGCCGTACGGGGCAGCATCGCGGAGCGGCTTGAGGGCGATGTTCATTGCAGTGTCGAGGGCATCGGCGTACCCGCGCCAACCCAACTCGTGCCGGATCGCCTCATCAGCGACGCCCTCCATCAGGCCACCTCGCAGAACCAGTCAGCGGCCAATCCTTCGGCGATGCACGCGGCAGGCGCGGGTGCCCCGACTGATTGGCGCCAAGCCCGATGCTCCGCCTGTGCCTCCTTCCATTCATCCCTCACGATGGCCTCGGCCCACCAAAGGGCTGCGGTCGTCTCTTCGTTCATAGCTATCTCCTTCGTTGTCGGCGGTCGTACTGCGCGCCCCCGGCAGGATTTGAACCTGCGACCAACGGATTAGAAGGCCGTTGCTCTTCCGCTGAGCTACGGGGGCATGTTGCGGCGCTACGTGGTCGACTTCCTCGCGGCGGCCCTCGCTTTGGCTGCCTCGTGATCGCGTACCTCTTGGTGCGTGATGACTTGGATGCGCCCATGCGGGTCACCCGGCTGATTGACGCGAACGGCGGCGAGGGTCGCGCGCACGAGGTTGCGCCGCGCGTCCGCGCCGAGCGACGCCCAGTGGTCGAAGAACACTTTGCGGGCAGTACCCATCGACTCCTCCGCTGCCTCGAAGGCCGCGTCGTCGGCTCCGAAGGAGTGCCACCACTCGTCCACTGCGGCGAGCGCGGCGCGCGCTGCGGCGATGACGGCGAGCTGCCCGGTGTCGGCACGTAGGGCGTCGATTCGCTCGCTCAGGTCGTCATGCTCGGCCTGCAAGCGGCGCGCGCGTGCGAGGTCGCTTGGATCGCCAAACTCTGAGTACATCTCTTTCGACCGGGCGACCTGTTCGGCAATTGCCGCGCGTTGCACGATGAGGTCACGCTGAGCCTCGCCCTCCGTATCCGCGGGGGACTCATGTCGGAGTGCATTCAGCACATCGATCGGGACGCGCTCCTCGAGCAAATCGGCTTTGATTCGTGCGTGTCCAGATGGGACGCGGCGCCCCGGTGTACGCGTAGCTTGCGCAATCTCTTGGCAGACATACGCGGGGCCGCTCTTCCCGTGTGATGCCCAGCGTCCCACGACGAGGTGCGCGCCGCATGAGCATGACGCGACGCCCGACAGGAAGCGGTCAACTGTTGGGCGCCCCTTGCACTCCGGTCGGGCCGTGGTCAGGATCGCCCGAGCTGTCTCGAAGGTCTCCGTATCGATGATCGGCTCGATCCTCGATACGGGCTGAACCTTCCCGTTGGCGACCAGAACGCCCGCGTTGCGCTCACGTAGGAGAGTGTTTCGCACCGTGACGGCAGACCACTCATTGCCGCGCATCGACCGCCAGCCGGTGTCGTTCCACTCGCGCGCGATCTCGCGCACGGGGGAGCCGTCGAGCACGGCGACGTAGGCCTCGCGCAGCAGGGCGGCCTCGCTCTCGCGCGGCGTCATGCCATCCTGCTCGAATCCGAAGACTCGCGGGCGTGGCGCGGGCTGGCCGCTCTTTACGCGCTCGGCATTTCGTGCACGCTTGCGTTCGCCGGCGCGTCCAGCCTCGGCGGCATCCCAGACCGCGATCGTCAGTGCGACCGCGCGGCCGTCCTCGGTGTTGAGGTCGTACTCGGGCGATGCCTCGAACTTGAAACGGAGTCCGCGCGTCCGCGCGAGGTCGATGAGCTGAACCCACTCAGCGGCGCGGCGGGTGAGGCGGGACATGCTGTAAGCGACGATCACTTCGAACTCTCCGCGATCGGCCGCTGCGAGCATCGCGTCGAAGCTCGGACGAGGCTTTCGGGAATTGCTCGATGCGCTTACGTCGTTGTCCTCATAGATGGCCACAACCTCGAGGCCGTTGCGATCGGCAACGCGGCGCCCGATGGCGACCTGGGCGGCAACGCCTTCGCCTTCGCCCTTGTGATCGGCGGAGATCCTCGCATAGAGAGCAGCTTTAAGTGACACATCAAAAGATTACAATCGACGTGTGGAGTGACATCGCCTGCCCCTGGTGCTACATCGGCAAGCGCAACCTCGAGAAGGGCCTCGCCGAAACGGCGGCGGATGCCGACGCCCCGGTGGTGGACGTGACCTTCCACTCCTTCGAGCTGTCGCCGGACACCCCGGTGGACTTCGACGGAGACGAGATCGACTTCCTCGTCGGGCACAAGGGCATGCCGCGCGAGCGCGTGCAGGAGATGCTGGGACATGTGACCGGCGTCGCCGCCGACGCGGGCCTCGCGTACGACTTCGACTCTCTGCAGCACACCAACACGGTCAAGGCGCACGAGCTCCTCCACTTCGCGAAGGAGCAGGGTCTGCAGGATGCCATGACCGAGCGCCTCATGGCCGCGTACTTCACCGAGGGGCGCCACGTCGGACGCGTCGACGACCTCGTCGAACTGGCCGCGGACGCCGGGCTCGACGCCGATGCCGCGAGAACCGCGCTCGAGTCGGGCCGCTATCTCTCGGACGTGCGCGCCGACCAGGCGCAGGCGCAGGCCTACGGCATCCAGGGCGTTCCCTTCTTCGTCATCGACGGCAAGTACGGCGTGAGCGGCGCCCAGCCGCCCGAGGCGTTCGCGCAGATCGCCCGCCAGGTCTGGGCGGAACGCGCCGAGGCCTGACCGCCGCTCCGGCCCCGCGTGTCAGCCGCGGCTCTCCGCCCTGGCATCCGCCGCACCGACGGGCCGACGCATATCTCCGCCGTGTCCCACTTTCGGCGAGGCATGTCCCACTATCTGTCGCCCGGGGCCCCTCGAAACGACAGTTTGTGGGACATGGTTCGCGGGGGAGAGCTAGGTTCTGACTCCCGCAGTTGAGCCCCGCTGAGGTGACCCTGCCCCGGTTTGTGCAGGCCATGTCCCACTTTGAGCAGGGCATGTCCCACTATCTGCGAGGCGTGTCCCACGATCTGTCGTCTGGGGCCCCTCGAAACGACATTTTGTGGGACATGGTCGGAAGGGCGCCGCGGGGTTCCGGCTTTCGTAGTCGTGCGCCGGCGTGCGACCATGTCCCATTTTGTGCAGGCCGTGTCCCACTTTCGGCGGGGTATGTCCTGGATTGTGTCGTTCGCAGGCATCCGGAACAGCACAATCTAGGACATGGCCCGTCGCGCGACGCCGGATGCCGCGCGACGCCGGATGCCGCGCGACGCCGGATGCCACGCGAGGGCGGATGCGGCCGTCGCCGACATCGCCGACGTCGCGGCCGATGTCTCAGGCCGGCAGGCCGGCCTCGATCGCTGCGATGATCTCCGGGGCATCCGGCTTCGTCTGCGGGCGGAAGCGGTGCACGTCGCCGTCGGCCGTCACGAGGAACTTCTCGAAGTTCCACATGATCGGCCCGCGGGCGCCCTCGGCGTTCTTCGCCTTCTTCAGTGCCTTGTACAGGGGAGCGGCGTGCGACCCGTTCACGCGGACCTTGTCAGCGATCGGAAAGCTGACCCCCCACGTGACCGCGCAGTAATCGAGGATCTCGTCCATCGACCCCGGCTCCTGCCCCATGAACTGGTTGCACGGGAACCCGATCACCTGAAGGCCGCGCTCGCCGTAGCTGCGCTGCAGCTGCTCGAGCTGCTCGTACTGGGGCGTGAGGCCGCACTTCGATGCGACGTTGACGATGAGCAAGGCCTTCTCGCCGAACTCGGCGAGCGTGCGCTCGGTGCCGTCGGAGCCTTGGAAGGGGATGTCTCGGATGTCCACAGCGGGGGAGTCGGCCATGCTTTCCACGATAGGCCTGCTGAGGGCGCCGGGTCACGTCGTGGTCTGGGAGAATGAACAGGATGTCCCTGCTCACCGGATCCGCACCCTCCTCTGAGGCGTCCGTGCCGCACGCCGCGCATCCCCTGCGGATCGGACCGATCACGCTGGATGCCCCTGTGGTCCTCGCGCCGATGGCCGGCATCACGAACACGGCGTTTCGCCGGCTGTGCCGCGAGTACGGCGCCGGCCTCTACGTCAGCGAGATGATCACGACGCGCGCTCTCGTCGAGCGGAATGCGACCACGATGCGACTGATCACGCACCACGAGTCGGAGACACCGAGGTCGATCCAGCTCTACGGCGTCGACCCCGCGACGACCGAGGCCGCCGTGCGCCTGCTCGTCGACGAGGATCGCGCCGACCACATCGACCTGAACTTCGGATGCCCCGTGCCGAAGGTCACACGCAAGGGCGGCGGCGCCGCCCTGCCGTGGAAGCTCGGCCTCTTCCGTGAGATCGTCACCCGTGCCGCCCGTGCCGCGGGCGATGTGCCCCTCACGGTCAAGATGCGCAAGGGCATCGACGCGGATCATCTGACGTTCCTCGACGCCGGACGCATCGCGGAGGATGCCGGTGTCGCCGCGGTCGCGCTGCACGCGCGGACCGCCTCGGAGTTCTACTCGGGCACCGCCGACTGGGAGGCGATCGCACAACTCAAGCAGGCCGTCACCGACGTGCCGGTGCTCGGCAACGGCGACATCTGGTCGGGTGAGGACGCCGTGCGCATGATGGCGGAGACCGGCTGCGACGGCGTCGTCGTCGGACGAGGGTGCCTCGGCCGCCCCTGGCTGTTCGGCGACCTCGCGGCGGCGTTCGGGGCCCCGGGCATCCGACCCGACGCGACGCTTGGCTTCGTCGCGGGCGCGTTCCGGCGCCACGCGGAGCTGCTCGTGGAGTTCTTCGAGGACGAGGGGCGCGGGTGCCGCGACATCCGCAAGCACGTCGCGTGGTACTTCAAGGGGTACCCGGTGGGCGGCGAGACGCGCGCGGCGCTCGCGACGGCATCCACGCTCGCCGAGATCGACGACCTGCTGGCGAGCATGGACCTGGAAGCCCCGTATCCCGGAACGCCTGCCGAGGGGCAGCGGGGGCGCGCCGGGACTCCGAAGCGCCCCGCCCTTCCCGACGGTTGGCTCACCAGCCGCGAGATGACCGGTGACGCCGCGCGCACGCTCGCCGATGCGGAGCTGGACACCAGTGGGGGCTGAACCGGGGTCGATCGGCGCCGTCTCGGGTCGTCCCTCGGGGTACGCGGACCACGACGCCGAACGCTACCTCCCCGAGACGCATCGGTCGCAGCGCGACAGCTTCGCGCGCGACCGTGCGCGCGTTCTGCACTCGGCCGCGTTCCGACGGCTGGGATCGAAGACCCAGGTGCTGAGCCCGGCGAGCCCGGCGGATTTCGCCCGCAACCGCCTGACCCACTCGCTCGAGGTCGCACAGGTGGGGCGCGAGCTCGCCGTCGCGCTGCAGCTCTCGCCCGACGTCGTCGACACTGCCTGCCTCAGCCACGACATCGGGCATCCGCCCTTCGGGCACAACGGCGAGCGCGCCCTCAACGAGTGGGCCGCGGACATCGGCGGCTTCGAGGGGAACGCGCAGACGCTGCGCATCCTGTCGCGGCTCGAGCCGAAGGTGATCGGCCCGGACGGGACGTGCGTCGGGCTGAATCTGACCCGCGCGAGCCTGGATGCCACGTGCAAGTACCCGTGGACGGTCGAGCACGCCGTGCCCGACCCGGGCGGCCGCGACAAGTTCGGCGTCTACCCGGACGACGAGCCGGTCTTCCGTTGGCTGCGCGACGGTGCGCCCGGGCGGCTCCGGTGCATCGAGGCGGAGGTCATGGATCTCTCCGACGACATCGCGTACTCGGTCCACGATTTCGAGGATGCCGTCCTCAACAGCTACCTCGATCCGCAGCGCCTGTCCGACACGCGCGAGCGCGAGGCCCTGTTGACCGCGATCCAGACCTGGGTCGGGTACGGCTTCTCGCGTGACGAGCTCGCGGACGGCCTGTACCGACTCACGCTGCTGCCCGAGTGGCTCACGTCGTTCACGGGCGATCGCGCCTCGGTCGCCGGATTGAAGAACCTGACCTCCGCGTTGATCGGCCGTTTCGCCCGCGCGGCGACGACCGCGACCCGGGAGACGTACACGGCGCCGGTGCTCACGCGGTTCCGCGGTCGCGTCGTCGTGCCGCGTGTGATCGAGGCCGAGATGGCGGTGCTCAAGGGCATCATCGGAGCGTTCGTCGTCTCGATCGACGGACGCAAGGGGCTCTACAAGGAGCAGCGGCGCGTGCTCGCGCGCCTCGCCACGGCGCTGGCCGAGCGCCCCGAGCACCTCGACCGGCTGCACGCGGAGGAGTTCGCCCTCGCCGACACGGATGCCGCGCGTAAACGCGTCATCGTCGACCAGGTCGCGAGCCTCACCGATCGGTTCGCCATCGACTGGCACGCGCGACTCGTCGGCCCGGTCGACCTTCGCGAGCTGGGGCTGTGGTCGAACGCGCGCCGCGCGGTCGTCGATGCCGATTTCGCCCTCCCCGAACCGATCGCCGGTCTCTGGCCCGTCGAGGGCGTCTGATGCCCCGCATCGCGCAGGCCGACGTCGATGAGGTGAAGGCCCGCACGAACATCGCCGACATCATCGGCGAGCGTGTCGCCCTGAAATCCGCCGGTGTCGGTTCGCTCAAGGGCCTGTGCCCGTTCCACGACGAACGCAGTCCCAGTTTCAACGTGCGCCCGCAGGTGGGGTACTACCACTGCTTCGGGTGCGGCGAGTCCGGCGACGTCTACTCCTTCCTGCGCGCGATGGACCACCTCACGTTCACCGAGGCCGTCGAACGGTTGGCGGCCCGCATCGGCTACAGCCTGCACTACGAAGATGGGGGAGCGGCGCCCGAGACGAGCGGGCGCACGCGGCTGTACCAAGCCAACACCGCCGCCGCGGAGTGGTTCCGCAGTCAGCTCTCCAGCCCCGAAGCCGAGGCGGCACGACGGTTCCTGGGCGAGCGCGGCTTCGATGCCGGTGCCGCCGCGCACTTCGGCGTCGGCTATGCGCCGAAGGGATGGAACGGCGCCCGCGACGCGTTGAAGGCACAGGGGTTCACCGATGAGGAGCTCCTGGCCGCGGGCATCCTCTCGCAGGGTCAGCGCGGCGCCTACGACCGGTTCCGGGGGCGCGTCATCTGGCCGATCCGCGACGTGACGGGTCAGACGATCGGGTTCGGTGCGCGACGTCTCTATGACGACGACAAAGGACCGAAGTATCTCAACACCCCCGAAACGCCCGTCTACAAGAAGGCGCAGGTGCTGTACGGCCTCGACCTCGCCAAGAAGGACATCTCGCGGTCGCACCGCGTCGTCGTGGTCGAGGGGTACACCGATGTGATGGCCTGCCACCTCGCGGGCGTCACGACGGCGATCGCCAGCTGCGGCACCGCGTTCGGGACGGAGCACATCACGGTTCTCCGACGTGTGATGGGCGACGACAGCGCCTCGGGCGAGGTGGTGTTCACCTTCGATCCGGATGCGGCCGGCCAGAAGGCGGCGCTCCGAGCCTTCGGCGAGGAGAAGCGCTTCGCGGCGCAGACGTACGTCGCCGTCGCGCCCGATGGGCTCGACCCGTGCGATCTGAGGCTGAACAAGGGCGACGGTGCGGTGCGCTCGCTGATGGATGCCAAAGCTCCCATGTTCGAGTTCGTGATGGACCAGCGCCTCGCCGGCTTCGATCTGCGCACGGTCGAGGGGCGCGTCGGCGCGCTGCGCGCGGCGGCGCCGATCGTCGCCGACATCCGCGACTCGGCTCTGCGCCCCGGGTACACCCGCGTGCTCGCACGCAAGCTCGGCCTGGATCTCGGTGAGGTCCGCAGCGAGGTCGAACGCGCGGCGCGCGCCACCCGGGCGGCGACGTCGTCGGCGGGGGGCGACCGGGCCGGGCTCGAGCCCGGTATGCACCGGGCACCTGCGTCGACTCCGGCCGCGGAGGACGCCGAACCGATGACGCGAGTCACGATCGCCTCGCTGCCGCGAACAGCGGATGCCGCGATGGAGCGCGACGCGCTGATGGGGATCCTGCAGTACGGCCATCTCGTCGACGGTGCCGACATCGACGCCGCCCTGGTGCTGCCGATGATCGTCCCCGCGCTCGACGCGGTGCGTCAGAGCGTGCAGGCGCAGCCGGATCGCTCGCGCATCGGCTGGGCCTCCACCGCCGTCGAGTCGGTTCGCGAGCCGTATCAGTCTCTCGCGGTCGAGCTGCTGACGGCTGCCTTCCCGGCGCTCACGGAGGACGAGGCGATATCGTCCACGGGCGCGCTCGCGCGCCGGCTCCGCATCCGTGCCCTCGACCGCGAGAAGGGGGAGCTGCTGGGGGCCATCCAGCGGCTGCCGGCGGAATCGGCCGAGGGCCGCGAAGTGAGGATCGCCCTGCGCGACCTGGACGCCCGCCGTCGGGCGCTGGCCGAGAGCACCTGAGTGCGCCCGAAACGTCACGGTGCCGCCCGTGCCGGCGCTGGCGATCTGGCGTCGAACGCGGCAGGATGAAACCCATGCACGGTCGAGCCCCCAGTGATACCGCGATCATCTGCGACGACCTGACGGTCGCCCGCGGCGGTCTGCGCGTCGCCGAGGGGATCACCGTGCGCGTCGGGACCGGGCGGGCATTGGCGGTCATGGGTCCCACGGGCGCCGGCAAGTCGAGCCTCGTGGCGCTGCTGGCCGGCGCGGACGAGCCCGGTCTGACCGTGGCCGGAGGCTCCGCCTTCGTCGAGGGCATCTCGGTGAGGAAGCGCGGTCGTGCCCAGCGGGTGCGCTCCTATGTCACGGGGTATCTCCCCCAGGGCGCCGGAACGACGCTTCCCGCACGGCTCACCGTCGCCGAGGTGATCGGCGAACCGGTGACGTCGCGCGATCGTCGGGTGAATGAGCGGGCGCTGTCTTTGCGGGTCGCGAGCCTGCTCGACGAACTGGAGCTGCCGCTCGGCGCAGCCACCAAGTATCCGTACGAACTCAGCTCGGGCATGCGGCAGCGCGTCGCGCTCGCGCGCGCGCTCGTCCTCGAGCCGCGGCTGTTCATCGGCGACGACCCCTACGCGAACCTCGACCTCGAAGTCCGTGTCGCGGCGCGCGACGCCCTCCTGCGCCGGCGTGCCGATCGGGGGATGGCGATCGTCATCGTCACGAACGAGAGCGAGGCCGTGCGCGAGCTGGATGCGGACGTCCTGGTGCTGCGCGCGGGGCATCCGGTCGCCTATGGTCACGGCACGGCAGATCTGCTGTGGACACCCGACGAGACGACACGCCTCGCATCCTGATCCCGCGATTGTGCACGAGCACCCCTGGACCTTTGCTAATATGGACGGGTTGCCCGCTCGCGGGTGATTGATCCTCGGTAGCTCAATTGGCAGAGCAGCCGGCTGTTAACCGGCAGGTTCTTGGTTCGAGTCCAAGCCGGGGAGCGAACGGCCCCAGACTCCACTCTGGGGCCGTTTTCGTTTCTCCGAAGATGACACGGGCCGCCCTTCGGGAAGGACGGCCCGTGTCATCGATGTGGTCGTGCCCTCAGGCGTCGAGGTCGTCGATCCCCGGAGTCCAGGATGCGCCCGGTCGACCCCACCCGCGCTTGCGTGAGATCTTCTGCACCGTCTTCCAGTCGCCGTCGTCGAGGCGATCGACGTAGAGGATGCCGTCGAGATGATCGAACTCGTGCTGCATGATGCGTGCGCGCCAGCCGTCGACCTCGATGCGCACCGGTGCTCCCTCGAGGTCGATGCCGGTCACGATGACGCGATCGGAGCGACGGAGAGGAAAGCGCTCGCCCGGGAACGACAGGCAGCCCTCGGACTCCTCATCGGGGTCCGGCGCGCCCGGCTCGAGCGGTACCATCCACAGCTCGGGATTGATGATCTCGCCGCGCCACGGCGCCCCGTCGTCGTCCTGATACGTGTACGTGTAGATCCGCAGGCCCACCCCCACCTGAGGGGCGGCGAGCCCGACACCGGGGGCGGCGTCCATGGTCTCGTACATGTCGGCGACGAGCTGACGGATGTCGTCGGTGATCTCGGCCACGGGAGCCGCGGGGGCGTGCAGGACGGGGTCGCCCATGATGCGAATCGGAAGAACAGCCACGTCCTGAGCCTACCGACCGGCCTCGGCGGTTAGTGTCGAGTGATGCACGCCGCGCCCTCGCTCGATGACGTCGCCGACCAGCTCGTCGGTGTGTTCGCCGATCCCGGCATCCTGATCGGCATCCCGCTCGCCCTGCTCGGGGCGGTCTTCATGTCGTTCGGTGCGCAGTACCAGCACCGTGGCGTCCAGAAGGTCGAGCGGCTGACCCGCACCGACGGGGGAACGGGGCTGACGGGCGGACAGCTGTGGAACCTGCTGCGCAGGCCGTCATGGGTCGCCGGCACGGTCATGCTCGGGCTCGCCATCGTCTGCCAGCTGACCGCACTCTCGTTCGCTCCGCTGATCCTCGTCCAGCCGCTCGGTGCGATCTCGCTGGTCATCACGACTCTGCTGAACGCCCGGATCAGCGGGCACAAGCCCACCGGGCGCTCCATCGCCGCGATCTCGCTGTGCGTGGCGGGCATCCTCGTCTTCGTCACCGTCGCGGCTCTGTACGCCACCGAGACCCCGGTCAGCGACGGTCAGCTCATCACCGTGCTCGTCATCCTGCTCGTCGTCGCGGCGATCCTCACGGCGCTCTGGCTGTGGCTGCGCAGCCGCATCGGCGCACTGTTCTACATCGTGGCGGCGGGGATCATGTACGGCTTCGTCGCCACACTGGCCAAGGTCGTCATCAGCCGCATCCAGTCGGGCGATTTCGAATGGCTCACCGTGCTGTGCGTCGTCGGAGTGATCGCGGGCACCGGCATCGGCGCGTACTTCGTGCAGACCGCGTATGCCTCCGGTCCGCCCGACCTGGTGATCGCAGGCCTCACGGTCATCGACCCGATCGTCGCGATCGTCATCGGCCTCGCCGTTCTGCGAGAGGCCGAGAACGCGCCGTGGTGGGCCTACATCGGGTTCGTCGCGGCCGGGGCTCTCGCGGTCGCGGGTGTCTTCCAGCTCGCGCGGTACCACCCTCAGGTCGTGAGCGACAGCCAGGAACTGCCGATCGAACGCGGGAGCGCGGGCGGTCCGAAGTCGGGAGCGGCCCGCCTCGACGAGGCCGTCAAGAAGGTCTGGCCCGAGCCTCCCGTGCGCGACCGGGACGACCGCGCGCCCCGCTAGGCTGCCGGAGCCCCGCTAGACTTCCGGGGCAGGGGGCGGTGGCCAAGCTGGTTAAGGCAGCGGGCTCATAACCCGACGATTCGTGGGTTCAAGTCCCACCCGCCCTACATCGCGTCCTCCCCTCGAGGGCGCCTCGAGCGTCACACCGGCGCCGCCTCTCATCACTTCGTCGCCGCGCGGCGAGAGGCGAGAAGCGCGCGCAGATCCTCGGCGATGGCTCGCTCGTCCGCCCCGACGAGGGCGCCGTCCTCGACCACGCGGCGCCCCGCGACGAACACATCGCGCGGGCGGCGGCCCGGCGCGGCCCACAGGAGTCCCGCGATCGCGTCGTCGACGCCCGCATCGGCGACCCCCGACACGTCCCACACGCAGAGGTCCGCGGCGGCGCCGACGCGCAGGTGACCCAGCTCGGGTCTGCCGAGGCCACGTGCCGAACCCTCGGTCGCCATCCCCAGCACCTGACGCGCCGACAGTGCGGGGCCGCGCAGCCCCGACACCTGCATCGCCAGTCGGGCATCCGCGAGCAGGTGTCCTGCGTCGTTCGAGCCGCCGCCGCTCGTCCCCAGACCGACGACGACACCGGCATCCGCCAACTCGGCGACGGGCGCGACGCCCCACCCCATCGGCACATCGCAGCCGGGGGCATGGGTGGCGGTGACTCCACGCGCGGCCGCGCGCGCGATCTCCGCGGGTGAGACGTCGCACAGGTGCGCGAGCGTGACATCGGATGCCAGCCATCCCCACTCATCGAGCAGGTCGATCGGGCGTCGCCCGTACCGTTCGAGGGCGATGGCGACGTCGACCTGCTCATTGGCCTGCGTGCGTCGCCGGAGGCCATACCGCGCGGCGACCTCGCTCAGGAGCTCGAACGTCTCGCGTGAGTCCGAGTGCACGCCCGCCGGCCCCACCGCCACCTGCAGCATGCCGTCGGCCGACACCCCTGCCACGGCATCCGATCCGCCCAGCAGCGAGGCGACCACGGCCTCGGCGCCGGCCGCGGCGCGCTGAGGATCGTCGCGTGCGGATCCCCGCACGAACGCCAGCCTGCCGCCGAGACGGCGCGCGGCTGCCGCCGTCGCCCCCGCGAGCGCCGCGTCGTCGCCATCCGCCGGCCAGGTGAGGTGGTGGTCGGCGACGGTCGTGACCCCGCACAGCAACCCCTCGGCGACGGCGACGGATGCCGCGGCGTCGGCGAGCTCGGCATCGACGCCGACCCGGGCGTAGGCCGCGGCCATGGTGGGCAGCCACACGTGCATCGGAACGCTGCGGGTTCCCGGCAGCGTGCGGAACGCGCTCTGCAGGAGGTGATGGTGGGCGTTGACGAGGCCGGCGGTGATCACGCACCCCGTCGCGTCGACCTCGATCTCGTCGCCGCGGGCATGCTCCTGCACGATCCCGTCGCGGACGACGAGCTCCGCCGAGGCATTCGGGCCGCTTCCGACGAGCTCGGTGTGCGAATCGATCATCACCGCCGTCGCTCCGACGAAACGGTAGCCGTGGGTGTTCATCGGTGGCCCTCCAGCCGTCGTGCGATCTCTGCCAGGTCGCGCGCATGTGCGACCTCTCGTCCCGGGGCGGCGCCGCCGGACAGGTTCACGCCGACGACCCCGTCGATCGCGAGCATCTCCGCCGACAGTGCGACGGCGGCGGTGATCCCCGCTTCACGCGGATCGTCGGCGGCGAGGATCGCCTCGACGTACCCGGGCGGAAGGACCAGCGTCGTGAACGTACGCAACAGTGCGGCGGACCCCGCATCGAGGACGACGGGGATGCAGGGGAGGAAGTCGACCTGCGAGCCCAGAGCCCGCGCTTCGGCGATGAACGCGGCCACCGGAGCCGCTCCACCGCAGTGGTTCACGAAGCACAGCTGCGCACCGGCGCGCTCCTTCTCGCGCAGCCGCGCCGCTCGGCGATCGACGGGCGGCGTCGTCGGCGACTCGCCGACCGACACGAGGTGGCCGGCCTCGCGTGCCAGCGCGGCCAACTGCGTCGAGTCGATGTCGAACACCGGGCGGGTGTCGGGTCGGCTGCCGGTCTCGGTGTGATCACCGGTCACGCAGTGCACGGCGCCGGCGCCGGCGTGCGCCAGTCCGGCGAGCTCTCCTTCGAGCGCGACACGATTGCGATCGCGGCAGTTGAGGCCGATGAACGGGATCATCCCGGCATCCGCGATGAGACGGGCGCGATACGTCGGCGCGAACTGGACGCGCGCAGGACCGGCATCCCCCGAGAGCACGGCATCGACCGGGCCCGCCATCGCCGTGATGCACTCCTCGATCGACCGCGCGTCCAGTGCGCGCGCCGGCAGATCGGCGACGACGATCCGCCGAATCCCGAGCAGCGAGCGGACGCGCGCAGCTCCAGGCGCGGGTGCCGACGGTGGAACGGGATCGGCTGTGCGCGGCGCGCGGGACGCGACGACCCCGTGCCACCGCACGGTCTCGACGGCGACGAAAGGGCAGGGCAGCGCGGCGTCGATCTCGCACGACCCGTCGAACCCGACGCCGCCGCACGGGCCGTACTCCATGTGCTTCGGGCACGCGGCATCCGTCCGGACCCGCACGTCAGCCGGCAAGGATCCGCCTGACCCATCCATCGCCCTCGCGCACGTATTCCATCCGCCGACTGGCCGTGAGAGGCCCACCGAACCAGAACACGAGCCGTGCAGGGCGCACGCGGAAGCCGATCCACGAGTCTGGTGCCGTCAGCCCGCCCGGGTGTTCCCGGGCGAACTCCTCCCACTGCCGGATCCGTTCATGCTGAGGCAGCGCGGCGAACTCCGGTGTGTTCTGCCAGGCGAGCTGCTGCAGATACGGCGGACGCGCCGCATAGGCACGCTGCTGCTCCTGTACGGGGGCGACCTCGGCGCGCCCGGCGACGACGAGCTGGTGCGAGACGCCCGCCGAGGGCACGCCGAGCAGGGGGATGCACAGCGCGACCTCGGGGCGCGATCGCACCTGAGCCACCTTGCGCGAACGCTCGTCCGTATGCCAGTAGAAGCCCTCCCTGTCCCACTCGGACAGCAGCAGGGAGCGCGCATCCGGGGCGCCGGAGTCGTCGAGGGTCGCCACGGTCATCAGCGGCCGGGCGGGATCGTCGTTGTGCGGCAGCCACGCGACGAGCAGCTCGAACGGATCGTCGGGCAGGGCCTCCCACTCGTCCGCGCTCATACCGACCTCGCCCCGACGGGCCAGCGGACGATCTCCGCGATGGTCGCCACGCCGGCCGCCGTCAGTTGCTCTGCCAGCTCCGCGCCGATCTCGGCTGTCGCCGTCGTCGGATCGCCGATGACGCCGGAGGGATCCAGGTCGTCGGAGCACCAGCCGAACTGCACCGGGCGCCCGGCGAATCCGATGCGCTCGAATCCGGCGATCTGCGTGGGAACGGCGGGGGAGGCATCCGTCATGCTGACGAGCTCGGGGCGCAGGTGCCGCAGCAGGGAGGTCTCGCCATGACCGCCGTGGATGCCGAAGCCCTGCTCGGTGGGACCCGGCGGCACCACGACGCCGTCGAGGAACGTCCGCAGCCCGAATCGTCGACGTAGTTCGCGCAGCGCGACGTTCAGCGGGGCGATGTTCCCGCCGTGACCGTTGTAGAAGAGCACCGTCCGGGCGCGTGTGGTCGCGATCGAGCGGCCGAGGTCCACGAGCACGCGCGAGAACGTGTCCGCTGAGAGCCAGAGCGTCCCCGGTGCCCACGCGTGTTCATCCGACTTCGTCACCGCCAGCGCCGGCAGCAGCCACGCGTCATGCCCCTCCGCGACGGCGGCGTCGACGATCCGGGACGCGAGAGATTCCGCCATGATGACGTCGGTGGCCAGCGGAAGGTGGGCGCCGTGGTGCTCGACGGCGCCCACGGGGATCACCAGCACCGAGAACTCGTCGAGTCGCTCCGCGAGCGCAGGGCCCGACCAGTCCGCCCACCGGCGCGACGCGGCGTTCACATCTGGCTCCCGGTGCGGAACGTGCCCGGTTCGACGAGCTTGCCCGGATTCATGAGTCCCTCCGGGTCGGTCCGAGCCGCGAAGGCGATCGTCTCGGCGGGCTCGTAGTCGACGTACCACTGATGGGGGTTGTGCCAGCCGACACCCAGTTCTTCGATCCTCGGAAGACCCGCGTAGACGCCGTCGGCGCCACGATAGATTCCCGCGAGCATGCCGATCGGCCGTCCCTGTTGCGCCTCGATGTGCAGCATCCCGCCCTCGTACACCGCCTCGAGCTCATCGATGCGGTCGACGATCGACTGACCCCACACCTCCACGTGGAAGTAGGTGTCGGGATGCGCCTTCTGCAGCCACTCGATCGGGTGGTTGTAGCTGGTCATCGACAGCTTCACGCAGGCCTGCGCTCCGTCACGCACGTCTTCCACGCGTCCACCGGCCGCCTCGACGAGTGCCGTCGCCGCGGCGACGCTGGCCTCGTCGAGGATCGCGCGCAGACTCGCCCGACCCGCAGGGATGGCCGGATCCGCGGGAAGCGCTTCGGCGAGCGGTGCCGGATCTCCCGACACGAGTCGCGGCGTCGGGGTGAGCTCTCCGATCGGCATGAGGACGCGGAGCAGATCGTGATAGTCGTCGAAGCTCGCGAAGAAGGCGCGCCACGGCTGCAGCGGCTCCAGGCGCACGGTGACGGTCGCGATCACCCCGACCGTCCCGTACTTGTGCAGGTAGGGCTCGGTCTCCTCGCCCGTCACGTGCACGAGATGCGCGTCGGGTACGGCGTGCACCACGTCGAGTGCGGTGACGAATCCCGTGTGGATCATGCCGTGGGCGATCGATCCGGTGCCGCCCGAGCCGCCCGAGACGAACCCGCCGACGGTGGACTGGGCGGTGGACGGGTACTGCAGCACCTGCTGGCCGGAGCGGATCGCGGCCTGCTCGATCGCGATCATGGTCGCGCCGGCCTCGGCGCGCAGCCAACCGTCGCCGACCTCGAGGACGCGCCGTGCGCGCGACGTGTCGAGCACGAGGCCGCCGCCCATCGGCAGGGTCTGGCCGTAGTTGGCGGTGCCCTTGCCGCGCGGCGTGATCGGAACGCCGTGACGCACGGCCGCGCCCACGACGGTGGCGATCTCCTCCGCGGAGGTGGGATAGGCGACGAGCTGGGCGCGCCCCAGCGGCAATTGCTCGGCGATCACGGGCGACAGATGCGACCCGTCGATGGATGCTCGGTCGAGCGCGCCGGGTTCGTCGCTGACGGCGTCCGGTCCGAGACTCGTGCGCAGCTCGGCGGCCAGCGCCTCGATCCGCGTGGGATCCACGACATCGTTGGGCATAGGAGGGGTTCCTCTCGAAAGTGTGGGACGGGGATGCGGCAGGGTCAGTGCATGACCATGCCGCCGGTCACGTTGAGGGCCTGACCGGTGAGGTAGCCGCCATCGGTGGCGAGGTAGGCGACGAGACCTGCGACATCGGCGGGTTCGCCGAGGCGGCCGAGCGGCGAGCGCGCGGTCCACTGCGCCACCTGTTCGGGGGAGCGGGTCGCCGCTCCCATCTCGGTGAGCACGTAGCCGGGGCAGATCGCGTTGACGGTCACCCCGTGGGCACCCCATTCGATCGCCGCCGCGCGGGTGAGGGCGACGACCGCCGACTTGGATGCCGCATAGTGCGCCTCCATCGCGCCGCCCGCCTTCGCCGCCATGCTCGCGAGGTTCACGATCCGCCCGCCGCCGCGCTCGATCATGAGCGGTGCGACGGCCTGCATCGTGGCGAGGGTTCCCCGGGCGTTGATGTTCATGACGCGATCCCACTCGGCGTCGTCGATCTCGAGCAGTGGCACGAGGCGGAAGACGCCCGCGCAGTTGACCAGGAGATCGACGCCGCCCAGCAGCTCCGCCGCCTCGGCGACGGCTCGCTTCGTGTCGGTGGAGTCGGCGAGGTCGACACCGCACAGCCGCGCGCCGAGCTCGGCGGCACGGGCGGAGGCCGCATCGGTCTCGAGGTCGAGGATGACGACCTCGGCGCCCTCATCGACCAGGCGGCGTACGATCGCGGCGCCGATCCCGCCGACCCCTCCGGTGACGATGGCCGTGGTCCCGGTCAGGCGTGCATGGGTGATCGTCATCGGAGGGGTCTTCTCTCTCGGGCGTTCGGAACGGATCAGAAGGTGATGGACGGGTCCAGGAACTTGTCCGTCCAGATGTCGTCGACACTCAGACCGGCCTTCACGGGGAGACCCTGCTGCGTGTAGATCGGGGTGACCAGGCTGAACAGATCCGACATGCGCTTCGGGTCGACGGTGCCCATCTTGCCGTTGGCGTCGTTGCCGGCGATCTTGTCGCTCAGCATGGTCTTCACCGAGAAGTCGGCGACACCCTGGCTGTACACCCAGCCGGTGTCATAGGCGTCGACCAGCTTGAGGATCAGGTCGATCGTCGGCTGCGGGTCGGCGAAGAAGTCGACCGTCGCCTTCTGCAGGACGGGGACGAGTGCCTTCAGGCAGGTGTCGTACTTCTCGATGTTGGCGGGGATCGCACTGAGGACGGCCGCGTACTTCGGGTAGCCGGCATCGTTGATGAGCTGGTAGCTCACCGGCTTGCCCCACTGCGAGACCTCGTTCTTGTAGATGTAGGGCTCGGCCGAGGCGAACCCCTGCTGAGCGATCTTGCCGCCCTCCGACACGAACACCGCCGGGGTGCCGTCGTACGTGGAGTCGATCTGCGAGGCCTTCAGCACACCCTGCCCGACGAAGGCGTCGATGTAGGTGCCGCCGGGGAAGACGCGCACTGTGACGTTCTCCTTGCCGAGATCGGCGATGCTCTTCACGTTCGGGTAGGTCGCCGGGTCCCACATCAGCATCTGCGGGTCTTTCTGCAGCGGCGCGAAGACACCGACGGTGGGAAGATCCGAGGAGTGCGCGATGGCCTCGTCGGTGCCGACGTACGCCAGGAAGATCGACGGGTCGTTGTACATCTGCGCGTTCGGCTGGGTGAAGCCGGTCGCCGGCCCACCGGACAGGACGGTGACGTTGACGCCGGTGTACGAACCGGAGGCCATGAGCGGGCCGGTGACCGACTTCTGCTTGTCGTCGATCGTGTAGCCCGGGCCGACGAGCTGGTAGAGGTGGCCGTGCTCGGACTCCGGGTTCCAGTCGGTCTGGATCTTGATGTCGGCCGGGCAGCCGGCGGCGGCCAGATCGACGGCGCCGATCGCGAGGTCCGAGGCGGAGCCCGCGGGCGTGGGGGACGAGGCAGAGCAGGCGGCGAGCGTCAGAGCGCTCGCGACGGCGAGTCCGGCCGTGACGGCGATGCGTGTGCGTGCGGTTCGCATGGTTCTCCTTGGTGGGATGGGTGGTGCGGACGGGACGATGGTGCGGTGCGGGGCGACGCCGGCGGTTCAGCCGAAGTCGTACCAGGAGCCGACGGCGCGACGAGCGAGCCAGCCGAAGAACAGGAAGATCACGACGCCGAAGAGCGACGCGAGCAGAATCGAGGCGAACAGCTCGGGGCTCTGGAGTCGGGACTGGTACTTGGCGATGATCGCGCCGATGCCGGGCGTCCCGCGCTGGAAGAAGAAGTCGCCGACGATCGCGCCGACGATGGACAGTCCCGCCGAGATGCGCATCCCGGCGAACATCGCGGGCAGAGCGGTGGGCAGCTCGAGCTTCGTCAGCACGACCCACCGGGTCGCCTTCTGCAGCTTGAACAGCTCTCGTGCGCCGCGGTCGACGGACTGCAGCCCGAACAGGGTGTTCGAGACGATCGGGAACAGCGCGATCAAGACGCACACGATCGTGCGGGCGATGAAGTCGTAGCCGAACCAGAACCCGATCAGCGGGACGACCGCGAGGATCGGGATCGACTGCAGGATCACCGCGTAGGGGAAGGTGGTGCGCTCCACCCACTTCGCGAGGTTCATGGCGATGGCCCATACGACGCCGATCACGATCGCGACGATGAGGCCCACCAGCGCTACCTGAGCCGTGTTCCAGAGCGCTCCGAAGATCTCGGGACCGCTCTTCGGGTCGGCGTACACGGCGAAGATCACATGCGGCTGCGGCATGAGGTATCCGCGTGTGCCGAGCAATGCGTTGACCAGATAGACCAGGCCGATGATGAGCGCGAGGAGCAGGATCGGCGGAACCCACAAGCTCGGCTTCGTCCAGCGGGGTGCGCGCTTGCGGGGGACGGATGCCTGCTCCGCCGCGATCTCGCGTGGGTCGGCGACCGTGTGCACGGACTCGGATGCCGTGGCTTCGACGTCGGACATCAGTGGTGACCCTCTCTCAGAGCGTGGGAGACTTTGCCGACGAGCTCGGCGAAGGCGCCCGTGTAGCGGATTTCGGGATCGCGCGGCATGTCGAACGGCACCTCGAACGTGTCGACGATGCGTCCGGGGCGGCCGGACATGACGACGACCTTCGTCGACAGGTAGACCGCCTCCGAGACCGAGTGCGTGATGAACAGGCCGGCGAACCGGGTCTGCACGAATAGCCGCAGCAGCTCGTCGTTGAGGTGCTCGCGGGTGATCTCGTCGAGCGCGCCGAACGGCTCGTCGAAGAGGAACAGCTCGGGGTCGAGCGTCAGGGAGCGCGCGAGGGACGTGCGCATGCGCATGCCGCCCGACAGCTGCTTCGGCAGGTTCTTCTCGAAGCCTGCCAGCCCGACGAGCCGGATCATCTCGGTCGCCTTCTTCGCGCGCACCGCCTTCGTCTGCCAGTTGAGCTCGGCGAGCAGTTCGACGTTGGCCTGCACGTCACGCCAAGGCAGCAGCGTCGCATCCTGGAACACGTAGCCGATGCGATCGGTGTTCACGGTCGCCTCGC
Organism: Microbacterium dextranolyticum; assembly: GCF_016907295.1. Lineage (NCBI taxonomy): Bacteria > Bacillati > Actinomycetota > Actinomycetes > Micrococcales > Microbacteriaceae > Microbacterium > Microbacterium dextranolyticum. Next base: position 1,542,340 of record NZ_JAFBBR010000001.1, read on the forward strand.
CGTCGCTCGGGTTCTCGAGTCCGGAGGCGATGCGCAGGAGGGTGGACTTGCCGCAGCCGGAGGGTCCCACGACGGTGACGAACTCTCCGCGATGGACGGTGAGGTCGACACCGCGCAAGGCGACGGTCCCGTTCGGGAACGTCATCTCGACATCGGTGAAGTCCAGGAGGGGATCGGTCACGCCGACACCTGCCTTTCGGTTGAGGACGACCAGTCCGCGCGCGTCACCGTGGCGACGGTGGAGGACACGAGGCGGCCGCGGTGGATCACGTGGCGGTTGGGGTCGGCCGAGGCTGCGACGTCCGCCGCGCTGGTGCCCTTGACGGCGACGAATTCGGCGCGGGCGCCCTCGACGGCCCCGGCCGCATCGAGTCGCATGACCGAGCGCGATCCGTCCGATACGAGGGCGAGTGCGTCATCGATCGACACGTGGGCTCCGATGACGAGCAGCGCGACGGTCTCGAGGGGGTCGCAGCGGCCGAGGGGGTTGAACGGGTCGCGGACGTTGTCGGCGCCTGCCCCGAGCCGCACACCGGCATCCAGCAGCGCGCGCACGGCGGTGATGCCGCGCGGGGTGGCGACGGGGGCATCCCAGCCCTGCAGATACAGGTTCGTGATGGGGAGCGTGATGATGCCCAGATCGGCGTCGCGCACCGCCTCCACGACGGGCTGCAGTTCGGCAGGCGAAAGCGTGCCCAGGCGGGAGCAGTGGCCGGCGGATGCCGACGCGTGCTGCCACGACGCCGTGCGACGCGCGAGCTCGACGATCGTGAGCGGCCCATCGAGGGATTCGTCGGTGTGCATGTCGACGCCGCGCCCCAATCGTTCGGCGAGTGTCAGCAGCCGGGCGAGCTCGGCGCCCGGGTCGGTTGCGAGGTGCGGGGCGCCTCCGATGAGGTCGACGCCGCGCTCGACGGCCTCTTCGTGCAGGGCATCCGACACGCGTTCGTCGCCGAGTGTGCACAGTTCGAGGTCGATCAGGCCCCGCAGCTCTTCGCGCACCTGCAGGAGTGCGTCGACGCCGCGCAGCGGATCCGCGTCGGCGAAGATGTTCACGTGCGAGCGGATCGCCGTCACGCCGTGCGAGAGCATGTCGAGCGCGGTCGTGCGCGCGCGCTCGGCGATCGAATCGCGCGTCTCGGCAGCTGCATACGCGTCGTACTGGGCGATGGCCGTCGGCAGGTCGCCGAAGGCGGGGGAGATGCGGTCCCACGTGCGCGACTTGTCGAGGTGCGCGTGGGGATCGGCCGCCGCGGTCAGCAGCACGAAGCCCGTGAGATCGAGCTCGCCCTCCGCTTCGGCCGGGGCCTCGCCCGCGGGGTGGACGGCCTTGACCGTCTCGCCGCTGAGCACGACGTCGACCCTGGCTCCCCCGGGGAGGGTGGCGTTCCGCAGAGTGCGGAGGGATCGCGGAAGGTGCACGAATGGTCCTCTGTTCGTCGCGCTCCGTCGGGTAGGAGATCGCGGATCAATGTTGATAGCCTCAACATCGGCGAAGGTACGGGGGCCATGTTTCGAGGGAATGACACGATCGTGTCGCTCTGTTAATCACGGCTCACCGGCGTTGCGATCGGGATCGGGATCATGTCCGGCTGCCGCCTACAATGCGGCGGAGGTAATCCGTCCCAGAGAGGAGCACGACGTGGATGCGACCACGACCGCCGCGGTCGACATGCTCGGGCCGCGAGTGCGCGCGCTGCGCACCCAGCGGGGATTGACCCTGGTGCAGCTCGCCGCGCTGTCGGGGCTGTCGCATTCGTTCCTGAGTCAGCTCGAGCGCTCGCGCGCGCGCCCGTCCATGTCGTCGCTGGAGAGCATCTCGGTGGCTCTGTCGACGAGCGTCGTGGAGCTCCTCGCTGACGGGCGCCTGTCCACACCGGGCTCCCCGGTGAGCATCGTCCGCGCCCACGAGGGCGTGGTCGGTGCCTTCGGCAGCGGCACGGGGCGCATGCTCGCGGAGGGGAGCGGGCATCCGTTCCGCCCCATCGAGTACGTGGGCGACAACACGACGTGGGGCGACGTCGTCGTCCACGATGAGGACGAGTTCATCCATGTCGTCGACGGTCGCATCGAGCTGGAACTCGACGGGGAGCGCCACGTTCTGGGGCCGCGCGATTCGGCGTACACCCCGGGCGGGACCGGGCACAGGTGGCGGACCGCCGACCCCGTTCCCTACCGTCTGATCATCGTCAAGGAGTCCAGCCAATGAGCGCACCCGAGGGACGCATCGAGGTCGAGGTGGTCGCGATCGAGGCCGCGGCCGACGGCATCGTCGAGATCGAACTCGCCGCTCGGGCCGGTGACCGCCTTCCCGACTGGGAGCCGGGCGCCCATATCGACCTCATCCTGCCGAGTGGACTCGTGCGCCAGTACTCGCTGACAGGCGAGCCCGCGGCGGCGACGTGGCGCGTCGCCGTCCTGCGCGAAGAGGCCGGCCGCGGAGGGTCGCGCTGGATCGCCGACCGGCTGCAGGTCGGCGCGCGTCTGAAAGTCGCCGGTCCGCGGAACCACTTCGCCTTGCCTCCCGCGAACGGCGCGGCGGCCCCGCTCGTCTTCGTCGCGGGCGGGATCGGCATCACTCCGATCGTCCCGTTGGCGGCGCAGGCGCTCGGCGAGGGGCGCGAGGTGCGTGTGCACTACTGCGGGCACGAGGGTCGGATGGCGTTCCTGGATCGTCTGCACGGCCTGTACGGAGACCGGTTCACCGTGCACATCAGCGAGCGCGGCGACCGGCTCGACATCGACGCGCTGGTCGTCGACGCGGCCGCGAGCGGTGCCGCCATCGTCACCTGCGGCCCGGCCCGGCTTCTCGATGCCATCGGTGAGACCGCGCGCGCACACGACGTGCCCGTTCATCTGGAGCGATTCGAATCCGGTGCGCTGCCGGCGCCCGTGTGGCAGGGACCGTTCGAGGTGGAACTGGCCCTCACCGGCGTGACGATCGAGGTGCCGCCGGAGATCTCTGTGCTCGCGGCGGCCGAGGCGGCCGGAGCGCTCGTTCTCTCCAGCTGCAGCGAGGGAACCTGCGGAACCTGCGAGACCCCTGTCCTGGACGGGGTCGTCGACCACCGCGATTCGATCCTCAGCCCGGCCCAGCGCGAGCGGAACGACACGATGTTCGTGTGCGTGTCGCGGGCCGCCTGCCCGCGCCTCGTGCTCGAGCTCTGACGCGGCCCACCGTGGAGCGCTGTTCCCTCAAGGTTGCTCGGGGGCGGGTTTGGATTTCGGGTCGGCATCGGCGATAATGTCGGCATAACCGCACAGTCGCCGTGCTATCCGCCGGTCAGGTCGTAGGGGAAGACGTACCTGATGAAACGGAGAGACCGATGGCGTCAACAACCGCGCGTGGAGTGATCTACATCCACTCCGCGCCACGCGCGCTGTGCCCCCACCTCGAGTGGGCGGTCGGTCGCGCTCTGGGCCGTGCCGTGAACTTCGACTGGGCCGATCAGCCGGTGCTGAGCGGAAGTCGACGCGCGGAGTTCTACTGGGAGGGCCCGGTCGGAACCGGCGCGGCGCTCGCGACGGCCATTCGAGGCTGGGAACACCTTCGTTTCGAAGTCAGCGAGGATCCCACGCCCCGCAGCGACGGCGGTCGATGGATGCACACACCGGGTCTCGGCATCCACTTCGCACAGACCGACACCGTCGGGAACCTCGTCATCGGTGAAGACCGCATCCGCTACGCGATGGAGATCGCCGCCGGCGACCCTGCCGAACTGCAGCGCGAGCTGCAGGTGGCGTTGGGTGCGGCGTGGGACGACGAACTGGAGCCGTTCCGGCATGCCAGCGATGACGCCCCGGTGGTCTGGCTGCACAAGGTCGGCTGAGCGGCTCTCCGCGACAACTCCACAGACCAGGCGGCGCAGGAGCGCCCGTACTCGCCTCGGACGGCTTCCCGGGGTCGAGGATCGCGTGCCGGCCGCCTCACCCGAGAGAACCCCCTCCGCTGGCTTCGCGGAGGGGGTTCTTCACGTTCTGGGCGGCACCGTTCCGGCGCCCCTCGCCTACACCGAGGCGAAGGCCACGACGGCGTTGTGGCCGCCGAAGCCGAACGAGTTGCTGATCGCCAGCTGGTCGCCCGAACCGAGGGGCTGTGCCTCGCCGGAGATCCGGAACGGCACCGCCGGGTCCTGCTCGGTGAGGTTGATCGTGGGGGGAGCGAGGCGCTCACCGATCGCCTTGATGGTGAAGATCGCTTCGAGAGCACCGGTGCCGCCGAGGAGGTGACCGGTGGATGCCTTCGTCGCCGACACCGGGATGTCGTCGATCCGGTCGCCGAACACCGACTTCAGCGCGACGTACTCGTTGGGATCGCCGACCGGCGTCGAGGTCGCGTGCGCGTTGATGTGCGTGACGTCGGCCGTGGACGCGCCGGCCATCTGCAGCGCGAGACGCACGGCGCGAGCGGCACCCGTGCCTTCGGGGTCGTTGGCGGTGATGTGGTACGAATCGGCCGTCACGCCGCCACCCACGACGGCGGCGTAGATCTTCGCGCCGCGGGCCTTGGCGTGCTCCTCGGTCTCGAGGATCAGGACGCCGGCGCCTTCGCCCATGACGAAGCCGTCACGGTCGATGCTGCCGGGGCGCGAGGCGGTCTCGGGCGAGTCGTTGCGCTTGGAGAGGGCCTGCATCGAGGCGAACGAGGCGATCGTGACGGGGTGGATGACCGATTCGGTGCCGCCGGCGATCACGACGTCGGCCAGGCCGTCGCGCAGGTGCTCGATCGCGTTGACGATCGACTCCGTGCTCGAGGCGCAGGCGCTGGCGACCGTGCGGGCGTACGCGCGAGCGCCGAAGTGCAGCGACAGGTTCCCGGCTGCGGCGTTGGGCATCAGCATCGGCACCGTCATCGGGAGGACCCGTCGCGGCCCCTTCTCGCGGAGCGTGTCCCAGGCATCCAGCAACGTCCAGAGTCCGCCGATGCCGGTGGCGAAGTCGATGCCGAGACGCTCGGGCTCGACCTCGGGGCTGCCGGCGTCGGCCCAGGCCTCCATCGCCGCCACGAGGGCGAACTGAGAGGACGGGTCGAGCCGTTTCGCGATGGGACGCTCGAGGATCGTGTCGGGGCGCACGGCGGCCTGTGCGGCGAAGGTCACGGGCAGGTTGTACTGCTCGACCCAGTCGTACTCGAGGGTGCGTGTGCCGGAGGCGCCGGCCAGCAGCGCCGACCAGCTGTCGGGCGCGGTGCCGCCGATGGGGCTGGACGCGCCGATGCCGGTCACGACGATTCGGGAAGTGCTCATGGTCTCCTCGCGATGCTCCGGTGGGGGCGTGGGCCCCCACCGTCAGCGATCAAGGCCGCCTGCAGGGGGTTGTCAGGCCTGGTTGGTGGTGATGAAGGTGACGGCGTCGCCGACCGTCTTGAGGTTCTTGACCTCTTCGTCGGGGATCGTCACGCCGAACTTCTCCTCGGCGTTGACGACGATCGTCATCATCGAGATCGAGTCGATGTCGAGGTCGTCCGTGAACGACTTCTCCAGAGCGACCTCGTCGGCGGCGATGCCCGTCTCGTCGGTGATGAGCTCGGCGAGCCCTGCGAGGACCTCGTCGTTGCTGAATGCCATGGGATTCTCCTTGTGTGTCGGGTTGTACGGGATGGGAATGCGACCCGGCCGGGTCCGGGGATCAGTCTAGGTGTGAGCTGCGAGCGCTCACGGGAGGACGATGACCTGCGCGCCGAACACGAGTCCGGCACCGAAGCCGATCTGCAGGGCGAGTCCGCCGGAGAGCTCCGGGTGCTCCTCCAGCAGACGGTGGGTGGCGAGGGGGATCGAGGCGGCGGACGTGTTCCCGGTCGTCTCGATGTCGCGACCGATGATGACCGTGTCGGGAAGGCCGAGCTGCTTGGCGAACTCGTCGATGATGCGCATGTTCGCCTGGTGCGGGACGAACGCGGCCAGATCGGATGCCTCGATGCCGGCGGCCTCGATGGCCTGCCGGGCGACCTTCACCATCTCCCAGACGGCCCAGCGGAACACGGTCGGCCCTTCCTGGCGGAGCGTCGGCCACGGCGCGAGACCGTCGCGGAACTCGACGAGCGTGTGGTTCATGCCCACGGCATCCGACTTGGATCCGTCCGATCCCCAGACCGTGGGCCCGATGCCCGCGATGTCGCTGGGGCCGACCACGGCGGCGCCGGCACCGTCGCCGAGCAGGAACGAGATCGATCGATCGGTCGGGTCGATGACGTCACTGAGCTTCTCGGCACCGACGACGACCGCGTAGTGCGCCGCGCCGGCGCGGATGAGCGCATCCGCCTGTGCGACGCCGTAGGCGAAGCCGGCGCATGCGGCGTTGATGTCGTACGCGGCGGCGGGGTTCGCTCCGATGCGGTCCGCGACGATCGCCGACACCGACGGCGTCTGCTTCGGGTTCGAGATCGTCGCGACGATGACGGCGTCGATCTTCTCGGGGGCGATGCCCGAGCGGGAGACCGCCTCGGCCGCGGCAGCAGCGGCGAGATCGATCGCCGAGGTCTCGGCGTTCGCGCGGACGCGCGTCACGATGCCGGTGCGCTGGCGGATCCACTCGTCGCTGGAGTTGATGGGCCCCACGATGTCGTCGTTGGGCACGGCGTTCTCGCCGCGGGCCGCGCCGTAGGCGTAGATGCGCGTGTGGGCGGGGCCGGTCGGCTGGGTGATCGCGATGCTCACGCGGCTTCTCCTGTCAGCAGAGCGGCCGCGGCCGCCAGATCGTCGGGGGTTTTCACGGCGACGGTGGGCACTCCGCGCAGGGCCCGCTTCGCGAGTCCGACGAGGGTGCCGGCCGGCGCCAGTTCGATGATGCCGGTGACGCCGCTCGCGGCGAACGACTCCATGCATAGGTCCCACCGCACGGGCGAGGCGACCTGCTGGACGAGCAGATCCAGGGCGTCGCGTCCCGAACGAACGACACTGCCGTCATGGTTCGTCCAGAGCGTGAGCGCGGGATCGGATGCCGTGACCTCCGCTGCGGCGGCCTGGAGGGCGTCGACGGCTGGCGCCATGTAGCGGGTGTGGAACGCGCCGGCGACTTGCAGGGGGATGACGCGCGAGCCGGCGACGGGAGCCTCGGCGAGGGCGGCCAGAGGGGGGAGTGCGCCCGCGGCGACGATCTGACCGGCGCCGTTGTGGTTCGCGGGGGTGAGGTCGAGTTCACCCAGGCGTGCGAGCACGGCGTCGCGGTCGCCGCCGAGGATCGCGCTCATACCGGTCTGCTCCGCCGCGGCAGCCTCGGCCATCGCCCGCCCGCGCAGGCCCACCAGGCGCATCCCGTCGGTCTCGGAGATCACTCCGGCGGCGACGAGGGCGGCGACCTCGCCGACCGAATGGCCGGCGACGCCCGCAGGACTGGTTCCGGCGGCTTGCGTCAGCGCGGCGTACGACAGCAGGCTGGCGGCGACGATGAGCGGCTGCGCCACCTGCGTGTCGCGGATGCGATCGGCGTCCCACTCCGTGCCGGCGGCGACGAGGTCGATGTCGCTGTCCACGGAGTACCGCTCGAGCCGGTCACGCACTCCCTCGAGGGCGAGCCATGGTTCGAGGAAGCCGGGGGTCTGAGACCCTTGTCCGGGGAAGACGGTGATGATCACTGCTCTATCCTGCCAAGTTCTCGGGGCGCGTGCTGGGGGAGACGTCACAGAAAAAGGCCGAACCCTTGTCTGTGGCGCACAGAATCACAAAGTGCGGACGCTCACGGCGTGCGGCGTGCTCCGCCTCGCCGTCGGGTCACTTCCGTGCCGATCGATCCGATGATGAGGGCCGTCTGCAGGATCAACGCCTCGCGCGGGCCGGTGGCGTCCCACCCGATGACATCCGAGACGCGCTTGAGCCGGTAGCGCACGGTGTTGGGGTGCACGAAGAGTTCCCGCGCCGTGGCCTCGAGGGACCGGCCGTTGTCCAGATAGCTCCACAGTGTCGTCACGAGATCGGATGAGTGCGCCTGGAGGGGGCGGTAGATGCGCTCGACGAGCGTGGCCTTCGCGGCGCTGTCACCGGCCAGTGCGCGCTCGGGAAGCAGGTCGTCGGCTTCGACCGGACGCGGTGCGCTGCGCCAGGCTGCGGCGACGGCGAAACCCGCGAGGGCGGCGCGGGCGCTCTGACCGGCGTCGACGAGGGCGGGCACGGTGGGACCGAGCACGAGATGGCCCGCACCGAAACCCGGCTCGAGGCGAGTGGCGATCTCGAGGAAGGGGAGGACGTCGCGCCGTTCGTCCGGCGTCGGGGCGTCCGCACGCCCGATCACCAGCACGAGCCGCGATCCCTGCACGCCGATCAGCACGTCGACGCCCATCTTGCGCGCGATCCGGCGCAGCTGGTCGACGTCGAACTGCGCGGGAGTGGTCCCGACGAGGACGGCGACTTCGCCGTGACCGTGCCATCCGAGGGCCGCGATCCTGCTCGGCAGCTCTTCGTCGGCTTCGCCCGTGAGGATCGAGTCGACGACGAGTGCTTCGAGACGGGCATCCCACAGCCCCCTCGCCTCGGCGGCGCGGGCGTACACATCGGCCGAAGCGAAGGCCACCTCTCGCGAAAAGAGCAGGATGCTCTCGCGCAGATCTTCGGCGCGCCCGGCGACACGCTCCTCGGTCACGGCGACCGTGACGCGGATCAGCTGGAGCGTCTGCGTGAGGCTGACGCTGCGCAACAGCTCACGTGGGGCGGCGGCGAAGATGTCCGCCGCGATCCAGGGGGTGGACTGGGGATCGTCGTACCACTGGATGAACGAGGCGATGCCCGCCTGCGCCACGAGACCCACCGACGACCGACGGGCCGGCGGCATGTCGGCGTACCACGGCAGCGACTCTTCGAGCCGCTTGATGGTCGCCGTTGCAAGATCTCCGGAGATCCGACGCAACCAGGCGAGGGTCTCCGCTTTCTCCTGCGGGGTGGGGCGGGCGGGCATCGCGTCGGTCAGCTCTCGCCCCCGGCGTTGCCGCTGGTGCCGGCGTTGACGTCGTGCAGGCGGTACTTCTCGATGGCCTGGACGGACAGCGAGCGATCGACGACGCCTTCCTCGGCGAGCGCCTGCAGGGCGCGCACCACGACCGAGGGACCGTCGATCTTGAAGAACCGACGAGCGGCGGCGCGGGTGTCCGAGAACCCGAAGCCGTCGGCGCCCAGCGTGACGTAGCGGTTCGGCACCCACGGACGGATCTGGTCCTGCACGGCGTGCATGTAGTCGCTGACGGCGACGACCGGACCGGCCGTGCCCTGCAGCTTCTGCGTCAGGTACGCGGTGCGCGGCTCGTCCGTCGGGTGCAGGAAGTTGTGCTCGTCGGCGGCGAGACCGTCGCGGCGCAGCTCCGTCCAGCTCGTCACCGACCAGACGTCGGCGACCACGCCCCAGTCCTCGCGCAGCAGGTGCTGGGCCTCGAGAGCCCACGGCACGCCGACGCCCGAGGCGAACAGCTGCACGCGGTGCCCGTCGCCGTCTCCTTCGGAGATGCGGTGGATGCCTCGGATGATGCCCTCGACATCGACGCCCTCGGGCTCGGCCGGCTGCACGAGCGGCTCGTTGTACAGCGTGATGTAATACATGACGTTCGGGTCGGGGTGGTTGCCGCCGTACATGCGCTCGATGCCGGAACGCACGATGTGTGCGATCTCGTACCCGTAGGCGGGGTCGTACGACACGGTCGCCGGGTTCGTCGACGCCAGCAGGTGCGAGTGGCCGTCGGCGTGCTGCAGGCCTTCACCCGTCAGCGTCGTGCGCCCCGCCGTCGCGCCCATGATGAAACCGCGCGCCATCTGGTCACCGGCGGCCCACTGGGCGTCGCCTGTGCGCTGGAACCCGAACATCGAGTAGAAGAGGTAGACCGGGATCAGCGGCTCGCCGTGCGTCGAGTACGAGGTGCCCGTGCCGGTGAAGGCTGCGAGGGCGCCCGCCTCGTTGATGCCGACGTGCATGATCTGACCCTGCGGGCTCTCCTTGTAGGCGAGCAGCAGCTCCCGGTCGACCGAGGTGTAGTTCTGGCCGTTCGGGTTGTAGATCTTCGCGGTCGGGAAGAACGCGTCGACGCCGAACGTGCGGGCCTCGTCGGGGATGATGGGCACGATCCGGTGGCCGAAGTCCTTGGCGCGCAGGAGGTCCTTCAGCAGACGGACGAAGGCCATCGTCGTGGCGATCTCCTGCGTGCCCGAACCCTTCTTCGGCAGCGCGTAGGCGCTGTCGTCGGGCAGGGTGATCGGCACGTGGTGCGTGCGACGCTCGGGCAGGAAGCCACCCAGGGCGCGACGCTTCTCGACCATGTACTGGATGGTCTCGTCCTCGGCGCCGGGGTGGAAGTACGGCGGCTGGTACGGGTTCTCCTCGAGCTGCGCGTCGCTGACGGGGATCCGCATCGAGTCGCGGAAGTGCTTGAGGTCGTCGAGGGTCATCTTCTTCATCTGGTGGGTCGCGTTGCGACCCTCGAAGTGGTGACCGAGGCCGTATCCCTTGATGGTCTTGGCGAGGATGACCGTGGGCTGACCCTTGTGCTCCGTAGCCGCCTTGTACGCGGCGTAGAGCTTCTGGTAGTCGAGGCCGCCGCGGCGCAGCTTGCCCCAGATGTCCTCGTCCGACCAGTCGGCCACCATCGCGGCGGTGCGCTCGTCGCGACCGAAGAAGTGGTTGCGGATGAAGGTGCCGTCCTCGGCGCGGTACGTCTGGAAGTCGCCGTCGGGGGTCGTGTTCATGAGCCGTACGAGCGCTCCGTCGGTGTCGACGTCGAGCAGCTCGTCCCAGCCGCGACCCCACACGACCTTGATGACGTTCCAGCCCGCTCCGCGGAAGAACGCCTCGAGCTCCTGGATGATCTTGCCGTTGCCGCGCACCGGACCGTCGAGGCGCTGCAGGTTGCAGTTGACCACGAAGGTCAGGTTGTCCAGGCCCTCGTTCGCTGCGACCTGCAGCTGACCGCGCGACTCGACCTCGTCCATCTCGCCGTCGCCGAGGAAGGCCCAGACGTGCGAATCGCCCAGGTCCTTGATACCGCGGTTGGCGAGGTACTTGTTGGTCATCGCCTGGTAGATGGCGTTGATGGGACCGAGACCCATCGACACCGTCGGGAACTGCCAGTACTCGGGCATGAGGCGCGGGTGCGGGTACGAGGGGATGCCGTGCGGCGCGCGCGACTTCTCCTGACGGAAGCCGTCGAGCTGGTCCGCGGACAGGCGACCCTCGAGGAACGAGCGCGCGTAGATGCCGGGGGAGGCGTGACCCTGGATGAAGATCTGGTCGCCGCCGGACGGGTCGTCCAGGCCCTTGAAGAAGTGGTTGAAGCCGACTTCGTACAGCGACGCCGACGACGCGTAGGTCGAGATGTGGCCGCCCACGCCGATGCCCGGACGCTGGGCGCGGTGCACCGTGATCGCGGCGTTCCAGCGGATCCACCGGCGGTAGCGGCGCTCCAGCTCCTCGTCACCGGGGAACTCGGGCTCGTTCTCCGGGGCGATCGTGTTGATGTAGTCGGTGACCGGCACCTGCGGCACGTTGAGCTGCAGCTCGTGCGACTTGTTCAGCAGGCTGAGCATGATCTCGCGACCACGGCCTGCGCCCTTGCTGTCGACGAGCTGCTGGAGCGATTCCTGCCACTCGTGCGTCTCTTCGGGATCGCTGTCCTGCGGGCCCTGCGAGTACGGATCCTGATCGTTGACCGTCACGAGACACCTTTCGTCATCTGGCAGATCGTGCCAGGGATGGGGGCTGCGGGCGCGCGCGGCTTTGTGCAGCGTCGACAACACGTCCTGGATCAGCCTAGTCACAATCCGGAGCACCACGGATGCCGGTGCGCGAACGGATCCGATGTCAGACTGACGAGGTGCCTCAGGTCGTCGCTCTGTACCGCCATCCCGTCAAAGGGTTCACGCCGGAGTGCCGCGCAGAGCTCACCGTGCAGGAAGACGGGCGCATCGGCGGGGACCGCGTTCTGGCCTTCCGCTTCGCGGACGCGACACACCCCGAGGAGCGCGACGGGCTCGACTACTGGCCGAAGTCCAAAGGCCTCGCGCTGCAGGATTTCCCCGCGCTGGCGCGGCTCGAGGTCACCTATGACGAGCACGTGCGGCGGGTGCGTGTGGCCTCCGGAACCCGGACTCTCGTCGAGGCAGGGCTCGATGGGGCCGGTCGTCGCGACCTCGCCGCCGCCGTCACCGAGTTCGTGCTCGCCTCGCCCGAGGCCGAGCGTCTCCACGCCCCCGGCCGGCTGCCGCTCGTCCTCGTCGGGGACGGCGTCACCTCGCGCTTCCAGGACCGCCCGCGCGGCTTCGTGTCGGTGCACACGCGGGAGAGTGCGGAGGCGCTGGATGCCGTTCTGCCGGCATCCATCGACGACCGTCGCTTCCGCTCCAACATCGTCATCGCCGGAGCCGAGGCCTTCTCGGAGCTCGACTGGACCGGCGCGGTGCGCATCGGCGACGTGACGTTCGCGCCGCAGGGACCGATCGTGCGGTGCCTCGCCACCCATGCCGATCCTGACACGGGGGAGCGCGACGCCCCGGTCCTCACGACACTGACGCGTCGGTTCGACCAGCAGAAGCCGACGCTCGGCCGACTGCTGCTCCCGTTCACGGGCGGTGGGGTGGTCCGCGTCGGTGACGAGGTGGCGGTCCTCTAGCGGCCCGCAGCGTGTTCGGCCGCCTCGCGCTCGCGCAACCACCGCCGCAGCCGCGTGCGGGCGTTGGCGTAGGGAGACGAGGTGTTGAACTGGATCATGCGGCCGGCCGTATGCGTGCCGTACCACGGGGCGCCGTAGAGCGCAGCATCGTCGAGCCTGTCGATGAGGGCGAGGATCGCCTTCTCTGCGCGGTCGAATCGATCGAGCAGCTCGCTCCAGGAGAGGTCGGCGCACTGCGTGTAGAAGCTTCCGGCGAGCTCGCCGAGCTGATTCCATCGGTACCCCTCGGCGGGGAAAGCGGGTTCGACCCCGGCGGCGCGCTGTGCGTGCCAGGACAGGACCAGCTCGTTCCATCCGATGAGATACGCGACGAGGTCCGCTGGGGACATCAGCGTGCCCTGTGCGTGGCCCGGCATCGTCAGCTCGCGCACGGCATCCGCAGGTACCCGTTGGAGGTCGTCGACCATCCGGTCGTACCCGTCGGTCACCGCGCGCGTGAGTTCCGCCTTGCTCTGCGGGACGGCCATGCCGATCCTCCTCCGGATCCCCCGGATCCCGTCGTGGTTTCCGGAACCGATGTGGGCCCTGCCGGGATCGAACCGACGACATCCACGGTGTAAACGTGGCGCTCTACCAGCTGAGCTAAAGGCCCTGACCGCTCCAGTCTAAGAGTCGCGACCCACGACGCGCGGCAGGGCGGGGTCGAGGTACGCACCGTCGTCCTTCCCGAGGCGCGAGTGGCGGTGCGAGTAGGTGGCGTAGATCACGAAGCCGACGACCAGCCAGATGAGAAAGCGCAGCCATGTCTCGACGGTGAGGTTCAGCATCAGGTAGGTGCAGATCGCTGCCGACAGGATCGGCAGGAATGGACTCCAGGGCACGCGGAACCCGCGCGTCAGGTCCGGACGGGTGCGGCGAAGCACGACGACGCCGACGGAGACCAGGACGAAGGCCGAGAGCGTGCCGATGTTCACCATCTCCTCCAGCACTCCGACCGGTGTGACGCCGGCGACGACCGCCACGATGACCGTCACGATGACCGAGATGACCCAGGGCGTCCGGCGTGTCGGGTGGACCTTGGCGAGCCCGGCGGGGAGCAGGTGATCGCGCGCCATCGCGAAGATGATGCGCGTCGCTCCGATGAGCAGGGTCAGAACGACCGTCGTGAGTCCGGCCACGGCGCCCGCGGAGATGACGGTCGCCATCCATGTCTGACCGTGGTGGGCGAATGCGTTCGCCAGTGCGGCGGCGGGATCCAGTTGGTCGTAGCGGACCATGCCCGTGACGACGAGGGCGACCGCGCAGTAGAGCAGGGTGCAGATCGCGAGCGAGGCGATGATGCCGATCGGCATGTCGCGCTGGGGGTTCTTCGTCTCCTCCGCCGTGGTCGCGACCACGTCGAACCCGATGTACGCGAAGAACACGAGCGCGGCACCCGCGAAGATGCCGCCGACGCCGAAGGCCATCGGCTCGATCCCCGACAGGAACTGCAGGAGGGGCTGAGTGAGCCCGGTCGCTGTCTCGCGCGGTGCCGCGTCGGGAACGAAGGGGGAGTAGTTCGCGGGGTTGATGAAGAGGATGCCCGCGACGATCACGAACAGCACGATGAACAGCTTCACGCCCACCAGCACGAGGTTCACGCGCATCGACTCGCGGATCCCGAGCGTCATCAGCGCGCCGAGCACGACGACCAGCAGGATCGCCATGACATCGACCGTGCCGCCGTACCCGATGGCGGCGGGGATCGGTGCGCCGAGCTGCTGCAGCAGCACGCCCAGGTAGGCGCTCCAGCCTTGGGCGACCACGCTCGCCCCGAGGAACATCTCCAGGATCAGATCCCACCCGATGATCCATGCGAACAGCTCGCCGAGCGAGGCGTACGAGAAGGTGTACGCCGACCCCGAGACGGGAACCGTGGAGGCGAACTCCGCATAGCACATGGCCGCGAGGGCGCAGGCGATCGCGGCGACCACGAAGCTCACGACGATCGCGGGCCCGGCGACCTCGTGCGCCGCCCGGCCGGTGAGGGTGAAGATGCCGGCGCCGATGACGACGCCGACCCCGAAGACGGTGAGGTCGAGGGCGGACAGCGATTTCTTCAGCCGGAACTCCGGCTCCTCGGTGTCGGCGAGCGATCGTTCGATCGACTTGGTGCGCATGACGCTCATGTTGCTCTCTTCGTCGAGTGCCCGGCAGGCGTCCCGGGGACCACATGCTAGCGCCATCGTTGCGTGAGCGGGGGCCGTACGCCCGGGGAAACGATAGGTTGGTGAGGTGAAAGCCCGTCCCGCCGACCAGCTGCTCCTGCTCGATCTCGCACGACTCGACGCGACGATCCGTGTCGCCGACCATCAGCGTCGCAACCCCGGGCAGTCGGCGCGCGTCGCCGAGCTGCTGACGCAGCGTCAGACGCAGTCCGCAGAGCTCACGCGTCTTCTGGGGGAGCGCGACGACGCGCGCGCCGAACTCGCCCGGCTCGAGTCGGATGTCTCGCTCGTCGATGCGCGCGTGGCGCGCGACGCCGAGCGACTGGCGGCGACCTCGAACCCGAAGGAGGCGCAGGGCCTCGAACGCGAGCTCGCGTCGCTCGCCAAGCGCAAGGGCGACCTCGAAGACGCCGAGCTGGAGCTCATGGAGCGGCTTGAGACGTCGGACGCGGCGGTGGCCGCGCAGGAAGCGGTGATCGCCGCGACCAACGAGGAGGGCGCACGACTGAGCGCCGAAGGCAAGGCCGCCGTCGCGCGGGCCACCGCGGACGGGGAGGCGGCGGCGCGAGACCGCCAGGCCGTGGCCGCGACGGTCCCGGCGGAGCTGCTCGACCTCTACGATCGCCTCGCCGCGCGCGGCGTGGGCGCCGGTCTTCTGCGCCGTCGCACGTGCGAAGGGTGCCACATGGTGCTCTCCGGCACCGACCTGCAGACGCTGCGTCAGGCCGCCGATGACGATGTCGTGATGTGCCCCGAGTGCGGCGGCATCCTCATCCGCACCGACGAATCGGGTCTGTGACCCCGCCGAGCAGATGAGGGCGTCGCCGCGATGGCGCGTCGTCGCGCACGACGGCGAGCGCGTCGTCGTCGTCGATCTCGATGAGGCCGGCGCCGAAACCGCACGCCGGTGGTGCAGCCCCATGGAGTGGCGCGAGGCGGTGACGGCGAGCGACGCGGCCGTGCGCTGGGTGTGGAGCGACACGGCGCGGTGGTATCCCGAGCTGCTGGATGCCGGTGTCACCGTCGCCCGCTGCCACGATCTGCGCCTCTGCCGGGCGATCGTGCGGTCGAGCGAGCTCGTCACGGCACCGGAACTGCGTTCCCCGAGCGACTGGGATGCGCCTGCTGTCGACGGGACGAGTGTTCGGGACCCGGGTTTGTTCGACCTCGACGACCTCGGCGACCGCATGCGTGGGGTGCCGGACGACATCGCGGCGGTGCTCGCGGAGTTCGCCCGTCAGCAGGTGGCCGTCGCCGCGGCATCCGACCCGTCACGCCTGCGTCTGCTGCTCGCCGCCGAGTCGGCGGGTGGGCTTCTCGCGGCGGAGCTCCACGCGGCGGGCCTGCCGTGGAGCCGTGCCGTGCACGAGGCGATCCTCACCGAGACGCTCGGGGCGCGCCCTGCGGCGGGCGCCGTTCCCGAACGGGTGCGTGAACTCGGCGCCGACGTCCGCACGGCCCTCGGCGACCCGACGGCCAGCCTCGACTCGCAGCCGAAGCTCCTGCGGAGTCTGCACCGGGTGGGTGTCCTTGCACGCTCGACGAGTCGATGGGAGCTCGCCGACTACGACCACCCCGCGATCGCGCCGCTCCTCCAGTACAAGAAGCTGACCCGACTCGCGAGCGCCAACGGATGGGCCTGGCTCGACGAGTGGGCTGGCGACGGCAGGTTTCGGCCCGTGTACGTTCCCGGCGGGGTCGTCACCGGGCGGTGGGCGTCGTCGGGCGGCGGTGCGCTGCAGCTGCCCCGCCAGCTGCGCCCGGCGGTGCACGCCGACCCCGGGTGGGTGCTCGTGGTGGCCGACGTCGCGCAGCTGGAGCCGCGGGTACTCGCCGCGATCTCCGGCGACGTCTCCCTCGCCGATGCTGCGCGGGGGCGAGACCTTTACGACGGGCTCGTGGCGGCGGGGACCGTGCCCAGCCGCGCCGAGGCCAAGATCGCGATGCTCGGCGCCATGTACGGCGCGACGACGGGTGACAGCGGGCGGCTCGTTCCCGCGCTGCGGCGGGCCTACCCGCGCGCGATGGGTCTCGTAGATGCGGCGGCGCGCACGGGCGAAGAGGGCGGCGTCGTCAGCACCTGGCTCGGCAGATCCGCTCCGCCGCCGCCCGCGGAATGGCACGCCGTGCAGGACCGTGCCGGTGCGCCGGATGCCTCGGAGACCGACCGCGATCGTGCGCGTCGCTCGGCGCGTGATCGCGGGCGGTTCACGCGCAACTTCGTCGTGCAGGGCACCGCCGCAGAGTGGGCGCTCGCGTGGCTCGCGGACCTTCGAGGGAGCCTGGCCGAGATCGCACCTCAGGCGGGGACCCCGGCGGAGGCATCCGGCCCCGTCTTCTCGCGTCGGCCGCATCTGTGCTTCTTCCTGCACGACGAGATCATCGTGCACAGCCCCGCAGAGCTCGCCGACCAGGTCGCAGCGATGGTGCGGGAATCCGCTGCGCGTGCCGCGCACCTGCTCTTCGGCGGGTTCCCGATCGATTTCCCCCTCGACCTGCGGATCGCTCAGGATGCCGCGAAGACGTGACGGTCTCCGGGGCGTCGCCCCCGGTAGACTGGCCACGCGAATGGGTCGGCTGGACGGTCGCGTGGCGGAGTGATCCGCACCGAGGAACGTCCGGGCTCCACAGGGCAGGGCGGTGGGTAACACCCACCCGGAGCAATCCGCGAGACAGTGCCACAGAGAGCAGACCGCCTCGATCTCCCGCTCGCCGGGAGTCGGGGTAAGGGTGAAAGGGTGGTGTAAGAGACCACCGGGGTCGTGGTGACACGACCCGCATGGTAAACCTCGCCCGGAGCAAGGTCAGACAGGGGATGCCGACGCGGCTCGCCGAGTCCCCGGGTAGACCGCTGGAGCGGCACGGCAACGTGTCGCCGAGAGAGATGACCGTCCACGGGGCTCACGCCCCCGGACAGAACCCGGCGTACAGGCCGGCCCATTCGCCTCACCGACGCGCGTCGTGACCGCCGCGCCGACGCTCCCGCGCGACGAGCACTGCGGCGCATGCCACGGCGGCGATGCACGCGATGATGACGCCGACGATCGCGTTCGCCGCGAGCACTCCGACGAGCGCACCGATGACGATGCCGAGAAGGACCCCGACCGAGGCCCGCGAGAGGGATTCGATAGTGGACATGTCCTCACGCTACGCGGGCCTCAAGGCAGGCCGCCTCCGCCGTGCGGCGGAGATGTCGAGCACGGCGTCCGGCTCTGCGGTGCGGGCCGGGCGGCTCACGACCGCAGCAGCACGAGCTCGCCGGTGGCGCGGGTCATGGCGACATACCGATCGACGGCGCCCGTGACCCCCGATCCCCAGCCCTCGGGGTCCACGATGACGACCAGGTCGAACTCGAGGCCCTTCACGAGCACCGGGCTCAGCGAGCGCACCCGCTCGCGTCCGTCGAACCAGGGGGCGCCGATGACGACGGCGATCCCGTCGGGGTGCGCCGCTTCCCAGTCGTCGAGCACGCTGGTCAGTTCCGAGACGGCGCCCTCGCGCACGGGCAGACCGGAGGAGCGGACGGCGCCGGGCACATTCGCATCGGGCAGGACCGCACGGATGACGGGGCCGGCGACATCCATCACCTCGGCGGGCGTGCGGTAGTTGACCGTGAGCGTCGCGACCCTGACGCGATCCAGTCCGACGCGGGCCAGCCGGTTCGCCCACGACTCGGGGAACCCGTGGCGGGCCTGCGCACGATCGCCGACGATCGTGAAACTGCGCGACGGGCACCGACGCACGAGCATCTGCCACTGCGCATCGGAGAGCTCCTGCGCCTCATCGACGACGATGTGGGCGAAGGGCCCGGCGAAGGGATCGAGGGCACGCTCGTCGGGTGCGGCGAGCGTGCGGCGCAGATCCTGGCCCCGGAGCATCCCCATGATGCGCATGTCGCTGTCGTCCGAGGCGATGAGGTCGTCACGCACAGCGTCACGGATCTCGCGTTCCGCCTCCGCTTCCGCCCGCCGCCGCCGCTCACGCACCTCGACGGACGGATCGCCCACGAGAGTGCGTGCGACATCGAGGGCGGGAAGGTCGACGTCGGTCCATCCCGCTCCCTGGGCGCCGGCCGCCGTCAGCGCGGCGATGTCCGCCTCGCCCAGCCACGGCGCGCACGCACGGAGCATCGCGCCCGACCGCCAGAGCCCGCGCAGCAGCGCGTCCGGGTCGAGCAGAGGCCAGAACGCGTCGAAGCGGGCCCGTAGCTCGGAGTCGGCCTCGAGCGTCATCCGGACGGGAGCGTCGACTTCGTCGTCCGCCCCGTACGCGTCGAAGTCGCCCTCCCGTGACACGGCGTCGAGCCACGTCTCGTCGGCGGGGGTCGCCTCGCCCCATCCCTGCGACCACCGCTCCGATATCGGATCGGCCTCTGAATCGCGCCGCAGATCGCCGATGCGGTCGGCGACGATGTCGAGGAAGCGATCCCAGGCCTCGATGCGCAGCTCGTTGTGCGAGAGGGCGCCGTCGGATGCCTCGAACACCCCGCTGCACTGCGCGGCGCTCAGACGCACCGGTCCCCAGTGCGTGGGTACGGACGTCGCGCGCGTCGGGGGGTGCTGCCACAGTCGCACGGCTCGTTCGACCGCTGCCGCGATGCGCGCATCGCTCTTGAGGCGGCGGACTGCGGGGTCGTTCTCTTCGCGTGCGTCCTGTCCGCCGGTGACCAGATCGGCGGGTGTCGCGACCCGAGCACCTTCCTCGCCGAGGCTCGGCAGGACATCGTCGATGTAGTCGATGTACGGGCGGTGCGGTCCGATGAACAGCAGGCCGCCGCGCCCGCCCTGCAGCCGGGCGTCCGCGTAGAGAAGGTACGCCGCTCGGTGCAGCGCCACCACGGTCTTGCCTGTGCCCGGTCCTCCGTCGACCACGAGCGCTCCGTCGGAGCCGGCGCGGATGGTGGCGTCCTGGTCCGACTGGATCGTCGCGAGCACGTCGCGCATCTTCGGGGTACGCGACTGACCGAGACTCGCGATGAAGGCGGATTGGTCGTCGAGCGCGGCGCGGTGATCGATGCCGTCGTCGACGAACACCTCGTCCCAGTAGTCGACGATCCGGCCCCGCAGCCATCGGTACCGGCGGCGGCTCGACACGCCCATGGGATCGCCGTGGCTCGCCGCGAAGTAGCGTTCGGCGGCCGGCGCGCGCCAGTCCACGAGCAGGCGTGTGCCGTCGGCATCCGCCACTCCGAAGCGCCCGATGCGCACGGGCTCCCCGTCGACCGGGTCGATGCGTCCGACGCAGGCATCGACGCCGAAGCGGCGCAGGATGCGAAGACGGCGGCTGAGGCGCTGAATGTCGAGGTCGCGGTCGAGGGCCTCCTGCCCGCCCGTGACGCGCTGTCGCCGCGCGCGGTCGAGTCGGCTCTCGGCGTCGGCGACGGTGTCGGCGAGGGCTGCGCGGAGGCGTCCGAACGCTCGCTCGTCGTCCTGGATCAGCCGGACATCGCCCTTCGCCCGAAGCCGCTCCGGCAGGTCGAACACGCTCCCGCCCGCAGTACTGGTCTCCATCGGGATCTCCTCTCGCCGCGCGCCCCGAACCCGGGCGCGACCAGCGATTCTGCCTCAGCAGGGGGGCCTTGCGGCAAGCCCCGTCCGCCGAGCGATAATGGAGAGGGAGAGATCCTCAGTCGGTGGTGCCGACGATGTCTCGTGCGGCGTCCTCGGCCTCTGTGCCCGTTTCATGCGCCAGGCCCAGTGCCGCCGCTCCGATGATGCCGGCGTTGTTGCGATGGACGGCGGGAACGATCGGCGTCTGCAGGTCGAGCAGCGGCAGGAACTGGTCGGAGTGCTTCGACACGCCGCCGCCGACGATGAACAGGTCGGGGCTGAGCAGGAACTCGAGCGTGCTGTAGTAGGACTGCAGGCGCTTCGCCCACTTCGGCCAGCTGAGCTCCTCGCGCTCCACTGCGGAGTACGCCGCCCACGCCTCGAAATCGGTCGACTTGTCGGCCCGCGGCAGGTGGCCGAGTTCCGCGTTCGGGATCAGCACCCCGTTGTGGAGCATCGCCGTCCCGATCCCGGTGCCGAGCGTCGTCAGCAGAACGAGCCCGTCGACCCCACGTGCCGCTCCGTAGCGCGCCTCGGCGAGTCCGGCGACGTCCGCATCGTTCGCGAAGTGGATTTCGCGTCCGAGACCGTCCTCGAAGAACTTCTCGGCTTCGAAGCCGATCCACGTGTCGGCGACGTTGGCGGCCGAGAGTGTCCGACCGTGCTTCACGATGGCCGGAAAAGCCACACCGAGGGGGATGTCGGCATCGGTCACGCCCAGAGTGTCGAGTACGGTGCGGACGGCCTTCAGCACGTCGTCGGGTTCGGCTCCCTTCGGCGTCGGAACCTTGACCCGGTCGCTGAGGAGGACTCCGGCCTCCAGGTCTACGAGGGCACCCTTGATGCCGGTGCCGCCGATGTCCACTCCGACCGCACGGGTCGCCTTCGTCGTCATGTCCTCAGCCTATCCAGGTCGTACCCTCTGCCCGCCCGTCGACGCGGTCGTTAGGATCGGACTGATCTCCACGGAAGGAGCCCGCGATGTCCGCCGGCGAAGACAAGTTCTGGTACAACCTCACCACCGGCGCGGTCGAGCGCGGCTTCGAGTCGCCGGCCATCGACCGTGCGGGCCCGTTCGATACCGAGGAAGAGGCCGCGAACGCCCCGAAGCTGCTCGCAGAGCGCTCCCGCGCCTGGTCCGACGAGGACGCCGAAGACGACGCCTGAGGCGAGAGCGAGCACGGAACGGACACTTCGGCCAGATAGTCTGGCCTTCGGTTCGGTCTCGTCCGCGAGGCCGTGTGTGAGAGGACACGATGGACAAGCAGCGGGACTTCGTACTGCGCACGATCGAGGAGCGGGGGATCAAGTTCGTCCGCCTCTGGTTCACGGACGTGATCGGCACTCTCAAGTCCGTCGCGATCGCGCCGGCCGAGGTCGAGGGAGCCTTCACCGAGGGGCTCGGCTTCGACGGATCGGCGATCGAGGGACTCACGCGCTCGTACGAATCGGACCTTCTCGCCCACCCCGATCCGACGACGTTCCAGACGCTGCCGTGGCGCGGTGAGATCGATCCGACGGCGCGGATGTTCTGCGACATCACGACGCCTGACGGTCAGCCCGCGGTCGCCGACCCGCGTCACGTGCTCAAGCGCACGCTCGCGAAGGCCGCCGACAACGGCTTCACCTTCTACACGCATCCCGAGATCGAGTTCTACCTGCTCAAGTCCTCGGCGTACGGTCCGGACGGGCCCGAGCCGGTCGACTCCGCGGGGTATTTCGACAACGTCCCCGGAGGGACCGCGCACGACTTCCGTCGGCGGAGCGTCCGGATGCTGGAAGACCTCGGCATCTCTGTGGAGTACAGCCACCACGAGGGCGGCCCCGGCCAGAACGAGATCGACCTGCGGTACGCCGATGCGCTCGCCACGGCCGACAACATCATGACGTTCCGCACGGTCGTGAAAGAGGTCGCGATCGAGCAGGGCGTCTACGCGACGTTCATGCCCAAACCACTCTCGGGCAAGCCGGGCAGCGGTATGCACACGCACATGTCGCTGTTCGAGGGCGACCAGAACGCGTTCTTCGAAGAGGGCGGGCAGTACCAGCTCTCCAAGACCGGCCGCCACTTCATCGCGGGACTTCTCACGCACGCGAACGAGATCGCCGCCGTCACCAACCAGTTCGTGAACTCCTACAAGCGGCTCTGGGGCGGCGACGAAGCGCCCAGCTTCATCTGCTGGGGCCACAACAACCGCTCCGCTCTCGTGCGCGTCCCGATGTACAAGCCCAACAAGGGGCAGTCGACGCGCGTCGAGTACCGCGCGCTCGATTCCGCCGCGAACCCGTACCTCGCCTACGCCCTGCTGCTCGCGGCGGGCCTGAAGGGCATCGAGGAGGGCTACGAGCTCCCGCCCGAGGCCGAGGACAACGTGTGGTCGCTGACCGACTCGGAGCGTCGTGCCCTCGGTTACGCGCCGCTGCCGGCGAGCCTCGACCACGCTCTGGAGTACATGGAGGAGTCGGAGCTGGTTGCAGAGACCCTCGGCGAGCAGGTCTTCAACTACGTGCTGCTCAACAAGCGTCGCGAATGGCAGGAGTACCGCGCCCAGGTGACGCCGTTCGAGCTGCAGAGCAACCTGGAGATGCTCTAGGCCGCCATGGCGGGAGGCGAGCGCACCTCGACGCGTATCGAGCTCGCTCGGGACGGATTCGGCGATCTCGGCGAGGCGGACCGGCTGCTCGGCGAGCTCGTCGAGGAGCTCGCACTGGCTCGTCACGAGATGCTGGTGGGCGCGGATGCCGCAGCCGACCCTGATGCGGCGTTGGGCGCCCTGGCGCGCATCGCACGGCGGGACTCCGCCGCCGTCGCTGACGCGATGCGACGCGTGGGGCCGACGATCTGGCTGCTCGTAGGGGCATCGAGCGGATTCGCCGACTTCTTCCTCCGCCACCCGGAGGAGCTCGCCCACGTTCCGGGCCCCGGCGGATCGCTGCCGACGGCGGAGGAGATGGTGGCCGAGCTGCGCGAGGCGGTCGATGCCGATGACGACGGATTCGCCCGTCACGGCGACGAGGGCGCCTGGGTCTCGCTCCGCGTGCGCTACCGGCGGCTGCTGGCGCGGATCGCCGCGTACGACCTGGGCGCAACCGACCCGGTCGAGGTGCTCCCCGATGTCGCCGCGGCCCTGGCGGACGCCGCCGGTGCGGCGCTGGAGGCATCCCTGTGCGTCGCGCGCACGCGCGTCGCCGGCGGGGGCGTGGGCGCCGGACTGTTCCCGCGTGCTCAGGTCGCGGGCACGCAGCTCGCCATCATCGGTATGGGCAAGACCGGCGCCCGGGAGCTCAACTATGTGAGCGACGTCGACGTGATCTTCGTCGGCGGGGCATCCGACGACCTCACCGAGGAGATCGGCGAGAGTCGTGTCATCGACATCGCCACCCGCCTCGCGGTGCAGACGATGCGCGGCATCTCGGGCATGGAGATCGAGCCGCCGCTGTGGGAGGTCGACGCCAACCTGCGGCCCGAGGGCAAGCAGGGCGCGCTCGTACGAAGCCTCGACTCGCACCTCTCGTACTACGACCGGTGGGCGAAGAGCTGGGAGTTCCAAGCCCTCCTGAAGGCCCGCCCGCTCGCCGGCGATCGGGCTCTCGGAGAGGCGTACGTCGCCGCCGTGCAGCCGAAGGTGTGGACGAGCGCGGCGCGCGAGAACTTCGTCGACAGCGTGCAGCGCATGCGCGAGCGCGTGACCGACTTCATCCCCGCCGGCGAGGTCGCCTACCAGCTGAAGCTCGGACCGGGGGGCATCCGCGACATCGAGTTCACCGTGCAGCTGCTGCAGCTCGTGCACGGGCTCACCGATGACCGCATCCGGCAGCGGGGCACGCTGGATGCCGTGGAGGCGCTGGTCGCCGAGGGGTACATCGGTCGCTCCGATGCGGCGACGTTCGCACGCGACTATCGGATGCTGCGGGTGCTCGAGCATCGGATGCAGTTGCGCGATCTGCGTCGCACCCACCTCATGCCGCAGAACCCCGACGGGCTGCGCGTGCTCGCGCGCGCGTCCCGGCTTGCGCCGGACGGCGCCGCGGTGTGGACGCTGTGGGAGGGGATCAAGCGCGAAGTCCGCGAGATCCACGTGCGGCTCTTCTACCGCCCCCTGCTCTCGGCGGTGGCCGCTCTTCCCGCCGAAGAGCAGCAGCTCTCGACGACGCAGGCGCACGACCGCCTCGCCGCCATCGGATTCCGGGATCCTGCGGGCGCTCTGCGCCACATCGGCGCCCTCACCGGCGGACTCAGCCGCAAGGCGACGATCCAGCGCCACCTCATGCCCGTCATGATCCGCTGGTTCGCCGACGGGGTCGATCCCGACTACGGCCTGCTCGCTTTCCGTCGTGTCAGCGAGCGGCTGGGGGACACCCCGTGGTTCCTGCGGATGCTGCGCGACTCGTCGGGGGCGGCCGAGCGCCTCACTCGGGTGCTGTCGGGGTCGCGGTACATCGGCGAGCTTATGGAGTGGATTCCCGAATCGGTCGCCTGGCTCGATTCCGAAGAACTTATCCGCCCTCGCTCGGGCCACGCTCTGCAGGAGGAGGCGCGCGCGATCCAGACGCGGCACGAGACGGCGCGTGAGGCGATGAACGCCGTGCGGGCGCTGCGGCGGCGCGAGCTGCTGCGCCTCGCTTTCGGTGCCGTGCTCGGCACGCTGACGATCGACGAGCTGGCGGACGGACTCACGACCGTGAGCGAGGTCACGATCCAGGCGACGCTGCGCGCCGTGCGCCGTGAGGTGGTGCCGCCCGAGGACGCTGCGCTCGACTTCTCCGTCATCGCGATGGGTCGGTTCGGGGGAGGCGAGCTCGGATTCGGATCGGACGCGGACGTTCTCTACGTCTACGACCCCAACGGCATCGACCCCCAGCGTGCGCACACGCTGTCGCTGCAGCTGGTCGCTGGTCTGCGCACCTATTCCGAGGACCACCGGGTGCCGTTCGATCTCGACGCGGACCTCCGCCCGGAGGGGCGCAACGGTCCGCTCGTGCGCTCCCTCGAGTCGTACGCCGAGTATTACCGTCGCTGGTCGCTGTCGTGGGAGGCGCAGGCGCTGCTCCGCGCGCGGGGCGTCGCGGGCAGCGTGAAGCTGATCGGCCGCTTCATGGCACTGGCCGACGACGTGCGATACCCGGCACGCGTCGCCCTACAGGACCTCCGCGAGATCAAGCGCATCAAAGCGCGCGTCGAGAACGAGCGTCTTGCCCAGGGCGCCGACCGCTCACGGCACCTCAAGCTCGGGCCGGGCGGGCTCAGCGACGTGGAGTGGCTCGTGCAGATCTGGCAGCACGAGCACGCCCACCGCGTGCCCGGATTGCGGACGACCTCGACGCTCGGGGCCTTGGAGGCCGCGCGAGCGGCGGGACTCGTGACGGATGCCCCCGCCGAGCGCCTCGCCACGTCGTGGCGCCTGGCGAGCCGGTTGCGCTCGGCGAACACTCTGCTGTCGGGGCAGACGAGCGACGTGCTGCCCACCGATCGGAGCAAGCTCGACGGCATCGGGCGCCTGCTGGAGTATCCGCCACGCTCGGCGACTCTGGTCGAGGAGGAGTGGTTGCGCACCGCCCGACGCGCCCGGCGCGACTTCGAGAAGCTCTTCTACGGCTGACGTGGGCCTCGACGTCCGCCGGCACGATGCGCTGAGATCGGGTGCGGACGGGTTCAGGCCTGGGGCGGATCGATCGGCTCGACGACCACCGCGGTGCCGTACGCACAGAACTCGGTGAAGTTGCCGATCGAGCCCGAGTCGAAGCGCATCGCGACCACCGCGTTGCCCCCGCGCTGCTGAGCCTCGGTCCACATGCGTTCCATGACCTCGAAGCGCGACTCGTAGATGACCTTGGTGTACTCGGGCATCTCGCCACCGGCGAGGGAGCGGAACCCGGCCGTGAAATTCTGACCGAAGTTCGCGGAGCGCACGGTCAGACCCATCACCTCCCCGAGCACCTTGGTGATGCGGTAGCCGGGCACGTCGTTGGTGGTGACGGCGAACATCGTGACCTCGTCTCTGTGGGGATCGTCTCTGCGGGGCTCGTGTCCTGTCACCGAGGTGGCGCGCAGGGGGTGCCGCCACGATCCTACGGATGCCGGGGCATCCGCCGCGATCGGAAGTGCCGATGACGCGATGGGAAGTGCCTATGAGAAGAGCCCGCCGGCAGGACGCCGACGGGCTCTTCTCATGCGCTGAGATCAGACGCCGAAGTACAGCTCGTACTCGAACGGGTGCGGGCGCGCGGCGAGCGGCTTGATCTCGTTCTCGATCTTGTACTCGATCCAGGTCTCGATCAGCTCGGGCGTGAACACGCCGCCGGCCAGCAGGAACTCGTGGTCGGCGCGCAGGGCGTCGAGCGAGTCGAGCAGCGAGTTCGGCACCTGGGGGATGTTCTTGGCCTCCTCGGGCGGCAGCTCGTAGAGGTCCTTGTCGACCGGCTCGTGAGGCTCGATGCGGTTCTTGATGCCGTCGAGGCCCGCCATCATCTGGGCGGCGAACGCGAGGTACGGGTTGCCCGAGGCATCCGGAGCGCGGAACTCGATGCGCTTGGCCTTCGGGTTCGAGCCCGTGATCGGGATGCGGATCGCGGCGGAGCGGTTGCCGGCCGAGTACACCAGGTTGACCGGAGCCTCGTAGCCCTTGACCAGACGCTTGTACGAGTTCAGCGTCGGGTTGGTGAACGCGAGCACCGCGGGGGCGTGCGCGAGGAGGCCGCCGATGTACCAGCGCGCGATGTCCGACAGTCCGCCGTAGCCCTTCTCGTCGTAGAAGAGGGGCTCGCCGTTCAGCCACAGCGACTGGTGGGTGTGCATGCCCGATCCGTTGTCGCCGAAGAGCGGCTTGGGCATGAAGGTCGCGACCTTGCCCCACTGCTCGGCGACGTTCTTGACGATGTACTTGAACTTCAGGATGTCGTCCGCCGAGTGCACCATCGTGTCGAAGCGGTAGTTGATCTCCTGCTGACCACCGGTGCCGACCTCGTGGTGGGCGCGCTCGAGGATGAGGCCCGACTCGATGAGGTGCAGCGAGATGTCGTCGCGGAGGTCCGCCGTCTTGTCGACGGGGGAGACGGGGAAGTAGCCGCCCTTGTAGGGGGTCTTGTTGCCGAGGTTGCCGCCCTCTTCGGCGCGGCCGGTGTTCCACGCGCCCTCTTCGGAGTCGACGCTGTAGAAGCTGGCGTTCTGCTTCACTTCGTAGCGGACGTCGTCGAAGATGTAGAACTCCGCCTCGGGGGCGAAGAACGCGGTGTCGGCGATGCCGGTCGAGGCCAGGTACTTCTCGGCCTTCTTGGCGACCTGGCGGGGGTCCTTCGAGTAGATCTCGCCGTTGCGCGGGTTGTAGATGTCGAAGACCATGATCAGCGTCTTCGCCTCACGGAACGGGTCGAGGTATGCCGTCGACACGTCGGGGATGAGCTGCATGTCCGACTCGTGGATGTTCGCGAACCCGCGGATCGACGAGCCGTCGAACAGCTGGCCGACCGTGAAGAACTCCTCGTCGACGGTCGAGGCGGGGATGTTGAAGTGCTGCTGCACACCAGGCAGGTCCGTGAAACGGATGTCGAGGAACTTGACGTCCTCGTCCTTGATGTACTTCAGCACCTCGGATGAATCTTTGAACATGGAGTCTCCAAGATCGGGTGTGGAACACGCCTGACGGGGCCAGGCTCGTCTCGACGCTAGTGCGGGACGGTTGCTCACCAGTATCCCGCGTGTTTCGGGCATGTTACGCACGCGTCGGTAGGCTGAGGCGGTGACGGATGCCTCGCCTTCGAACTCGTACCCCGGCGAGCGCCTGGGGTTGCCTGCCTCCGGCTCGGGCAGCATCGCCCGCCCGGGGCGCCGCATCGCGGCGTTGGCGATCGACTACGTGGCATCCACGATCGTGGCGATGGCGTTCTTCGGCTACAACCAGTTCGCGTTGCCCAGTGAGGCGGGAGCGACGCAATTCGCACCCATGCTGGTGTTCGCGGCGGTCAACGTCCTTTTCCTCCCCACCCTCGGGGGGACGCCCGGTCACCGCCTGCTCGGATTGCGTCTGCACCTCGTCGGCGGCGGCTGGGTGGGACCGTGGCGCCCGATCGTACGAACGGTGCTGCTGTGCATCGTGATCCCCGCCGTGGTGTGGGACGCCGATCAGCGGGGCCTGCACGACAAAGCCGCCGGCACCGTGCTGCTGCGCGCCTGAGGCTCAGCCCACCGCCGCGACCAGCTGGGCATTGCGTCGCTGGATGAGGCGCCGCAGGTAGGGGACCAGCACGAGCCGTTCGGCGACGACGCCGAACACGGGAGAGGCGAGGGTGATCACATCGATCATGCGCGTGCCGCCGGGTATCTCCTCGAAACGGTGCTCGTGCACGAACGTCCGGAACGGTCCGCGTACCTGCGCGTCCACGAAGCGCACGTTCGGTTCGTAGGCCACGATTTTCGAGGTCATCGAGAACCACACCCCGAAATGCCGAGCGCGCCAGGTCACGGTCTCGCCCGGTCCGATCCGGCCGGTGACGACCCCGGCGACTGCGCGCTCGCCCGACGAGGACATCGAGGCGATGTGCGCGTCGATGTCGAGAGAGATCCCGAAGAGGGCATCCGGGCGCGCGGACGAGAGGGTGACCAGCTCGAATGAGGAGGTCACCCGCGCCGGCTCACCGAGGCCGCGGTGCGCGTGCGCGATTCGGATCGATGCCCTTCGGGATCGGAAGGGAGGTGACCGACTGCGACACGGAGTCGACGCGCTTGACGACGGCCGCCATCGTGGTGCGGTCGACCTTCTTCGGGAACGCCTTGATCGTGGCGGAGAGCTTCGAGATCGGCACGTCGCCCTCGTCGTGGCCGACGTAGACGACGTGGATCGGAACGCCCGACGCGACGCGCTGGACCTTCATCTTCTCGTCGTTGACGAGTCGCGTGAGGCGCCCACGGGCGCCCTCGGCGACGATCACGACCCCGCCGCGGCCGATCACACGGTATACGGCGTCCTGCGACTTCGGGTTCACGCCGACGGGCATATCCGAGGCGACCCAGTTGCGTCCGAGGGACGTCGACAGGACGTGGCCCGATGCGCCCGGCATCCCATCCAGCTTGATGTACATCGCACGCGTGGAGAGGCGCGTGAGGACGATCATCGCCGCAAGGATGCCGACCAGCAGCCCGGTGATGCCCCAGAGGATGATGCTCCACACGGCCAGCGGCGGGATGAGGAATCCGACGACGACGCCGAGCGCGATGCCGGCGACGATGATGCCGATGAGCAGCCACGGCAACCACGCGAACTCCGCCTTCGTGAACGAATAGAGCGAACGGAGCTGGGAGAAGAACCCGGGGCGCTTCTCGGAAGTGGTACTGCGGGATGCCATGCCGACAGCCTACCGTTGGAGCGCTGGCATCACCCACGCATCCCGCCCTCCCCAGACCGGCCATCGCGCGGACCGTCCCCAAACGCGTCGAGCGCGGCCCCCTTGGCGGTCGGCCGCGGGCACACTCGCGTCATGACCGGCACACCGATCGCTCTTCTGGACGACCCCGGTGCGCTGCGCCTTCTCGACGCGAACGAGGCGCCGTACGGCGGCCGGCTCCACGCCGGCGATCCGCAGACGGTATGGGTGGATGCGCGTGACGTGCCCGACCTCGTATGGCGGTTCGAGGTGAGTGGTCATGTTCTCGCGCCGTGGGACGTCGCGCGTACGCGTGACGGACACGCGGCGATCCTGCCGCACTGTCCACGACGCCTGCGCGACGTCGACGCGGGTGGACGCGCCGGCGCGATCGTCACGATCGCCGTGAGCATGATCCGTGCCGCGCAGGAGGCACGGATGCACGGCGCCGACACCGGAGAATGGTGGATCGACGCCGACGGGCGCCCGGTGCTCGCCGTCGGCGGTTCGCGCGCATGGGCGGACGAGGCGGGCGAGATCATCGAGGGCCTCGCCGTCGGCGCCGGGCCGCTGTTGCGCCGCGCTCTCGACGACGCGAGTCGGCTGATGGCCGCACGGCGGGTTGCCGACGAGGATGTCGTGCAGTGCGAAGAGCGTCTGTTCGCTGTCGCCGAGCCGGCCGCGCTTCACGACGCGTCCATACGCTCTGATGCGTTCACCGCGCTGCTGACCGGCGAGCCCGTGCCCCGTCGGGCCGACTCGTTGAACGGTGCGGTTCTCGCCGACACTGCGGAGACCTGGTTGGGGCGCTTCACCGACGCCGAGTGGGCGTCACGCGTCACGGGAGCGGTGCGCAGTGTCGGGGCGACATCGACGCGGGTGCGGGGGATGTGGTCACGTGAGCGAGAGCGCCGGGTCGCGGCACGGAGACGTCGTACGTCTCGTCGCGACGAAGCGCGTGAGGGTCACGCGCGTGAGGGGCGGGTTTCCGGGCGTGACCGGGGCGATGCTCACGGCCGCGGGCGGGCGCCGAGCCGTCGGCGTGCACCCTGGGCGGTCGCGGCGGCCGTCGGGGTCGTCGTGATCATCGCCGGGCTCGCGTGGCCCGATGCGGGCGCATCGCCCTCGGACCGAGATGCGAACGCCGCAGAGGTCGGCTCGCACCCGGCCGAGGCATCGCCGACGGCGTCGGCCTCGGCCTCGGCGTCGGCGCAGGATGAGGCGTCCTTCCCGCCTGGGACCGAGGGAGCGCGGGCGTCCGGGGACGATCACGGCGAACCGAGTGCACAGCCGACAGGCGGCGCCGATCCCGCGGCGGGAGCGCGTGTCGCGTTGACGGCGCTGCGCGACTGCGCATCGGTCGACGCGTGCGGGCAGGTCTTCGAGACACCGGGCCGAGCACTCCCCGAGGGCGTCGTCGCACATGCCACCGACGCGACGCAGGTCACCCTGCTCGACGAGTACGGCGGTATCGCCGTCCTCCGGATCGAGGACGGCGGACGAGCTGCGCAGATCCTCGTGATGGTCAGCAAGAACGGAAAATGGCTGGTCCGCGACGTGTACGACGTCGCGGACCAGCCATGAACGCTGGATGCGTGCGGTCAGACTCCGAGCTGAGGACCGAAGTCCGCGGCTTCGAGGCGGGCCTTCACCGCACCCAGGAAGCGTGCCGCGTCGGCTCCGTCCACGATCCGGTGGTCGTAGGACAGCGCGAGGTAGACGTACGAACGGATGCCGATCGCTTCCACCCCGTCGACCTTGACCACGCCCGGCTCCTTGACCACGGCGCCGGTTCCGAGGATCGCCGACTGCGGCAGGAACACGACGGGCGTGTCGAACAGCGCGCCGCGCGAGCCCGTGTTGGTGACGGTGAACGTCCCACCCGCCAGCTCGTCCGGCTTCAGCTTGTTGTCGCGCGTCCGCGCGGCGAGGTCGGCGATCTCCGACGAGATCGAGGCGAGCGTCTTGTCGCCGGCGTCGCGCAGCACCGGCGTCAGCAGGCCGCGCTCGGTGTCGACCGCGATCGAGATGTTCTCGGTCGCGGGGTAGACGATGTCGGTGCCGTTGACGGTCGCGTTGATGACGGGGAAGGCCTGCAGAGCCTCGGCCGCGGCCAGCACGAAGAACGGCAGGAACGAGAGCTTCCCGCCCGTCTTGGCCACGAAGTCCGACTGCACCGCGCTGCGGTACGCAGCGACCTTCGTCACGTCCACCTTCACGACGGTGGTGAGCTGAGCGGTCTGCTGCATCGACGCGACGGCGCGCTCGGCGAGCACCTTGCGCAGACGCGACATCGGCGCGGTCGTG
Source organism: Microbacterium dextranolyticum (assembly GCF_016907295.1). Classification (NCBI taxonomy): domain Bacteria; kingdom Bacillati; phylum Actinomycetota; class Actinomycetes; order Micrococcales; family Microbacteriaceae; genus Microbacterium; species Microbacterium dextranolyticum. The sequence continues at coordinate 1,574,337 of NZ_JAFBBR010000001.1, forward strand.
CCGCGCAGCGGCGACACCTCGAGCGCCGGCGCGGGAGCCGCTGCCGGGGTCGCGGCGGGCGCCGCCGGTGCGGCCTTCGCGGCCTCTGCGGCGTGGAGCACGTCTTCCTTGCGGATGCGGCCGCCGACTCCGGTCCCGGTGACGGCGGCGAGGTCGACGCCCTGCTGCTGCGCGAGTCGGCGCACGAGCGGGGTGACGTACGTCGTCACGTCGTCATCGGATGCCGCGGGGGCGGGCGCCGTCTGCGGCGCCGGAGCTGCCGCAGGGGCCGGAGCCGATGCCGCGACCGGAGCGGGTGCAGCCTGAGGAGCCGGAGCCGCCGCGGGTGCCTCGGCAGCGGGTGCCGGAGCTGCCGGGGCTTCGGCGGGGGCGGGAGCCGCGGGGGCGCCCGATCCGATCCGCGCGAGCACCGCGCCGACGGCGACGGTCTCGTCCTCGCCCACGACGATCTCCTGCAGCGTGCCGGCCACGGGCGAGGGGATCTCGGTGTCGACCTTGTCGGTCGAGATCTCCAGCAGAGGCTCATCGACGGCGACGTCCTCGCCGACCTGCTTCAGCCACCGGGTGACGGTGCCCTCGGTGACGCTCTCGCCGAGTTCGGGGAGGACGACGTCCTTCGCGTCGCTCGAGGCTGCGGGCGCAGCTGCGGCGGGCGCAGCCGCCGCGGGTGCAGGCTGGGCGGCCGGGGTGGGCTCCGGGGTCGGAGCCGACTCTGCGGCCGGCTGCTCCTGCGCCGGCGCGTCGCCCGCGGGCGCAGCACCCGAGCCGTCGCCGATCTTCGCGAGGACGGCGCCGACCTCGACGGTCTCGTCCTCCTGCACGAGGATCTCCTCGATCACGCCGCTCACGGGGGAGGGGATCTCGGTGTCGACCTTGTCGGTCGAGATCTCGAGCAGACCTTCGTCGGCCTGAATCGTGTCACCGACCTTCTTGAGCCAACGGGTGACCGTTCCCTCGGTGACGCTCTCGCCGAGCGCGGGGAGGACCACGGATGTGCTCATGACTGTGTCTCCTTCAAAAAGTCCGATGTCGTTCTAGCTTACTGATCCGCGAACAGGTGCGGTGTCAGAGCGCGTGCAGCGGTTTGCCCGCGAGGGCGAGGAACGCCTCGCCCAGTGCTTCGCTCTGGGTCGGGTGGGCATGGATGAGGGGAGCGAGGTCGTCGGGGTGCGCCTCCCACCCGACGGCGAGCTGGCCCTCGGTGATGAGTTCGCCGACTCGGTCGCCGAGGAGGTGCACTCCGATGATCGGTCCATCTGCGAGTCGGACGACCTTGACGAGTCCGGCGGTTCCGAGGATTTCGCTCTTGCCGTTGCCCGCGAGGTTGTACTCGTACGTGACGACCCGGTCGCCGTGCGCGCCTCGCGCCTGCGATTCGGTGAGTCCGACCGAGGCGACCTCCGGGCTGGAGTAGGTGACGCGGGGGATCGCGGACTCCGGTACGGGGACCGGGGCGAACCCTGCGATCTGCTCGGCGACGAAGATGCCCTGTTGGAAGCCCCGGTGGGCGAGCTGCAATCCCGGCACGATGTCACCGACCGCCCAGATGTGCGGCGCGGTCGTGCGCAGCCGCTCGTCGACGGTCACGAAGCCGCGCTCGCGCGCCACTCCGGCATGGTCGAACCCGAGGCCGTCGGTCGCGGGTCCGCGCCCTACCGCGACGAGGAGGTAGTCGGCCGACAGGACGGTGCCGTCTTCGAGAGCGACCTCGACTCCGGCATCCGACTGGGCGACCGTCGCGAACCGTGCGCCGAGCCGCGTCGTGATGCCGCGCTTGCGGAAGGCGCGCTCGAGACCTTTGCTGAGGGCGACGTCCTCGTTCGGCACCAGGTGGTCGAGCGCTTCGACGATCGTGACCTCCGCGCCGAACGAGCGCCAGACGCTGGCGAACTCGACTCCGATCACGCCGCCACCGAGCACGATCACACGATCGGGCACCACATCGAGGGCGAGCGCCTCTTCGCTGGTCAGGACGCGGCCGCCGATGTCGAGGCCCGGCAATGTGCGGGTGTACGAGCCCGTGGCGAGGATGACGTCGGCGCCCCGGTAGACGTCATCGCCCACCGCGACGCTACCGTCCGCCCCGAGCTGCCCCATGCCCGTGACGACAGTGATGCCGCGTCCTTTCAGCAGGCCTTCGAGACCTCGGTACTTCTTCGCGACGATCCCCTCGCGGTAAGCGGTCACCGCGACCGGATCGATGCCGTCGAACCGCGCGTTCACACCGACCGCGGCGGCGTCACGCACGTGGTCGGCCACCTCGGCGGCGTGCAGGAGTGCCTTGGTCGGGATGCACCCTCGATGCAGACACGTGCCGCCGACCTTGTCCTTCTCGATCAGGATGACGCTCTTGCCGAGCTCCGCAGCACGGATCGCCGCGGCGTACCCGCCGCTCCCGCCGCCGAGGACGACGATGTCGCTGCTGTGGACGCTCATCGCGCCGATGCCTCCAGGTAGGCGATGAGGGTGCGTACCGTCGCAGCCGTCGGGCCTTTGTCGGTGGCGCCGAACGCCGACTTGGCGGTACCGCTGCCGGCGATGTCGAGGTGCACCCACGGAATGCGGGGAGCGTCGGGCTCGTCCGAGACCCGGCCGACGAAGCGCTGCAGGAACAATCCCGCGAACAGCGAGCCGCCGGATGTGTCGCCGATCTTCGCGTTCTGCAGATCGGCGATGGGCGAGTCCAGCTCGTCCTCCATATGTGCGGGAAGAGGGAGATGCCAGGCCGCCTCGCCCGCCTGGGCCGCCGCGTCGAGATAGGCGGCGACGGCGTCGTCGTCGCCCATGACGCCGGTGTGCCGGTGGCCGAGAGCGACGATGATGGCGCCGGTGAGCGTCGCGATGTCGATGATGACGTCGGGGTGCGTCCGGCTCGCGGCGACCAGCCCGTCGGCGAGGACGACCCGGCCCTCGGCGTCGGTGTTGAGGACCTCCACACTCGTTCCGTCTGCGATGCGGACGACGTCGCCCGGACGCAGCGCGCGCCCCGACGGCATGTTGTCGGCCACGCAGAGCCAACCCGAAACCTGGACGGGCAGTCTCCGCTCGGACGCAGCCCGCACGACGGCGAGCACGGTGGCCGCCCCGGCCATGTCGAACTTCATGCCCACCATTCCGGCCGGTGGCTTCAGCGACAGGCCGCCGGTGTCGAACGTGATCCCCTTGCCGACGAGGGCGACGTGGTGCGTGGCGCCTGCGGGACGGTACTCGAGGCGCACGAGTCGCGGCGGGCGGTCGGAACCCTGCCCGATGCCGAGGATGCCGCCGAACCCTTCGGCCTCGAGCGCCGTCTCGTCCCAGACCGTGACCTCGATCGGCAGATCATCGACCGAGCGGTGCGCGGCGTCGACGAGGTCTTGTGGTCCCATCCACTGCGCGGGGGTGTTGACGAGGTCTTTCACGAGCGCGGCAGCGGATGCCACGGTGCGCGCGCGGTCCGCGTCGACGGCATCCGGGGAGACGCCGTGCAGCGTGACGATCTCCGCTCGCGCCGCCGCCGCGTTCGACTTGTAGCCCTCGAAGCGGTAGCCGCCCAGCAGCGCGCCTTCGGCCGCGGCGGGCCAGAGAGCCTCGTCCAGTCCGGGTGCTCCGATCGCGACGTGTGCGAATCCGATCGCGGAACGTACGGCGGCGCCGACGGCGTCGCGCACCGTCGCGGCATCGGGGGTCGCTCCGGTGCCCACGACGAACAGCGGCAGTGAGGTCGCGTCGGGTGCCGCCGCGCGCACGATCGCCCCGGGGGCGCCGGTGAACCCGACCGCCGTCAGAGTAGCGTGCAGCCCCGACCAGTCAGAGGTGGCATCCGGTGCGTCGTCCAGAGGCGGCACGGCCAGGATCAACGCGTCGGCTTCCGCGTCGGCGAGGGGGAGGGGGGAGGTCGACAGCTCGGGGAACGCCATTGCTCCATCCTAGGATTGCGGCGGTGCCGGGGGTGTGCGGCCGGCACCGCCCCGCCCGAGCTGTTCGCTGTCAGCGCGACGCCGCACGTGCCCCGTCGGGGTGCTCGTACAGTGGAGGCATGCCCCTGTCCGGTCCTCTGTACGAGCGCGTCGCGTCCGCCCCACCCGTGCCCGCGGGCCTTCCGATGGTCATCGCGCTCACTGGTTTCACGGATGCCGGAAGTGCTGTGTCGCGCATGATCGACCTCTTCCGTGACGATCTCGAGCCGTCGCCGATCGTCACGTTCTCCGCGGATGTCCTGCTCGACTACCGCGCGCGGCGCCCCACGATCACCTTCGACGGTGACCACCTGCTCGACTACCGCCCGCCCCGACTCGACGTCTCGCTCGCGCACGACGCACTCGGTCAGCCGTTCGTGCTGCTCGCCGGCTACGAACCGGATTTCGCGTGGGACGCGTTCGCCGAGACCGTGGTGGGTCTGGCCGAGGGGCTGCAGGTCACGTCGGTGACGTGGGTGCACGCGATCCCCATGCCCGTGCCGCACACGCGACCCATCGGCACCACGGTCAGCGGCACGCGGAGCGAGCTCACCGAGGCGCATTCGGTGTGGAAGCCGCACACCCAGGTGCCCGCGACAATGGGTCATCTGCTCGAGCTTCGCCTGGCCGAGAGCGGAGCCGCAGTCGCTGGATTCGTGTTGCTGGTTCCGCACTATCTCGCCGACACCGAGTATCCGGCGGCGGCGCTGGCCGGGCTCGACAGCATCTCCGTGGCCACGGGGCTGGTGTTCGACGCCGACGACGTGCGTGACGAGAACCGGGAGTACCTCGCGAAGGTCGACGACCAGGTCGAGGGCAATGCCGAGCTGACGACCATGCTGCGCACTCTCGAGGAGCGCTACGACGGATACATGGCGGGCTCGACGCTCGCACAGCCGATCATCCACACCGGCGATCTCCCGAGCGCCGACGAGTTGGCGGCCGAGCTCGAGCGATTCCTCGCCGATCGTCGCGACGGCGAGGACAAGCGCGGGCGCCGCTGACGGAATGCGGCGCGCTCGCCACGTGTTCTCAGACGGTGAGGACGTGTGCCCCGTCGTCGCCGCAAGATCGCGCTCCGGGGTATGAGACAATAGGACACCGACCCGTTGTCTGTCGAGGTCCGTTCCTGTAAAGGGCGGCGCCGGACTTGACAAGGGTCTTACTAGTGTCCGAAACCCCGACATGCACCGTCGGTGAAAGGCGAGACGTGACTTCCGGCACGAAGACCCCCCGTACACGCAAGGCAGAAGACACCGAGATCGACGAGACGACCGCTGCCGAGGTGGCGACGAAGGCCCCCGCGAAGAAGGCGGCCGCGGCGACGAAGAAGCCCGCGGCGAGAAAGCCCGCGACCAAGGCGAAGAAGTCGGACGAGGTCGACGAGGACGTCGACGACGACGAGGAGATCGACGTCGAGGCCGACGACGATTCGGATGACGCGGATTCGGATGAGTCGAGCACGACGAAGCCGGCGAAGGGCTCGTCGGACGACGAAGGCGACGACGAGGACGAAGAGGGCACGACGAAGCCCGCCTTCACGGAGCCGCTGCCGACCGGCGCGATCGTCATCTCGTCGAGCGACGACGACGAGGTGCCGGTCTATTCGACGCAGATCACCGGCGCCACCGCCGACCCCGTCAAGGACTACCTCAAGCAGATCGGCAAGGTTCCGTTGCTGAACGCGGCCGAAGAGGTCGAGCTCGCGATGCGCATCGAGGCGGGTCTGTTCGCCGAAGAGAAGCTGTCGCACATGACGGCTGCCGAGAAGTCCAAGCAGCTCGGACTCGACCTGCAGTGGGTCGCGCGCGACGGCCAGCGCGCGAAGAGCCACCTGCTGGGCGCCAACCTGCGCCTCGTCGTCTCGCTCGCCAAGCGATACACGGGGCGCGGAATGCAGTTCCTGGATCTCATCCAGGAGGGCAACCTCGGCCTCATCCGTGCCGTCGAGAAGTTCGACTACACGAAGGGCTTCAAGTTCTCGACCTACGCCACCTGGTGGATCCGTCAGGCGATCACCCGCGCCATGGCCGACCAGGCGCGCACGATCCGCATCCCGGTGCACATGGTCGAGGTCATCAACAAGCTTGCCCGTGTCCAGCGGCAGATGCTGCAGGACCTCGGTCGCGAACCCACGCCCGAGGAACTGTCGCGGGAGCTCGACATGACCCCCGAGAAGGTCATCGAGGTGCAGAAGTACGGCCGCGAACCCATCTCGCTGCACACCCCGCTCGGCGAAGACGGCGACAGCGAGTTCGGTGACCTCATCGAGGACACCGAGGCCGTGGTCCCGGCCGACGCGGTCGGTTTCACAATGCTGCAGCGTCAGCTCGAGTCGCTCCTCGACTCGCTGAGCGAGCGTGAGGCGGGCGTCATCCGCATGCGCTTCGGCCTCGGCGACGGTCAGCCCAAGACCCTCGACCAGATCGGCGACACCTTCGGCGTCACGCGCGAGCGGATCCGCCAGATCGAGTCCAAGACGATGGCGAAGCTCCGGCATCCGTCGCGGTCGCAGTCGCTCCGGGACTACCTCGAATGAGCGAGGCGGCACCCAACGACGGCAAGGCTCTGTCAGTCACGACCGACGCGGGGACCTTCAAGCGCATCCCGATCCGCACGCGGGTCGTCATGCCGGGCGATGACCTCGACGCGTTCGTGACCGAGTACGCGGCCGGCGTCGTCCAGCCCGGAGACACCCTCTTCGTGACGGAGAAGATCGTCGCCATCACGCAGGGGCGCTCGTACACGCTCGATGCGATCCAGCCGCGTCCTCTCGCCCGCTTCCTGTCGCGATACGTGACGAAGACCTCGTACGGGATCGGTCTCGGCATGCCCGAGACGATGGAGATGGCGCTGCGAGAGTGTGGCACGCCGCGCATCCTCTTCGCTGCCGCGGTCAGTGCCGTCACGAAGCTGTTCGGTCGTCGCGGTGACTTCTACCGCATCGCGGGAGACAAGGCGCGAGCGATCGACGGGCCGACCGACGGCACGATCCCGCCGTACGACCGCGCCGTGGTCCTCGGCCCCACAGAGCCCGACGCTGTCGCGGCTCGGCTGAAGGCGCTTCTCGGCACCCCCGAGGCAGTCGCGGTCGTCGACATCAACGACATCGGCGGCAACATCCTCGGCTCGACGCTCGATCGTGCCGGTGAACAGCAGCTCGTGCGCATCCTCTCGGACAATCCGCTCGGACAGGGGCATCAGTCGACGCCGATGGGCGTGATTCGACGCGCCTGAGCCACGTTGCGACACAGGCGAGAGGGCCGGCAGGGGAGATCCTGCCGGCCCTCACGCCTGGGTGGAGAGTCCGCTCAGAAACCCATCGCCGCGCGGTAGCGGGGCAGATGCCCGTGCCGGATGCCGCTCGCCGTGGGCTTGTTCTCGAACACTCCCGCGCCCCAGTTGCCCTCCACCAGGACGGGGCCGGTCGGAGTGACGACGACGTCCCAGCCGACGTAGCGCACCTGGGGGACGACCTGTGCGACCTCGGTGATGAGCGCGCGGACCTCGTCGAGCATCGGCAAGGTGAAATCCGAGATGCGATACCCGGTATCGGGGTGGGTCTCGTAGAGCAGACCTGTGGTGGAGTACCCCATGCCCATTGCACGGCCGTCCTCGTGCAGCGCGGTGTAGAAGCCGCCGAAGGCCGCCTGGTCGCTCACCTGTCCGCGCCCGAACTTCTGCGCCATATTGATGATCTTCACGGAGCCGTCATCGGTGACGAAGGTCGTGACACGAGTGGTGTTGGCGGTACCGGGGGCGATCGCCTCGAGATCGTCGTGCTGTCGGATGCACTCCTCGATCAGCAGTTCGTCTTTGGCGATCAGCTCTGCGTGGAATGCCGACCAGTCGGCGACCTCCGACGCGACATAGCGACGCACGCCCGCGCCGGACTTGCTCACCGGCACCTTCGCGATGAAGACGGGATGCCGCATGGCGAAGGCCTCGAGCTCGGCGGCGTTGGCGGGGGTGAGCTCCAGCCACTCGCGCCCCAGGAAGCGGTCGAAGACGCGGTTGAACTCGACCTTGTGGTGGAAGCTGTGCACGTGGGCGAGGTCGTCGTAGCGGTTCGAGAGCTCCAGTGCGAGGGGGCTCGTCACCCAGGTCGCGCGCTCGGCACGCGTGAGGATGGCGAAATCGAATTCGACGTAGTCGTTGAACCCCACGCGATGACGCGCCGCGGACCAGAGCATGTCGACGAAGACTATCGGGTAGCTCTTGCCGTGCACGCCGGCGGTGAAGCGAGCGCGTTCCGTGACGGAGGCGTAGTCGAAGCCGCGTGCACGCTCGAACAGCACCTGGATGCGGTGCAAAGGCGACAGACCGCGCGAAGCCATGACGGAACCTCCGATTAGGGGTGGGGATCCCGTCAGTCTACGCGGCGGTGCTCAGCGAGCGTCGGCGAGACGAGCGGTCTCGTCGTGCCACGACGTGGCGACCGCGCGAAGCTTCTCTTCGTACTTGCGGCCGTGGTGAGCGCAGAACAGCAGTTCGCTGCCGTTGACCTCTGCGGCGATGTAGGCCTGGGCGCCGCACGAGTCGCAGCGGTCGGTGGCGGTCAGACGGTACTCGAGGACGGCGGGCTCAGCGGTGGTCGACATGCTCATTTCGGTTCCTCCTCGATACATGCGATGCGGTGCGGATGCATGACATACAACCACGGCGGTGCCGTGAGAATGCCGGGTTCCGGTCACATTTCGCTGTGCGCGTACGTCGGCGCGTGCCGGGAATTCTGCTGCCTCGGCGGGTCTGGGTGCGGCCGCGTGTCCACGCCGCCGCACAGCCGGGCGGACGCTTAGGCTTGGAGATCGTGACCGCCGAGTATTCCGCCCATCACCTCCAGGTGCTCGAGGGGCTCGAGGCCGTCCGCAAGCGCCCCGGGATGTACATCGGGTCGACCGACTCGCGTGGGCTCATGCACTGCGTCTGGGAGATCATCGACAACTCCGTCGATGAGGCGCTGGCGGGATTCGGTTCGCACATCGACGTGATTTTGCGCGCCGACGGCAGTGTCGAGGTGAGGGACCGTGCGCGCGGCATCCCCGTCGACATCGAGCCGCGCACCGGACTGTCCGGTGTCGAGGTTGTCTTCACGAAACTGCATGCGGGTGGCAAGTTCGGCGGCGGGTCGTACGCCGCCTCGGGCGGTCTGCACGGCGTCGGAGCATCGGTCGTCAACGCGCTCAGCGAGCGGCTGGACGTCGAGGTCGACCGCGGCGGCAAGACGTACGCGATGTCGTTCCGTCGCGGTGAGCCGGGGGTCTTCGACGGTCCCTCGCCCGACTCGCCGTTCACACCGTTCGAACGGGCGTCGCAGCTGCGCGTCATCGGCAAGGCTCCGCGCGGGGTGACGGGCACGCGCATCCGCTATTGGGCTGACCGGCAGATCTTCACGAAGGATGCCGCGTTCCACCTGGACGAGCTCGAGCAGCGGGCGCGGCAGACGGCGTTCCTGGTGCCCGGACTCGAGATCGACATCGTCGACGAGCGCGGTGACGAACCGGCGACGACCGCGTTCCGCTTCGACGGCGGGATCTCGGAGTTCGCCGACTTCCTCGCCCCCGATCCCGCGCTGACCGACACCTGGCGCCTCACCGGGTCGGGCACGTTCGTCGAGACCGTACCCGTGCTCCAGCCCGGCGGCGCGATGGTGCCGACCGACGTCGAGCGCACGTGCGAGGTGGACATCGCTTTGCGCTGGGGCACCGGGTACGAGACGGTCACGCGTTCGTTCGTCAACATCATCGCGACGCCCAAGGGCGGCACGCACCAGACCGGCTTCGAGCAGGGGCTGATGAAGGTCGTCCGCGCTCAGGTCGAGCAGAATGCGCGGCGCCTGAAAGTCGGCAACGACAAGCTCGAGAAGGATGACATCATCGCCGGCCTCACGGCGGTGCTCACGGTGCGTCTGCCCGAACCGCAGTTCGAAGGTCAGACGAAGGAGATCCTCGGCACGCCTGCCGTACGAACGATCGTCGCGAACGTCGTCGCCGCCGAGCTGAACGCGAGGTTCGCGTCTCCCAAGCGTGAAGACAAGGCGCAGTGCGCGCTGATCCTCGAGAAGTCGGTGTCGGAGATGAAGGCGCGCATCTCGGCGCGCACGCACAAAGAGACGCAGCGGCGGAAGAACGCGCTCGAGTCGTCGTCGTTGCCGGCGAAGCTCGCCGACTGCCGCACCAGCGACGTCGAGCAGACCGAGCTGTTCATCGTCGAGGGTGACTCGGCGCTCGGCACCGCGAAGCACGCGCGCAACAGCGAGTATCAGGCGCTGCTGCCGATCCGCGGCAAGATCCTCAACGTGCAGAAGGCGTCGATCAGCGACATGCTCTCGAACGCCGAGTGCGCCGCGATTATCCAGACGATCGGCGCCGGTTCGGGGCGCTCATTCGACCTCGATGCCGCCCGCTACGGCAAGATCATCCTCATGAGCGACGCGGACGTCGACGGTGCGCACATCCGCACGCTGCTCTTGACGCTCTTTTTCCGCTACATGCGGCCCCTCATCGAGGCCGGCAGGGTTTACGCCGCCGTTCCGCCGCTGCATCGTGTGATCGTGGTGAACCCGGGTTCGAAGCCCAACGAGACGATCTATACGTACTCCGAGAAGGAGCTGCACGCTCTGCTCGCGAAGCTGCAGAAGTCGAATCGCCGCTGGCAAGAACCCGTGCAGCGGTACAAGGGCCTGGGTGAGATGGACGCCGATCAGCTCGCGACCACCACGATGGATCGTGCCGGGCGAACGCTTCGCCGCGTGCGGGTTCAAGACGCAGAGGCGGTGTCGGCGGTGTTCGAGCTGCTGATGGGCAGCGATGTCGCCCCGCGCCGCGACTTCATCGTCTCGTCGGCGGATCGTCTCGACCGCGAGGCCATCGACGCCTGACCCGAATGGTCCGGGCGGGGCCCGAAACCGAGCTGGGGGGAATCGGTTTCGGGCCATCGCCGCGGAACTCGCGCATCACAGTGGTGACGATGTCTCCGAGAGGTCATCGTCCCCGAAACCACTGGACGCTGCGGAATGCTCCGTGAGGATCGGACTGGGGATCCGTTCCTCGGCACTATCAGGTTAGGCTCGCGGCCCCGACGGGCGGCGCTACGTACGGATGATTCCGATACGACTTTCGTCTAGCGTGCGTACGGAGCGGGCAGTTCAGGCCTCGAGAGGCAGCGAAGCGGACACGACCCAGCCGGAAGGCCGCCGCTCTGCGGAGAAGGACCCGCCGAAGAGCCGGAATCGCTCCTGAAGGCGCATGATGCCGTACCCCGACGCGGGAAGGCCGGCGGTGCGTGCCGGGGGAGAGTCGTCCGCGAACTCGAGTCGCGTCCAACCGCGCTCCACGGCGAGGGTGATGCGCACGGTGCGTGCTCCGGTCGCGTGCTTCAGCACGTTCGTGCTGCTCTCGCGGATGACGCGGACGAGCGCGACATGGGACGCGCTGGGCAGGCGGAGATCGTCGGGGACATCGGCCGTCACGCGGATGCCCGCACGGCCGAGCTCTTCGGTCACCGTGGCGATCGTCTCGGGAAGGCTGTCGGCGGACGGGATACGCTCGGGTGCGAGGTTCTCCTCGCCGCGCACCATCCCCAGTACCCGCCGGATGTCGGTCAGGGCCTGCACGGCGGCCTCGCGGATCGCTGTCTGAGACTGCGTGCGGGTGTGCGCGTCATCGGTGCGTTCGAGCACGGCGGCGTGGAGAGCGACGATCGTGATCTCGTGGGCGACGATGTCGTGCAGCTCGTCGGCGATCAGGTCGCGTTCGTGCCGCAGCTGGTCTGCGACCTCGCGCTCGGTCGCCTCGAGCTGTGTGGCCAAGCTCTGAGCCCTCTCGTATTGCTGACGGATGAAGACACCGATGACCAAACTCACGCCGCTCATCAGTGCGATGACGACGGCGCCCAGCGGCTGGAACGCGGTATCTGACCGCGTCATGGCCGCGATGAGCCAGGCGACCCAGGCAAGCGCATAAACAGCTATCAGACCCGTACTACAGGTGAATGCGACAAGGCCGAGAATCGCTGCGCCGGCGATCAAGCTGTCGAAGACCCCCGTGAAAGCCGCGACGACGATCGTTGCGATCAACGTCAATGTGGCTACAGGAGGTTTCCACACGAACAGCGCCACGGCGAGTGTGAACGCCGTGGTCACGACTGCGGAAAGCACAGTCGTCGCTCCGTTGTTGGTCGCCCGGAAGAGCGAGTCAAGAAGGAGGATGACCGCCACGAGAATGATCAGAAGTCGCCGTGCCGGCGAGCCGAGTGCGCGATAGCTCCAAAATGAAATGCGCATGTAGTTGATCAAGGAAGGGCGGTTGGAGGGCACGTCGCGATTATCTCGCGATGCGCGCTCAACGCCAGATGCCAAGAACCTGTCCGAGCCAGTACCACATATCTTTCACCTCCTGCAATGTCTCGAATCGATTCTTCAAACTCAGGTCACCGCGCACGACAGACGAAGGTTTAGACCGGTTGCGACTTTTGTCGGTGATGTCCTGCGACGCGTGGACGGTGGACCTTCGTAAGATGGCGACGTGAGTGAAACGATCCGCGTGATCATCGTCGATGACGAGTCATTGGTGAGAGCCGCGTTGCGGGTCTTCCTCGAGTCCTCGGACGGATTCGAGCTGGTCGGCGAGGCCGACAACGGCGCCGATGCCATCACGGTCGTGCGCGCGACTCACCCCGATGTCGTGCTGATGGACGTGCAGATGCCGGTGATGGACGGGATCGAGGCGACGTCGCGGTTGACACGCGAGTTCCCGGGCATCAAGATCGTCGCCCTCACGACGTTCTCGGCCGAGCGTGTCATCGTCCCGATGCTGAGTGCCGGGGCATCCGGGTACCTCGTGAAAGACACGTCGCCCGATCGCATCCTGGACGCGGCACGGCTCGCGCACGAGGGTGGCTACGTGCTCTCTCCCCGGGTCGCGAAAGAGCTCGTCTCATCGGTGCAGAACGGGCAGCATCAGAGCACCCGCACGATGGGCCGCGACGAAGAGCTGACCGAGCGAGAGCTCGAGGTGGTCACCCTTCTCGCGCAGGGCATGTCGAACGCCGAGATCGCCGGTGCGATGTTCGTGTCCGAGGCGACCGTCAAGTCGCATCTGGGTCGGATCACCGCCAAGTGGGGCGTGCGCGACCGGATCCAGGTGCTCATCCGTGCAACGCAGCTCGGACTCGTCTCGCTGACCTGACCTGACCTGACCGACTGTTCAGGCGATGACGGTGCCGATCGCGCCGACGACGGCGTCGAGCGCGTGCCCCGACGCGTCGCGTTTGGCACCGACCTCGGGCAGCTGACGCACCGACCCGTCCGCTCCGACGGCGCGCGGCTCGACGCCCACCCAGGCGAGGGCGAGGGCATCCTCGCCCTTCAAGAAGCGCTGAGCGCGAACGCCGCCGGTTCCCCGCCCCTTCGCGGGGAACTCGTCGAACGTGGAGACCTTCGCGCTGCCGGCATCCGTCCCGGCGATGGCACGCGTCGATCCGGCGACCGTGACTACCACGGTGGCCGCGTCGCCGCGGACGGGAGCGAAGTAGATCGCCTCGGCGCCCGTCGCCAACCGGATGCCCGCCATGCCCCCGGCCGCGCGGCCCTGCGGGCGCACCGCATCGGCGTCGAAGCGCAGCAGCTGCGCGTCGGAGGCGACGAAGACGAGCTCGGAGCCGTCTCGGCTCAGACCCGCACCGATCACCCGGTCACCGGGCTTCAGGGCGATGATCTCGACCTCGTGCTTGCCGGGGGGCAACTCGGATGCCGCGACGCGCTTCACGACGCCCTGCGCCGTTCCCAGGGCGATGACGTCGTGCCCGAGCGGGACGATCGTCACGACGTGCTCACCGGACGCGAGCCCGAGGTACTGATCGGCGCGCACCCCCGCGGCGAGCTGGACCGCGTTGGCGGGAACAGAGGGCAGATCCACCGGAGAGAACCGAACCAGACGCCCGGCTGTCGTGACGGCGCCGAGGTCGCCTCGGGTGCTGGCGTCCACGGCGGCGCGGATGCCGTCGTGCTTCGCCCTTCGCGTCGGTGCCACGACGCCGCCGTCGGGGGAGAGCTCCGCTCGCACCATCCTCCCCGTGGCGGAGAGGAAGACGCGGCACGGTGCGTCGGCGATCTGAAGGTCGGCCGGCGCCGCCGAGCGCGTGCGCGTGGCGACGGGACCGCCGTTGAGCAGAAGGGTGCGACGCGGCGTGCCGAACGTCTCGGCGGCGGCATCGAGCTCGCGTGCGACCTGCGCACGCAGCAGCGCATCGCTGCCGAGCAGCTCTTCGAGGGCCGCGATGTCGGCCTTCAGGGTGTCGCGCTCGGCCTCGAGTTCTACCCGCGAGAACTTCGTGAGGCGCCGCAGGCGCAGTTCCAGGATGTACTCCGCCTGCAGCTGCGACAGGTCGAAGACGCTCATGAGGCGCGTGCGGGCCTCTTCGCTGTCATCCGAGGCTCGGATGACCTGGATGACCTCGTCGATGTCGAGGATCGCGATCAGCAGCCCCTCGACCAGGTGCAGGCGCTCGCGTCTGCGGGCCAGGCGATGACGGCTGCGTCGGGTGACGACCTGGATACGGTGGTCGAGGTAGACCCGGAGCAGCGGTTTGAGGCCGAGGGTCTGGGGCTGTCCGTCGACGAGGGCGACGTTGTTGATGCCGAACGAGTCCTCGAGGGGGGTGAGCCGGTACAGCTGCTCCAGGACCGCCTGCGGGTCGAATCCGGTCTTGATGCCGATGACGAGCCGGAGTCCGTGGTTGCGATCGGTCAGGTCGTTGATGTCGGAGATCCCGGTGAGCTTCTTCGCGCCCACGGCATCCTTGATCTTCTCGATCACGCGCTCGGCGCCGACCATGTACGGCAGCTCCGTCACCACGATGCCGGTGCGACGGGGCCCCAGCGACTCGATCGACGTCTTCGCGCGGGTGCGGAAGGTGCCGCGACCCGTTTCGTACGCGTCGGCGATGCCGTCGAGACCGACGATGATGCCGCCGCCGGGAAGATCGGGACCGGGAACGAACTCCCGCAGCTCGGCGGTGGTCGCCTCGGGGTTCTCGAGGAGGTGGGTGGCGGCGGCGACGACCTCGATGAGGTTGTGCGGCGCCATGTTGGTCGCCATGCCGACGGCGATGCCCGTCGCCCCGTTGACCAGAAGGTTCGGGAAGGCGGCGGGGAGCACCGCAGGCTGCTGGAACTGGCCGTCGTAGTTGGGGACGAAGTCGACGACGTCCTCGTCGAGATTCTCGGTGAGAGCGAGAGCGGCCTGCGCGAGGCGCGCCTCGGTGTATCGCGCCGCTGCGGGACCATCGTCGAGCGAACCGAAGTTGCCGTGTCCGTCCACGAGCGGAACACGCAGGGCGAACGGCTGCGCGAGGCGGACCAGGGCGTCGTAGATCGCCGAATCGCCGTGCGGGTGCAGCTTTCCCATCACCTCGCCGACGACGCGTGCGCTCTTGACGTGGCCCCGATCGGGACGCAGGCCCATGTCGGCCATTTGGAACAGGATGCGCCGCTGAACCGGCTTCAAGCCGTCGCGGGCGTCGGGGAGGGCGCGCGAGTAGATGACGGAGTACGCGTACTCGAGGAACGAGTCCTGCATCTCCGCGGAGACGTCGACCTCCTCGATGCGACCCTGGCTCTCGGGAATCGGCTCGGTGCGCGCAGCTGCCATGGAGTTCGGATGCCCCCGGTGATGTGTGACGTGACGGAAACGGGGCCCCGTCCGCCGTGTGCGAGACTGGCCCCGATGTCACTCAGCCTACCCGTGGACCCGCCGGGAGCCCGGAGCCTCACCGGTGTCGTGCCGCAGCTGCTGCGCTCTCTCGCCGGCGACGGCGAGTGGTTTCCGGCCGTCGGCTCGGCTGTCCTCGTGGTGATCGACGGCCTGGGCCGTGCGAATCTCTCCGCCCGCGCGGGACACGCTCGCTTCCTCACGTCGGCGATGACGAAGCGCGACGCGGCGCGGACCGTGTTCCCCGCGACGACCGCGACCGCGCTGACCAGCCTGTTGACCGGCGTGGATGCCGGAGTGCACGGCATCGTCGGGTACCGCGCGCGGATCCCCGGAACTCTGCGCGCGCCCAACCAGCTCAAAGGGTGGGAGACCGACGGACTCGATCCCCTGACGTGGCAGCGGGCACAGCCCCTGCTCGAGCGGGAAGCGGCCGCCGGGCGTCCGGTGTACGTGGTCTCGAAGGCGCTGTACCGGGACTCGGGATTCACCCGCGCGATCCAGCGGGGGGCGGAATTCGTCGCGGCGGCGAGCGTGGAGGAACGGCTCGAGACGGCCGCCGCGCTCGCGGCATCCCACCGAGGGGCCCTCGTCTACGTCTACGTGCCCGAACTC